>NZ_JBEZYF010000018.1:0-148812 GCF_040638415.1 Kribbella sp. NPDC026596 | reverse complement strand
GTCGTGTCACCGTGACCTGGTGTGAATGGTTTTCCTACTCCGTGTTGTGGTGGTGTTGGTGCTATAATCGGCCCCTACACCCCCGGGGGACGCCGAAGGCGCACTTGACGCACACCACCACGACTAGCACCATCACGCAGCCCGGAGACAAACCACATCCCCTCCAAAGGCCAACCACCACATCACGTCCGCAGCTCGACGTGATCCCGACACATCCGTGAGTCGGCGTGACCGCGTGACGTGCGTGGGCTGGCGTGACTGCGGGACGCGCGGAGGTCAGCGCGGCCGCAGCACCTCCGTGGGTTGGCGTGGGCGTGGCATGTCCGTGAGGCGGTGTGGTCGCGGCATGTGGTGGGGGGTGGGTGGAGTTGGGTCGGCTGTCGCGGACGTGGTGGGTGGGGGTGTCAGGCCAGGGTTGAGAGGTTTGAGGTTGGGCCGTAGAGGGCGGCGGGGTGGTGCTCGAGGTAGGCCCAGTAGCGGTCGCCGTAGGACCAGTGCCACCACTCGGTGGGGTAGTTGACCAGGCCGGCGGCGGTTAGTACGTCGGCCAATAGCGCGCGGTTCGTCCGGGCTTCGCGGGTGATGTCGGTGGCTGCGAAGAAGCAGGCGCTGTTGCTTTGTTCGGGGGTCGCGTCGATCGGCGTACCGAGGTCGAGGGGACCGTGGGTTCCGACCAGCGTGAGGTCGGCCGCGGCGCCGGCGACGTGCGGCGCGACTTCGACGGGGGAGACGAAGCGGCTCGCCAATATGTGTACGTCGTCAGCGGAGATGCCGGGGTGGAGGCGCTCGAGCTCGGCGCGGTAGCCGTCGTAGATCTCCTGCTGGGTCTCGATAGGACGCGACCCTTCCACCACGTGCAGCCGGATCCCCGCCGGCAGGAACGTGTCTGCCACCGCCAGCCGGTCCGCGACGCTCTCCCGGACGAACTGCCGGCCCGTCGTCGCGATGCCCCGCGTGAACAGGTCGACCAGCGGCTCACCACTCTCGATCGCCGGGATCCGCGCGATCCGCTCGTCGCTCAACAGAACGGTCACTGCTGCGTCACCGCCATCCGCGCGATCCGCTCGCCGCGCGTGAAGGGGTCGACCAGCGGCTCGCGGCCCTCGATCGCCGGGATCCGCGAGGTCCGCTCGTCGCTCGACAGGACTGTCATCCGTTGGCCACCGCCGTGCGGAGCAGGGTGTCGACTACCTCGGCGTACGACATGCCGGCGGCCGCCCACATCCGGGGGAACTGCGACGCCGGGGTGAACCCGGGGAACGTGTTGATCTCGTTGACTACCGGGTCCCCGTCCGCCGGGACGAAGAAGTCCACCCGGGCCAGCCCCTTGCACCCGAGCACCTCGAAGACGTCCAGAGCAGTACGCCGCAATCGCTCAGCCAACCCTGGTTCCAGCGGCGCGGGTACGACGAATCGCGTGGCACCGCTGTCGTATTTGGCGGTCGCGTTGAAGAACGGCTGGCCCGGATCGCTGTGGATCTCCAGCGCCGGCGCGGTCTCCACCCGCCCGTCCGGGAACTCCAGCACGGCCAGATCGATCTCCCGGCCGACCATCTCCCGCTCGACCAGCACCTGCGGATCGAGTACGGCGGCATCCGCGATTGCGGCCAGCAAGGTCGGCAGATTCGTCGCCCGGGCCACGCCGAAGCTCGAACCGCCGTTGCCTGGCTTCACGAACAACGGGAAGTCCAGACCGGCTTCCTTCAGCTTCTGCGTCGCGGTCTCGGTGTCGGTCAACTCCGATCCGCGCAGCGTCACGCCGGGGGTGACCGCGATCCCATGAGCCTTGAGGACTGCCTTGGTCAGGTGCTTGTCGAGCCCGACCGCGCTGGCTGCGACACCACTGCCGACGTACGGGACCTTCAGTTGTTCGAAGAAGCCCTGCAGTACGCCGTCCTCGCCGCCGTCGCCATGCAGGGCCGGGACGGTGACATCGCACGCCTGCAGGATCTCGATCGCCTCGTGCTGACCGTCCGACCAGTTGCCCTCGGCATCGATCATCAGGGGGATCGCGGTGTGGCCGAGGATCTCGACCGCCTTCGCGATGCCTTTGCCGCTGGCCAGCGAGACCTTGTGTTCGGGGCTCGCGCCGCCCATCACCACCGCGACCTTCATTGGATGCCTTCCTCGTAGCGTCGGGGCACCCGGGATCCGATGCCGCAGTAGATGTCGTGCGGGATGGTCCCGGCCCACTCGGCCCAGTCGAGCGCTGTCGGTGCGCCGTCCGACCCATCGCCGAAGACGGTCACGGGCTCACCGGGTTCGACCGCGAGGTCGCCGGCGTCGACGACGAACTGGTCCATCGCGATCCGCCCAATCACGGGCATCCGGACGCCCCGGGACAGCACGCTGGCTTCGCGTACGGCGACTCGCGGGATCCCGTCTGCGTACCCGAGCGGAACGAGAGCGACCGTGGTGTCCCGGTCCGCGATGTAGTCGTGCCCGTACGAAACCCCTTCGCCGGCGCGGATCCGGCGTACCTGGGCCAGCTTGCTCATCAGCCGCATCGCCGGCCGCGGCCCGATGCCGGTCTCGTCGATCCCGTACAGGCCGGCGCCGATCCGGACCAGGTCGCAGTCGGGCGCGTCCAGTGTGATCGCGCCGGCCGAGTTGGCCAGGTGGACGACGCTCGGCCGCAGCCCGGCGCGGCGGGCGAGGCTCACCCCGGTCCGCAGGAGCTGTAGTTGTCTCCTGCTCTGCAGGGCCTCGGGGGAGTCGCCGTGCGAGAGGTGAGACCAGATCCCGCGGACCGCGACGGCGCCGAGCGCCTCGTAGTGCGCCGCCGCCCGGGTGAGCTCGATCCACTGGTCAGGTGCACTGCCCGCCCGGTGGAGTCCGGTGTCCAGCTTGAGATGCACGTTGTGTACGGAAGGGATGGAGACGACGCGCTGGAGTTCGGCGACGGTCGAGACGCTCACGTCCACGTCGAGATCGCCGAGCAGCATCAGTTCGGCCGCGTCGTACAGCCAGGTGAGGATCGGAACAGTCAGGCCGCCCGCGCGCAGTCGCAGCGCCTCGTCGGTGCGGGCGACACCGAGCCAGGTCGCGCCCGCCTCGACGGCGGCCCGGGCCACCGGTACGGCGCCGTGCCCGAAGGCGTCGGCCTTGACCACGGCCAGGACGTCCTGCGGGATCAGTCGCCGGAACGTGCGGACATTGTCACGAATGGCAGACAGATCGACGACAGCTTCGGACAACGTCCCACGGACTGCCCGGCGATCGAGAGACTGCACCAGGTTCATGTCCGTCATTGTTGTTTCCAGCAACCATTGGCTTCATCGGATCGCGGACGGATGTTGTTCCACCCCGGCGTACGACCCTGGTAGCACGCACCGGCATGCCCTGGTCTGACCCGCCTCCTCCGCATGAATGACCGCGAGCACCCGGGGTCTCGTCATAATGGGTGGGTGGAGGCCACGGATCACCTGAAGGCGTCGCTGCTCGCGGCGATCGCGCTGGCGAACGCCTTCGGATCCGGTTCGCGCCAGGGGCGGCCGGCGGTTCCTCCCGACGACGATGCCATCCAAGCGATCTTGCGGTTGACGACCAACCGCGTCGAAGCAGTGGACGTCGCGGACTACGCCGCCGGCGGAAAGACGTTGTACGACGCTCTGAGCCGGCTACCGGATATCGACGGGGCCGTCGACCTGGTGAACGAGTTGCTCAGGGATACCGAGGCAGCACCGCAGCTCGTGCGCCACGAGGGCGCGCCGTGGCATCTGCACTTCGGTGCCGGCTGGTTGGCCGAGTTCGCGACCGCCGTCGCGATGCTGCTCGGGAGTGATGACGTCGAACGCCTCAGGCAGTGCGAGGCGACCCGCTGTGATGACCTCTTCCTCGACTCGACCCGGAGCCGCACGCAGCGGTTCTGCTCAACGGCCTGCCAGAACCGCACCAAGGTCGCCGCCCACCGCGCGCGCGTCTCCTGAGCCCGTGACCATGGTTGCCTCAGGCAACCAGCCGAGCTTCCGGTACAAGTGGAACCCATCGGTGGTGGCCATCAGCAACCCCGTACGAGCGCCACGCTCGAGCGCGCGTTGACTCAGAGCGCCCATCACCACGCTGCCGAGCCCACGTCGCCGATGCGCCGGATCGGTGACGATGTCATGCATCACCGCGTCGTCGCCGACGATCGCCACCATGCCGCGAGCCGCCACCGTGCCGTCCGTGGCATGCAGACGCACGTACTCCAACGGACCCTCGGCGCTGATGTCGAGCTCGTACTCGGTCGCCGGGTGAGGATGCTCAGGCAGCTCAATCGACATCAACGTCTTCTGCTCGTCGAACGGTCGCACACCCGCGGCAGTTAGCCGCTGGGCGATGACATCGCCGTGCTGCGTGGTCACCGTCAGCCAGATGTCCCCGGCGACCTGCGCGGCCAGCCGATCCACAGTCGCCGGGTCGTCAGCGAGCGCGAACAACTCCCGCTCGCGTCCGGGCAACCGCAGTACGGCGGCGACAGCGTCGTCGTACTCGATCAGTGGTCCCAGTCCGCGGCACAGCCGCCACCCTTCCAGCCATCGCCTCACCAAGTCCATGGCCGCGAGTGTAACTGTTTATCTGCGAATAGTCAGTTACTCAGATCCGAGCACGAAGGTCTGGATCGCGACCACCGCGGCGCCGCGGGCCCATTCGCTGAAGTCGGCGGGCTGCAGCACCATCGGCAGTTCCGCGGCGGACGGATGGCGGTCCGCATGCAGGGCTGCGAGCAGCTCGTCGTGCGCGACCTCGGCGAGCCGGACGCCTTCGCCGCCGAGAACGACCAGGTCAGGCATGGTGAAGTTCGCGGACGCCGCGATCAGCTTGCCCAGTGCGCGGCCGGCCCGGTTGATCACCACGCTGGCCTGGGGATCGCCCTTCGCCGCGAGCTCGAGAGCCTCGTCGTAGTCGACCGCCCGGCCCAGCGCCGTACTGACCTGCTCGATGATGGCGCTGACGGTCAGCAGACTGAGCGCGCAGCCGTGGTGGCCGCGGTCGCAGCGCGGGCCGTCCGGGATCAGCGGGTGGTGCCCGATCAGGCCGATGGTGACGTCCGGGCTGTCGACGGTCCGGTCGTGGACGACGAGGCCGTACCCGACGCCGGCGCCGATCGTGAGCAGGACGAAGCGGTCCGAGTTCCGGCCGGCGCCGAACCAGTGGGTCGCCTCGGTCAGCGAGGTGAGGTCGTTCGCGATCACGATCGGGACGCTGGTGTGGGTGGCGAGGATCTCGCCGAACGGTACGTCGACCCAGTTCAGGTACGGGCCCCAGCGGACCTCGGACTGGTTCGCGACGCGACCGCCGAGGGAGACGCCGAGCCCGGTGATCGGGGTCCTTCCCGGCACCTGGACCGCGAGATCGTCGGTGAGCTCGAGGACCAGTTCGGCCACCACGGAAGGAGTCGGGTCGGTCAGCGGGCGCTCGGCACTCGCAATCACCTCGGCGCGCAGGGTAGTCAGTACGCCGATCGCCGTGTCACCCGTGAGCTTGATGCCGACGAAATGGTGAGCGCCCGGGTCGAGATCGAGCGGCTGCGACGGCCGGCCGACGCGCGCGTCCGTGGGACCGGCGTCGACCTCGACCAGCAGCCCGGACTCGACCATCGGCTTGGTCAACCGGGTCAGGCTGCCCGGTGACAGCCCCACCCGGCGGGACAACTCCGCGCGCGATAGCGGACCGTCTCGCAGGATCTCCAGCGCAACCTGCCGCGAAGGTCCTGAGAGCGGCCGCCACTCACCCATTTCGCCAGCGTAACCGTGCAGGCACGAGTTGGACGCCGGGACGTGACCCGGTCCGCGGTTCTGGCCGCACAAATCCCGGCGTCGAGCTCAACCCAACGGCGTTTAGATGTCCACACCCCTCAAAACTGTGGACAACGTGCTGGCGCGGTACCCAATTCCTTTCGAAGTATGCACCCGATTTCGGTGGATGCCTCCTGGACAACGGTGTCAGATTCGGCCTCGCGTCCGGAGTCCGGGCAGGACCAGCGTGAGCCAGCGTGCGCGAACGTCAGCCGGCTGGTCGGTAGGGGCGGACGAGATCAGTAGATAGAAGTCGTCGACGGTGACGTCCGGGTGCAGATCGCCGTCGGCCTGGGCGATCTGGATCAGACCGCCGAGTGCTGCGCCCGCCCGGTCCTCCGCGGCCTGGTCGCTGGGATCGGCGCCGAGGGCGCGGGCGGCGGCTTTCACCGCGTGATCAGTGGCGGAGGCCTCGAGGACCCGGCCGAGCAGTTCGGTGATCTCGTCCATCGCGTGGGCGCCGGCCCGGACCCTTCCGGCGGCGGCCTCGATGTCGTCGGCGACGTGCCCCAGGTACTCCGAGATGACCGCGCTGACCAGGTCGGTCTTGTTCGGGAAGTGCCGGTACAGCGTGCCGACGGCGACCCCGGCCGCGGCGGCGATCTGGTCCATCCCGGCGTCCGGCCCGTTCCGGGTGATCTGGTCGCGGGCGGCGTCCAGGATCTTCGTCCGGTTCCGGACCGCATCGGCGCGCGGGCTCATAGATCTCCTTGAAATATTGTGAACCAGGGTTCATGATAATCGTGAACCGGAGTTCATCTTACCCTCCCAGGAGTGCAGACCCATGACCCCCAAGACCGCGCTCGTCACCGGTGCCTCGTCCGGCATCGGGGCGGCCACCGCACGCAAACTGCACGGGCTCGGCTACACGGTGTACGGCGCGGCCCGCCGGCTGGACCGGATGAAGGAGCTCGCCGAGGAGGGCATCCGGCTGCTCGAGCTGGACGTCACCGACGAGGACTCGCTGCGCGCCGGCGTCCAGCGGATCCTCGACGAGACCGGGCGGATCGACGTACTGGTGAACAACGCCGGCTATGGGTCGTACGGCGCTGTCGAGGAGGTGCCGTTGTCCGAGGCGCGGTACCAGTTCGAGGTCAATGTCTTCGGTGCGGCGCGGCTGATCCAGCTGGTGCTGCCGGGGATGCGGGCGCAGCGGAGCGGGACGATCGTCAACATCAGCTCGATGGGCGGCAAGATCTACACGCCGCTCGGTGGCTGGTACCACGGCACCAAGTTCGCCCTCGAAGCGCTGAGCGACTGTCTCCGCATGGAGGTCAGGCCGTTCGGGATCGACGTAGTCGTGATCGAGCCCGGCGGTATCCGGACCGAGTGGGGCGGCATCGCGGCCGCCAACCTCCGCAAGACGTCCGGCTCTGGCGCCTACGCCGCCCAGGCCGACGCGATGGCCCGCTCGATGGACTCCGAGTCCAGCGACCGCCGCAGCTCCCCACCCGAAGTCATCGCCGACACGATCGCCAAAGCCGTCACCGCCCGCCGACCGCGCACCCGCTACGCCGCCGGTTTCGCGGCCAAGCCGCTCATCGCGCTCCGCCACCTGCTCCCGGCCCGCGCCTTCGACACAGTCATCCGCAGAGCTACCGGCGTACCCGCTTAGTGAGGGAGTTTCCGGGTGTCGATGAGTTGCTGGGCGACGTCGCGGAGTTTGGTGTTGGTGTCCTGGGAGTAGCGCTTGAGGATGGCGAACGCGCGGTCGCCGTCGACGTCGAAGCGTTCCATCAGGATGCCCATCGCCTGGCCAACGAGCTTGCGGGCGTCGACGGCCTGGGCCATGGTCTCTTCGTGCCGGGCGGAGGCGAGCGCGACTGCGGCGTGCCGGGCGAGGATGTGGGCGATTGCTTCGTCGTCGGCGGTGAAGGCGTCGGGGTCGGGGCTGTAGAGACCGAGGACGCCGACGGTCTGGTGGGTGCCGCTGCCGGTGGCCAGCGGGACGTCGAGGACGCTGCGGACGCCGAGAGCGGCGACCTTGGCGGCCCATTCCGGCCAGCGCTCGTCGGTGGTGGTGTCGCGGATCAGGATCGTCGAGCGCTCGCGCATGGCCGAGACCAGCGGGCCGTTGTCGCTGGTGAGTTGCAGGTCGTACACGTCGGCGACGACGGAGTCGGTGACCGCGGCGATCTCCGGGTGGGAACCGCGGGTGTACAGGGCGACGCCCGCATAGGTGCAGCTCAGCGCCTGCAGGGCGAACTGGACGACCGCATCGATCGTCTCCTCCACCCCCGGCGCATCGTGCAACTCGATCGCGAGCCGCGCGAACGCGTCCGCGGACGTCGCGACAAGGTCTTGCTCGGACACAGGGGACTCCAGTCGTGCTCAAAGCCATCAAGCCATCGGGCACCCCGTGGCTGGAGTGGTCCTCAGGGGACATCATGCAGCCCAGGACCCCGGAAACGTTAGCTGAATCGGCAGCTGAAATTTTCTGGGTCCCTCAACCCAGATCGATAGAGTGATCCCATGACGGACTTCTCGGCGCTGCTGAGCGGCCGGACGCTGTGGCGGCGGGAGTTCGCGGCACCGTTGCGGGCCTTCCTGCGGACCGAAGCGGGCAGCTCCGGCGTCCTCGCCGCGGCGATCGTGGTCGCCTTGCTGTGGGCCAACCTCGCGCCCGGCATGTACGACGAGTTCTGGCGGACCGAGCTGTCGATCGGGCTCGGTCACGACGTCCTCAGCCTGGACCTGCGGGAGTGGATCAACAGCGGCCTGATGACGCTGTTCTTCCTGGTGGTGGGCCTGGAAGCGCGCCGCGAGTTCGACCTCGGCGACCTGCGCGAGCGCAGCCGGTTCGTGCTGCCGCTGCTGGCCGGTGTCGCCGGGATGATCGCCCCGGTGCTCATCTACCTGGCCTTCAACGCCGGTGGTGCGGGCGCGCACGGCTGGGGTGTCGCGATGTCCACCGACACCGCACTGGCCCTCGGCCTGCTCGCGCTGGTCGGCCGGGGCGTCCCGGACCGGGTCCGGGTGTTCCTGCTGACTGTGTTCGTGGTCGACGACCTGCTCGCGCTCGTCGTGATCGCGGTCGTCTACAGCGAGGACATCAAGCTGATGCCGCTCCTGATGGCCGTCGTGGCCTTCGGCGTCGTGCTGGTGCTCGCCTTCTTCCACGTCCGCAAGGCCTGGATGTACGTCGTTCTCGGTGTCGTCATGTGGTCGGCGCTGCTGACCAGCGGCGTCGATCCCGTGGTCGCCGGACTCGCGATCGGGCTGACGGCTTCGGCGTACTCGCCTGGTCGTGAGGAGCTGGAGCAGGCGACCGGTCTGTTCCGGTTGTTCCGCGAGCAGCCGACCCCCGAGCTGGCGCGCTCCGCGACCGTCGGGCTGACCTCGACGATCTCGCCGAACGAGCGGCTGCAGTACCTCTACCACCCGTGGACCAGCTATCTGATCGTCCCGCTCTTCGGCTTGGCCAACGCCGGCGTCACGATCGATGCGGACTTCCTCGGCCGCGCGTACACCGCACCGATCACGCTCGGCATCCTGGTCGGTTACGTGGTCGGCAAGCCGGTCGCGGTGACGTCGGTCTCCTGGGTGCTGGACCGCGCCACCCGGGGGAGGTTCCGGCCGCAGGTCGGCTGGGCCGCGGTGGTCGGCAGCGGCACCATCGCCGGCATCGGCTTCACGGTGTCCTTGCTGATAGCAACGATCGCGTTCGAGGGCCCGCAACTGGCGGAGGCGAAGGTCGGCCTGCTGTCGGCGGTCGTGGTCGCGTCGGCCCTTACCTGGCTGGTGTTCCGGGCGGCCAAGCTGTTGTCGCCGCCCAAGAAGGCGCTGGCGCTGCTCGGCGACGCGGAGCAGTTGCTCGACCTGACCGACCCGGTCGACCCCGAGCGCGACCACATCCGCGGGCCGGCGGACGCGTCGGTGACGCTGGTCGAGTACGGCGACTTCGAGTGCCCGTACTGCGGAATGGCCGAGCCCATCGTCCGTGACCTGCTGCAGGACGACGACCTGCGGTACGTGTGGCGGCATCTGCCGCTCAGCGACGTCCACCCACGCGCGCAGATCGCGGCGGAGGTGTCCGAGGCCGCGGACGCGCAGGGTGCGTTCTGGGAGATGCACGACATGCTGCTCACGAACCAGGAGAACCTCCAGCCGGCGGACCTGATGCGGTACGCCGACCAGCTCGGCCTGGACACCGCGAAACTGCACGACGACGTCAAGCGGCACGTGGCGGCCGCCCGGGTGGCGCAGGACGTGGAGTCCGCGGACACCAGTGGCGTGTCCGGGACGCCGACCTTCTTCGTCAACGGTCAGCGGCACTACGGCGCGTACGACGTCGAGACGCTGAAGACCGCGATCAGGGTCGCCCGGGCCCGCGCCAAGATCAGCGATCGGCGTGGCTGAATTTTGCTGTACTAGGGCATTTCTGCCACTGTCGCGGCGTGCCGCGGATGGCTGATGCTGGTGGCTCCCGATCACGAAGGAGCCTCGCATGACCGTTCAGACCTCGGCCATCCTGCAGACATCCGCCGCCGCGGCGGAGGCTGCCGTCGCGCACTTCGCCGGACGGCTGTCGTTCGAGGCGGATGTGTCGGACGTGGCCGCCGACATCGGCGCCGGCGTGACCGGGTGGGTGCTGGTCGACAGTCGCAGCCAGGAGAGCTGGGACCAGGGCCACGTGCCGGGCGCTCTCCACCTGCCGACCCGGGACATCGCGGCCCGCGCGGCGTCCGTCGTACCCGAAGGCGTCATGGTGGTCACGTACTGCTGGGGGCCGGGCTGCAACGGCGCGACGAAGGCCGCGCTGGAGTTCGCCAAGCTGGGCTATCCGGTGAAGGAGATGATCGGCGGCTTCGAGTACTGGGCTCGCGAAGGGCTGCCGGTGGAGACGGCCGACGGGATCGACCGGCGCCTGCCCGATCCCCTCACCGCGCCCCGCGGCGTCGCGTGTGCCTGCTGACGGACCGGGTTGTCAGTCGCGGGCGAACGCCGCCCGTACCTCCTTGTCGAGGTCGACCCAGGGGTCGCCGGAAACGTTCACGACGACCCGGTGGAGGGTTCCGCCGGTGAAGGCCCAGGGCGACGTGCCGGGGTAGTCGTCGGTGACGGGCGCGGCCCGGTCCCGTCCGATGTTGAGACCTTCGCCGGCGAGCGAGAACTTGCCGGGTTGGGTCCTGATCTTGGCCTCGCCGACCTTCTCCTCGTCGATGTAGAGGCTGAGCAGGCCCTCGGTCGGCATCCCGGTACCCGCCTTCTCGAAGGAGGCCGACAGGACGCAGTTACCCGTTGGGACAGGTTTGCTCGAGTCGACGATCTGCTCGAACTCGCCGACATAGTTGTAGGCGTACTTCAGCTTGCCGTCCCGGATGTAGAGGGCGTGGCCGCCGAACCGGGCCCCGTGCGCGAACAGCACCCCCGCCGCGTCGGTCGTGTCGATGGTGACCTCGGCCGCGATCGCGTACGAGCGGTTGCGGATACTCACCGCGACGGACTCGGGAACTTCCTCACAGCCCGGGTAGTACACGTACTCGTTGCGCGGCTTGGAGAGCTGTGGCCGCTCCGCCATGAGGATGGCCAGCGCGCCGCGGGACTCGAGCGGGAGAGCGTGGTACTTGCCCGCCTCCGACCACCACAGCGCGATCAGCTCCGCCAGCTTGGCCGGGTGTTGCTCGGCGAGGTCGTGGCACTCGCTCGGGTCGGTCTCGGTGTTGAACAGCTCCCACCGCTGCGTCGCGAACTCCGCCCAGCCGTCGGGTGAGGCCGGCGTCACCGACGCTGCCTTCCAGCCCTCGTGGTAGATCGCGCGAGTACTGAGCATCGAGTAGAACTGCGTCTGCCGGCCCTTCGCCTTCGGGTCGCTCAGGCTCGCCTTGAAGCTCTCGCCCTCGAGCGGGATCTGGGTGGCGCCCCGGTAGACCTCGGGCATCTCGACCCCGAGGCAGTCATAGATCGTCGGCACGATGTCGATCGCGTGCGTGTACTGGGTCCGGATACCCGGCGTCGTGATCTGGGCCGGCCAGGAGACGATCATCGGGTCGGCGGTGCCGCCCTGGTAGTTGGCGTAGCGCTTCCACATCTTGTTCGGTGTGTTGAAGGCCCACGCCCATCCGGTCGGGTAGTGGTTGTAGGTCAGCGGGCTGCCGAGCACGTCGGCGTACTTGAGGTTCTCCTTGATCGTGTCGGCGATGCCGTTGAAGAACTTGTTCTCGTTGACCGAGCCGTTCGGGCCGCCCTCGCCGGAGGCGCCGTTGTCGGAGACGAGGACGATGAGGGTGTTGTCGAGCTGCCCCGACTCCTCGAGGTAGTCGAGCATCCGCCCGAGCTGGTGGTCGGCGTGGCTGACGAAGCCCGCGTAGACCTCCGCCATCCGGGCGAACAGCTTCTTCTCGTCATCGGCCAGCGTTGCCCACGGGCGTACGACGTCGAGCGCGGGCCACTCCTGCCCCTGCGGTCCCTTCAGGTCCGTGTAGGGGTTGATCGGCGAGAGCTCGGCGTGCTCGGGGATGATCCCGAGCTTCTTCTGGTTGGCGAAGATCAGTTCGCGGTAGGCCTCGTAGCCCATGTCGAACTTGCCCTTGTACTTGTCCGCCCACTCCTTCGGCACGTGATGCGGCGCGTGACCGGCGCCGAAGGCGTAGTAGAGGAAGAACGGCTTGTCCGGAGCGATCGCCTTGGCGTCGCGGACGAACCCGATCGCCTTGTCGGTGATGTCGATCGAGAAGTGGTACCCCTCTTCCGGCGTCTTCGGCTGGTCCACCGGGTGGTTGTCGTAGACGAGGTCGGGGTACCACTGGTTCGTCTCCGCGCCCAGGAACCCGTAGAAGCGCTCGAAGCCGCGGCCGACCGGCCACTGCTGCCGGATCGAGGCCAGGTTCTCCTCGTCCTCGGCGCACAGGTGCCACTTGCCCACCATGAAGGTGTTCCAGCCCCGCTCGCCCAGCACCTCCGCGGCCGTCGCGCACTCCATCGGGATGTGCCCGTTCGCGTTCGGGAAGCCCGACGACGCCTCGCTGATACACGCCATCCCGTTCGTCGTGTGGTTACGGCCGGTCAGCAGGCAGGACCGTGTCGGCGAACAGAGTGCGGTGGTGTGGAAGTTCGTGTAGATCAGGCCGTTGTCGGCGATGCGCTTGATGTTGGGCGTTTCGATCGTCCCGCCGTACGACTCGAGCGCTGAGAAGCCGACATCGTCCAGGATGACGTACAGCACGCTCGGCGCCCCTTCGGCGGGCAGCGGCTGCCGGTATGGCTCCCAGTCCGGCGTCGAGTCCTGGATGTCGATGTTGATGGTGCCCCTGAACGGCTTGCCCATGTCCGTCACTCCTTGTCGTGTTACTGCTGTCGTCCAGCCGTCAGCCCGGACTGGAGCAGGACGGTGGCCGCTCACCCCGCCAGGATGCGCGCCGGCATCGGGCCAACGCTCCACCTCATCGGGGTGGAATCGGCGTCCGCGTTCACCCCCGCCGGATGAGGCGCAGGCGTGACGTGCCGCCCAGGCTGGAAGCTACGAAACGGACGCCCTGGTTGCGCGGGAAGGGGCTCAGCGGAAGAAGGTTGAAGATGGCAATCGGACCAGTGCAGCTCATCGTGCTGGGGTTCTCACAGCCTGAGTTTCACGGTGAGATCATCGCTGAGCTGGAGCGGCTGCGGGAGAGTGACACCGTCCGGGTGATCGACTCGCTGGCGGTCTACAAGAGCGCGGAGGGTGAGCTGGAGGCGGAGCATCTCAGCAACCTGTCCGAGCAGGAGGCGATCGAGCTCGGCAGCAAGATCGGGGCGCTGATCGGCCTGGGCTTCGAGGGCGAAGAGGGCATGGTGATGGGGGCGGAAGCCGGCGCCGAGGCCGTGCAGGAGCAGGGCGGCGTGAAGGTGTTCACCGAGGAGGAGGCGTGGGATGTGCTCGAAGACATCCCGAACGACTCCGCGGCGGCGCTCATCTTGCTGGAGCACCACTGGGCCGTGCCGCTCCGGGATGCGATTGCCCGGGCGGGCGGCTTCCGCATCAGCGACGGCTTCATCAGCCCGCTGGATCTGGTCGGGCTCGGGCTGATGTCGGCCGAGGAAGCCAAAGAACTGCACGACATGGAAAAGGCAGGCGCCGCCACCTGACCATGAGGTGTCTACCACCAGGAGGAAGCAGATGTTCGGATCACGCAGGGTCGCACGCCGTACCGGGCGGCGTACCGCACGGCGGGTTTCCCGCCGCAGGTAACGGATCACACCCGGCGGGCCCTGTCCGCCGGGACCACTGCCCCCACGCGCAGGGGCCGGGGTCGGGGTGAGCGCTGTGCGTCAGCAGGTCGGCCGGCGGCACCGCGCGGACCGTCCCGGGGCTGACCTCGTCGTCTCGAAACTGCGCCGTCCCGTGGTCCGGCTCGGGACAGTGCGCCGTTCGCCGCTGATCGAGCGGCTGGCGCGAGGCGACTCGCGTCCGGTCGTGTTGATGGTTGCGCCGCCGGGTTACGGGAAGACGACGTTGTTGTCGCAGTGGGCCGAGCGCAGCGACCGGGCGTTCGCATGGGTGTCGGTCGACGAAGCGGACGACGACCCGAAGGTCCTGCTCAGCTATGTCGCGGAGGCGCTCGACGCGGTGGAGCCGATCGATGCGCGGGTGTTCGACGCGCTGGCGTCTCCGGGGAGCTCGGTGACCGGCTCGGTCGTCCCGAGGCTCGCGGCGGCGTTCGCCTCGATGTCCACGCCGGTGGTGCTGGTGCTGGATGACGTGCATCTGCTGCAGGACCGGGCCTGCCGGGCGGCGCTGTCGGTGCTGGCCGATCACGTGCCGAGTGGCTCGCGGCTGGTGCTGGCGGGCCGGGGCGGACCGCTGCTCCGCGTCGCGCGGCTGCGCGCCGAGGGCAGGATCCTGGAGATCGGCCCGCGCGAGCTGTCGCTCACCGCCGAGGAGGCGTCAGCTCTGTTCCGCACTGCCGGCCTCACCCTGGGCGAGCAGGAAGTGGCGGCGCTGCACGAGCGGACCGAGGGGTGGCCGGCCGGGCTGTACCTCGCGGTGCTCTACCTGCGAGAGGGCGGCCCGTTGGCGAGCGCGGCGGTCTCCTTCGGCGGGGACGACCGGCTGGTCAGCGAGTACGTCGAATCGGAATTCCTGGTGCGGATCTCGCGCCGGCAGCGGTTGTTCCTGACCCGGTCCGCGGTGCTGGAGCGGATGCGCGGGCCGCTGTGCGATGCGGTGCTCGAGCAGACCGGATCGGCCATGGTCCTGGCGGACCTGGAGCAGTCGAATCTGCTGCTGGTGCCGCTCGATCGGCGCAAGGTGTGGTACCGCTACCACCACCTGTTCCGCGACATGCTCCTGGCGGAGCTGGAGCGGATGGAGCCCGAGCTGATGCCCGTGCTTCATCGGAGGGCCGCGCAGTGGTACGAGGACAGCGGGGCACCCGCCGAGGCGCTGGGGTACTGGATCATGGCCGGCGACGTGGATGCCGCGGCCCGCCTCGTCGGCGCGCTGGCGTTTCCCACGTTCATGCGTGGCCGGGCCGCGACGGTGGAGCGGTGGTTCGGGTGGCTCGAGGACCACGGCGCCATGGAGAGTCATCCGGCGGTCGCTGTCCTGGCGGCGATGGTTCCTGCCTTGACCGGGAACCCGGCCGTCGCCGAGCGGCGGGCCGAGATCGCCGAGCGCGCGGTCACCGTCGCGAGCCGGCCGGACGAGGTCGCGTCGATCGAGCCGCGCCTCGCGCTGATGCGGGCGCTGCTGTGCCGTGACGGGATAGACCAGATGCGGGTCGACGCGGAGCTCGCGACACAGCTCCTGGCCAGCGGGAGCTTCTGGCGGGTGTCCTCGCTGCTGTTCCTGGGGCTGGCCCACCTGATGGCCGGCGACCGGGACCGGGCCGATGTGCTCTTCGAGGACGACGTCGCCGAGGGATCGGTCGCCGGGGGCACGATCGGCGTCTGCATCGCGCTCAGCGAACGGTCGCTGCTGGCGATGGCCAGGGGTGACTGGGATCTGAGCGGACGGTACCTGTCCGAGGCCCGGGCGGTGGCCCGTGAAACCAGGATCGAGGACTACCCCGCCATCACGATCATGTACGCGGTGGCCGCGCGGCTGGCGCTGCACCAGGCCGACCGGTCGTGCGCCCGTGCGGAACTGACCCGGGCGCAGCGCCTCCGGCCGGCCTTGACGTACGCCGTGCCGCACCTCGCCGCACAAACCCGGATCGAGCTCGCCAAAGTTCACCTCGCGCTCGCCGACACAGCAGGCGCGCGGACGCTGATGCGGGAGGTCCACGAGATCCTCCGGCGCCGCCCCGGCCTCGGTGTCTTCGCCCGGCAAGCCGAAGATCTCCGGCACGAGCTCTCCCAGGCGCGCGGTTCGTCTGCCCGGGGAGCCTCGGCTCTGACCGGTGCCGAGTTGCGTCTACTGCCGATGCTGCCCACCCACCTGTCGTTTCCAGAGATCGCCGCCGAAATGTCCCTCTCCCCCAACACCATCAAGTCGACGGTGCACTCGGTCTACCGCAAGCTGGGAACTTCCTCACGGAGCCAGGCGGTCTCCCGGTTGCGCGACCTCGGCCTCCTCGAAGCCTGATGGAGAAGGTCAAGCCCGCCTTCCCGACCTGACGTTGCGGACCATCGAGGAGATCCGCTCGCTGTCCCCGGCGAGCTGGAGCTTCTGGATCAGAGACCGGCCAGGTATTCGGCGTTGCCGCGGATCGCTGCCTCGTAGCGCTTGATCTCAGCGCTGTCGACCCGGTCGGCGATGACCAGCAGCAAGGTGGCGAGCGCCTTGTCCTTCTGGCCGGCCGCGTGCAGGGTCAGCGACTTGAACACCCGCAGCGAGTCCGACTCCGGGAACTCGGCACACGCCTGCTTGAAGATGTACAGCGACTCGTCGAACCGGTCGAGGTTGCGCAGCGTGCTCCCGTACTGCAGGAGGCACTTGCGGCGGATCTCTCCGGTCAGGTGCGGCAAGGCGCGCTCGTAGTACGCGATCGCCTTCTCCTCCTGGCCGTCGGTGTCGTACGACCCGCCGACCTCGTAGAGCACGTACGGGTTGTCCGGGTGCTCGGCGAGCAGCTTCTCGAAGAAGTCGATCGTCGGCTGCATGTTGTCCCGATCCCGCCGCGCGAACGCCGCCTCGATCGTCGCCGCCAACTCCGGCGTCAGTTCGGCCGGGGCCGCGGGCTGGGGAAGATCCTGACTGGTCACCCCTCCATCATGCCGCGCGTGTCACGCTCATTTCGCCGGCGCTGCTGCCAGGGCCAGGCGCCGGAGATCTCGACCTCGAGGGCGAAGCTGAGCACGGTCCGGATCACCACGATCAGGCCGAGGACCAGGACGGTCTCGAGGGACGTCTCGACGATGATCGTGCGGATGATGTCGCCGACGATCAGGATCTCCAGGCCGAGCAGGATCACCCGTCCGAGGTTGACCCGGAGTTGCTGATAGCTGCCCGTGCCCTTGCGGAGGAGGTCGATCACGTAGCGGACCAGGACGACGGCGAGCCCGATGGCCATGATGAAGACACCGGCGCCCTCGATCACCCGGGCGACATCGGCGAACACCGCCTCGAAGTCCACCCTCAACAGGTACCAGTCAGGCGGCGGTCTCGGTGGTCGCCTCGCCGGGGCGGATGTTCTGGTTGAGGTGGAAGACGTTGGCCGGGTCGTACGCCGTCTTGAGCGCGGTCAGCCGGGCCAGCTTGGCCGGCGGGAACGCGCGGTTGATCGGGTCGCCGTTGAGCGTGTTGACGTAGGCGCCGCTCGCGTACACCTCGAGCGTCGCGGCGTACTCGCGCAGTTCGGCGATCCGCGTCTCGTCTTCTGCCGGGTCCTCCCAGCGGGTCGCGGTGACGAACTCGAACAGCGTGTCCCGGTGGCTGAAGGCCGCGTCGTCATCGGGTACGTCGGCGATCGCGCCGCCGTACGCCTGCAGGCTCGCGGAGACTCCCGGTGTGCGGAGCAGCGCGCGGATCGCGTCGTCGGGGAGCGCCTTGAAGTAGTGGCCCTTCCAGTACCGGCGGTACCGGTGTCCCTGCACGTTGTCGTCCCGCGTCTGCAGCGCCAGGTACGACGTCTCTTCCACGGACTCGTCGCTGACCGGACCCAGCGCCCGGAACGCCGGCAGCAGTGCATAGCCGCCCTCGCCGACCCACACGTAGCCGACGGTGATCGAGTCGGCATTGATGCTTGCGGTGAACGTCGCCTCCCGCGGCGCACTCGCGTTCAGTTCGCGCCACCCCCGCAGTACCTCGAACCCCGCCGACGCCGGGTAGGTGAACTCGACGCTCAGCGCCCGCGTCCCCACCTGGTGCAGCCGGAACTCGAACGACGTCACGATCCCGAAGTTCCCGCCCCCACCGCGCAGTCCCCAGAACAGCTCAGGGTTCTCGTCGGCACTCGCCCGTACAACCGAACCGTCCGCCGTCACCAGCTCGTACGACGCCACGTTGTCGCAGGCCAGACCGAACCGACGGGCCAGCCAGCCCATCCCGCCGCCGAGCGTGAGTCCGCCGACGCCGGTGTGCGAGACGTTGCCGGCGGTCGTCGCCAGACCGTACTCCTGCGCGGCCTTGTCCAGCTCGCCCAGCAGCGCACCGCCCTGAATCCAGGCCAGCTGCCGCTCAGGATCGACGCGGACCGCGTTCATCGGCGTCAGGTCGATCATCAGCCCACCCTCGGGTACGGCGAGACCGGCGATGTTGTGTCCACCGCAGCGAACCGCGATCTCGAGACCGGCGGACCGGGCGAACCGGACGGCCTCGACCACGTCCTCGGTGCTCTCGCACCGGGCGATCACGGCCGGGCGGCGGTCGATCATCGCGTTCCAAACGGTCCGGGCCTCGTCGTACCCGTGGTCACCGGGGCGCAGCAGCGTGGTCATCGGTCTCCCTCTTCTCTGATCGGCTTGTGCTCACAACCCTGACAGCGAAGCGGTACTCCGATAAGGTCCAGTTGCGTGAGCCGAATCAGGACCAGTTCGGGGGCCGGCGAGTTGCTGGTCGAGCTCCGGCGGGACACCGGCGTACCGCTGCACCAGCAGCTGGAGAGCGGAATCAGGACGCGGATCCGGGCCGGTCTGCTGCGCGCGGACACCGTGATGCCGTCGACCCGGGCGCTCGCGCAGGATCTCGGGCTGTCTCGCGGCGTCGTGGTCGAGGCCTATCAGCAGCTGGTCGCGGAGGGGTACCTGATCAGCCAGGGTGGCGGCTACACCCAGGTCGCCGATATCGCCGTGGTCGAGGCCGCGGCTGTTCGTTCGCCCGTGGCCGGTCCGCCGCGGATCGACTTCCGCTACAGTCGGCCGGACGTCTCGCAGTTCCCGCGTGCGGCCTGGCTCCGGTCGATCCGCCGGGTCCTGAACGAGACGCCGTACCGCAGCCTCGCGTACCTCGACGGCCGCGGCACCATCGAGCTCCGTACGGCGCTCGCCGACTACCTGAACCGGGTGCGCGGTACGGCGGCCCGCCCGGAGCACATGCTGATCTGCAACGGGTTCGCCCAGGGATCGCGGTTGCTCCTGCAAGTCCTGGCTGCCCAGGGCTATCGACGGCTCGCGGTCGAGGACCCGTCCGACAACGACCTGCGGGACGTCGCGGCGAAGGCCGGCCTCGAGACGGTCGGCGTACCGGTGCTCGAGTCGGGGATCGATGTCGGCGCGCTGGAGCGGTCCGGGGCGGACGTCGTACTGGTGACGGCGGCGCATCAGTTCCCGACCGGGGCGGTGGCGTCGGCCGAGACGCGAGCGGCCTTGGTGGCGTGGGCGGCGCGGGGTGACCGGCTGATCTTCGAAGACGACTACGACGCGGAGTATCGGTACGACCGGGAGCCGATCGGCGCGATGCAGGGGTTGGCGCCGGATCGCGTGGCCTACGCGGGTACGGCGAGCAAGACGCTGGCACCCGGGTTGCGATTGGGGTGGCTGATCCTGCCGGCCCGGTTGGTCGAGCCGATGGCGGACGCGAAGCTGATGGACGATCGTGGTTCGCCGGTGTTCGATCAGCTGGCCTTTGCGGACTTCGTTGCCCGGGGTGAGTTCGACCGGCATCTGCGCAGGATGCGGCCGCGGTATCGCTTGCTGCGGGACACGCTGGTGGACCGGCTGGCGGCGCGGTTGCCGGAGTTCAAGCCGGTCGGGGTGTCGGCCGGGTTGCACGTGATGGCGTTCCTGCCGCCGGATCTGGCCGAGGAACCACTCGAGGCGGCCGCGCGCGAACGCGGGCTCGGGGTTTACGGGCTGGCGCCGTACTGGGTGTCGGCGCCGGGGCCGGCGGGGCTCGTCTTCGGGTATGGCTCACTCACTCCGAAGGAAGTTGTCGAGGGCATCGACCTGCTCGCGGACACGATTGCGGGCCTTCGCAGTCTGTGAATAATTATCCATTCGATTGCAATTTGATCCGGGCGGTTCTAATCTTGGCCGAGTGATGACCGCTGCTCGGATCAACCATCTGATGAACCAAGGCTGGCCCGCCGCGCACAGCGCGGAACTGGATGGCTGGCTGGTGCGACGCAACTCCGGCGTCACCATGCGAGCGAACTCGGTGCTTCCCGCGCGTGCGCCGTTCGACCTCGGAAAAGCCTTGGATTATGTGGAAAGCCTGTATCTGGCACACAGCATCACGCCGTGCTTCCAGATCAGCCCGGCTGCTCAGCCGACCGACCTGGACGCTCACCTCGAGGCGCGTGGCTACCAGGTGCGAACGCCGACGCTGGTGCAGTGCGCGGAGATCTCCGAGGTCCTCGCCAACCTTCCCGCATCGACCACCGAAGTGAATATTTCCTCGGAGCCGTCCGATGCCTGGATGGACTTCTGGTGGAGTGGCGACGGCCATGGTGGTGGTCCCGTCGAGCAGGCGGCCGCCCGCCAGATCCTCGACGGTGGCCGAGCCCTGTATGCCCTCGTCCCTGACGTGAAGGCGATCGGGCGGCTCGCCCTGGTCGACGACACCGCCGGGTTGTACTGCCTTGCCGTCGACGAGCAGTTCCGCCGGCAGGGCCTCGCGCTCGCCGTCATCCGTGCTTTGTTGCAGGAGGCAATGACTGGCGGGGTGCGCTGGGTCTGGCTGTCCGTTGTCGAGGACAACGAGCCGGCCCGGGCCCTGTACGACCGCCTGGGCTTCCGGACCGTCTCGCAGTACCACTACCGCGTCAAAGCGTGACCTTCTCCAGGTGATCGAGGGCGACGAACTCGGCTCCCGCCTTCTCCACCGACGCGCGGACCGGCGCCAGATCGGTCCAGGGGACGCTCGGCTTGTCCAGCGGCTTGTCGAAGTCGTCCCAGTGGGTCGCGATGACCTTCTTGACCTTGATCGTCTGCAGCAACCGATCGGTGATGCCCGGTTCGCCACCTGGTGCCGCGAAGGCCACGTCGACCTGGAGTCCGCGCAGTGCGTTCGGGTCGAAGTTCGCCGTACTCAGACTGAGGATGCGCAGGCCGCCGATCGTGATCACGTAGGCGAGCGTGCCGCCCTCGACCAGGTCCTCGATCACCCGCGGGCGAGGCGGTACGGACTCCAGGCGGTAGCCCGGGTACGCGTACGTGTGCCGCTTGCCGCTGCACGAGTGGAGCGACGGGAACACCTCGACGGTGAAGCCCTCGAACGGCAGGTATTCACCGCCGCGCACGGGTGACAGCAGTTCGGCGGGCGTGCGCATCGCGCGCAGCAGGTTGACGTGCGTCTGGGTGCCGAGAACGGTCGCCTGCGTTTTCTGCGCGACGTACGGCACGTCGGCCATGTGGTCGTAGTGCCCGTGGTGGACGAGGATCGCGTCGGCCGTGGTGAGGTGGCGGTCGATCACGTCGGGCTTGATCACCAGCTTGGTCTTCGGGTCCGCGCCCTCGGGGGTGAACGTGCCGGTCTTGAACCGGGTGAGCCAGGGGTCGGTCAGTACGACGCTGTTGCCGGACCGGAGCTCCCACGCGTGGGTCCCGAACCAGGTGATCTCCACTGGCGTCCTTGGTGTGCCCTGGGTTGCTTGGGTGTCCGCCTGTGTTGCTGTTTGGGTGTCCGCCTGTGTTGCTGTTTGGGTGTCCGCCGTGGCTGCCTCCTCGCGGGTCGCTGCACCGATCACGCCGGCCGCTCCGACCGCGGCCGCCCCCGTCAGCACGCCTCTCCGACTCACCTTCACCCTGTCTCCTCTCGTCGTACCGGAGGCCACAGTCAAGGCGAGGCCGCTGCAGGGTGTCGAATATGCTCTTACGCATGCGCCGATTGTCTGGAGATATAACCCCAGGTCAGCTGGGTCATGCTGACTGAACGGCATCTGCAGATCTTCATCGCGCTCGCCGAGGAACAGCACTTCGGCGACGCGGCCCGTGTCGTCGGCATCACCCAGCCGCCGCTGTCGCAGGGCCTGCGCCGACTGGAGGCGCTCGTCGGCGCCAAGCTGTTCGAGCGCGGTCAGGGCCGGGTCGAGCTGACCTCGGCCGGCGCCGCCCTACTCCCATACGCGCGGCGCGCGCTGACCTCAATGGAGGAACTGCACCAGGCCGCGGTCGCCCGCGATCCGGAAGGCCCCGAGATCCGGCTCGGCCTCGCCCCGGAGGTCCCGCCCTCGGCCGGTGCCGCTGTGGCCGCGGCCAGTGGTGCGGTGATCCCGGGCAGCCGGGTGACGGTCGTGTCCGCGCCGACCAGTTCGCTCGTCGGCCAGGTGTCCGCGGGTCGGCTGACCCTGGCCGTCGTACAGCATCCCGCCGTACTGGACGGCCTCGAAGCGGGCGCGATCACGCTCCTGCCGACGTGGGCGCTGGTACCCACCTCGGCGATCCCAGACGATGGCGCCGATGTGAAGCTCCGCCAGTTGAGTGGTCTCCCGGTAGCCGTCCGCCCGCGAGCCGAGGCCCCCGCGGCGCGAGACCTCTTCCTGGACACACTGGCCCTACACCGCCCAGACGGCGGAACAGTCGTAGTCACCGACGAACGAGCCGGCTTGGCAATGGCCGCCGCAGGCCAGGTCATCGTAGTAACAGCCGATCCCGCCCTGTCCGCCCCCGGCGTAGGCCGCCACCGCCTGCTCGACGACCCACTGCCGCTCCGACTCCGACTCGCCTGGTCCCGAACCCGCACCCCCTTCCTCCGCCCAACAGACGCCATGACCCAACTAACCAACGCCCTGGCGACCCCATGACCGCCCGGATCCGCGCGGTCTTCGAGGACGCCGGCGTTCGCGGCTGGTTGCACGCGGTCGCCCTCGACGCACCGGACTCGACGATCGCGGTGGACGCGGATGACGTCGTACCGATGGCTTCGGTCTACAAACTGCCGCTGCTGGCCGGCTTCTGCCGACTCGTGGATTTGGGTGAGGTGGACCCCCGCGAGCGGCTCACGCTGGATCCGTCAACGCGCACAGCCGGCCCGACCGGACTGTCCCTCTTCGCCGATCCGGTCACATTGTCGCTGCGGGACCTGGCCGTATCGATGATGACGGTCTCCGACAACGCCTCGGCAGACGCACTCCTGCACGTAGTCGGATTGCCAAGGCTGGCCGAGCTCCTGAAGTCCTTCGGCCTACAACGAACCTGGGTACGCCGGGGGGCCGCCGGGCAACTGCGTCACCTCCAGCGCCAAACCGGCGTGGACAGTCCAGACGCAGCCCTCGCCGTACTCGCAGACAACGACCGCACCGATCCAGCCGGGGTCTACGACGCAGCCAACGCATCGGCGAGCACTACCCGCGACATGACGTCGCTCCTACGGCGGCTGTGGGCGGGCGACTTGCTCTCACCCGAACAAACCGCGTTCGTGCTGGCAACGATGCGGCGCCAGGTGTTCCTCCACCGCCTGGCGTCCGGCTTCCCCCACGACGCCGTCCGCATCGCCGGCAAAACCGGAACCTACGGAGCCCTCCGCCACGAGGTAGGCGTAGTAACCCTCCCCGATAACGCAGCCTTCGCCGTAGCCATCTTCACCCAAGCCGCCCGCGGCGACCTCCGCCAACCCCGAGTAGACAAAGCCATAGGCGAAGCCGCCCGCATAGCAGTAGACCTCCTCCGCTAGCCCCACCCCGCCGACCGCACCCACCCGCGCTCTCTGGCCTCGAATGCTGCTGGCGGTCGGAAGGTGATGTGGAGGAGTGGGATCAGGCGACTACTGCGTAGGCCTCGACCTCTAGGAGGGCGTTGGGGCTGAAGAGGGCTACCACCTGGACGGCGGTGCTGGCGGGTGGGTTGGTGGTGTCGACGTACTCGTCGCGGGCTGCGCGGATGGCGGGCAAGTAGGCGATGTCGGTGACGTAGAAGTTCAGCTTCACCACGTCGGCAAAGGTCGCGCCGGCGGCCTTCAGGCAGGCGTCCAGGTTCGCGAACACCTGCCGCGCCTGCGCCTCCGGATCACCGACGCCGACGAACTTCCCGTCCGCATCCAGCGCCACCTGACCGGCAATCGCCACCCACTGTCCCGGCCCGGTCACCACATGGCTGTAACCGTTGCCCGGGGCAACACTATCCGGCTGCGGAAACGAAAGCTTGCTCAAGAGTTCCTCCGAAGAGTTGTCGGTTCCTCCATCCTCCCAGGGCGTACCGACGGACGGGAGGTGGTCGGCCCGGCGCGGGACGTTCAGGCGGGAGACAAGGTCACCGGCCGGCGGTGGTGCCCACCACTACCCGTTCTTCGGTACGACGGCTACCGGTCAACGGGCTGTTCGGCGGCGGGTTGCGAGGGTGGCGATGGCGAGGAGGGAGGGGACTGCGATGGCGACCGGTAGCGCGCCTCCGGTGTCGAGGGTCTGGCGGCGGGCGACGGTGATTCGGACCGGTGGGCCGGCGACGAGTGGGCCGACAACCGATCGACCGGGGACGGCGGGGCCGGAGGTGGGGATCAGTACGACGTACACGGCGAAGTGGCCGGGGTTGACTGCTTGGAACTCCCAGTCCAGTTGGGTTTCCGGGCCGGCCGGGACCGGTTGGGTGACGTCTTGGGTCCAATCCTCCAGGTCGACGTACACCCCGTCGAGGCTGACCACGTTGAGGTGGGCGATGGCCGGGCCGGAGGTGCTGACGACCGACTCCACGGTCAGGGTCTGGCCGATCTGGGCGGTCAGTTGATCGTGGTTCATCGTGATCGTCGGGTCGGCGAGCAGGACGGTGGCGATCAGGCTCAGCAGGTCCATCGCGACCCCGCAGTCAGTCGGGCAAGGCGTGGGGTGGTGGTCGGGCTCGGGAGGTTCATCGTGAACCTGCGGTTAGTCGGACGAGTCGTGGGCCGGCCGCGAGTAGGGCGGTGACGACGAGCAGGGTGAGTACGAGTGGCGCGGCTAGGTAGGCGAGGTCTTGGGTCCAGTTGCGGTGGTTCACGAGGATTTGGGAGATGTAGTGCAGGGATGAGCCGATCGGGTTGATTCGGGTCAGAGCCTGGCCGAAGCCGGTCTTTGGGAGGGCGGGCAGTTGGGTGGGTGCGAAGAGGACGAGGAGGAGTAACAACCCGCAGGCCAGGCTGGTTTTGTTGGAGTTCGTCCAGGCGCTGAAGAGGAGGCCGAGGCCGCCGAGTCCGATCGCGACCAGGGTTCCCACGACAAGGGCGAGGAGCGCGGCTTGGCCGGCACCGGCTACGCCGCGTCCGAGCACCCACAGGTAGGGGAGCGTCACGATCAGGCAGGCCAGCCACATGGTCGAGGCGGCCGCGAGTTTGCCGACGATGATCGCGCGGCGCGACACGGGAGTGAGCAGCAGTCCCTCGAAGGTGCCGCGTTCGCGTTCGCCGCTGATCGCGTCTGCGCTGACCACGACCGTGAGCAATACGCCGACCGCCAGGCTGACCTGGACCGTGAGGTTGACCGCCTCGCGTTGCTCGAGGAAGTTCATCGCTTGGTTGGTCGCGGCGAGGTACGTCATCGCGCTGAGTAGAACGCTGAACCCGAACACCAGCACCGGTCCGCGTCCACCGATCCAAAGGTCCCGGCTCTCCTGCTCAGCGACCACAGTCCACCTATTCATGGCCGTGGTCCTCGGTGAGGTTGAGGAAGGCGGCGCTGAGGCTGCCTGCGCCCGCGATGACGTCGGCGAGCCGGCCGGATGCCCGGAGCTTGCCGTGGTCGAGGATGAGCACGGTGCCGCAGACTTGCTCGACCTCGGTCAGGGTGTGGGTCGACAGCACGACCGTTGCCCCGCGCTCCCCGGCGATGTCGGCGATCGTGGCCAAGATCTCCCGCTGGCCGGCCGGATCCAGGCCGAGGGTCGGCTCGTCCAGAAAGACGACTGTCGGATTGTTGACAAGCGCCCGGGCAATCCCGAGCCGCTGCTTCATCCCCCGGCTGTACGTCGAGATCCGTGCACCCGCCCGATCACCGAGACCGACCTCGGTGAGCAACCGCCCGGCAACCGCGGCTGCGTCCCGGCGGCTCTGGCCGAACAACCGCGCCGCGTAGCGGAGGTACTCGGCGCCCGTCTGCCGTCCGGGATACCCCGCGCTCTCGGGCAGTACACCGATGCGTGGCCTGATCCGGTCCGGTTGGTCGCCGGGTACGCCGGCCACGGTGAACGTTCCGGCGGTCGGTTCGAGGATGGTCGTGAGCAGGCGGATGGTGGTCGTCTTCCCGGCGCCGTTAGGCCCGAGCAACCCGATCACCTCGCCCGGCTCCGCGGCGAATGTGAGCCCGTCGAGCGCGTTGCGAGCGCCGTACCGCTTGCTCAGGCCGATCGCCTCGATGCTCGCCATGGCCCGACGGTAGGTCCGGAGTGCTGAATCCTTGCTGAACGGTGCATTCAGCGGGGATTCAGCGACAATGAGAAAGGATCGCCTGGAGGTGGGTGATGCGGGCACTGGTGGTGGAGGACGAGCCGCGGTTGGCCACGGGCCTGCGGAACGGCCTGGAGGCCGAGGGGTACGCCGTCGATGTCGCGCTGACCGGGACGGATGGGCTCTGGTTCGCCCGCGAGCACGGGTACGACGTCGTCCTGCTGGACCTGATGCTGCCGGAGCTCGACGGGTTCGAGATCTGCGCGACGCTGCGGGCCGAACGGGTGTGGACCCCGATTTTGATGCTCACGGCAAGGAACGCCGACACCGACCAGGTCCGCGCGCTCGACACCGGCGCGGACGACTACCTGACCAAGCCGTTCTCGTACGCCGTCCTGATCGCAAGACTGCGAGCCTTGGTACGACGAGGAGCCGCCGAGCGACCGTCCGTCCTTGAGGCCGGCAAGCTGCGGATGGATCCCGCGGCCCGGAAAGCCTGGCTCGGTGAGGCCGAGCTGGTACTGACGGCACGCGAGCTGTCGTTGCTGGAGTTCCTGATCCGGCGGCGTGACCAGGTGGTGTCGAAGCGGACCATCCTCGACCACGTCTGGGACTACGACTTCGACGGTGACCCGAACATCGTCGAGGTCTATATCCGTCGTCTCCGCATCAAGCTGGGCGCCGGGTGCATCACCACGGTTCGCGGTGCCGGCTACCGATTGTCCGAGGTGTGAGCCGTGCGTGTGCGGGTGACTCTGGCGGCGGTACTGGTGGTAGGTCTTGCGCTGGTCGCCGGTGCCTTGGTGCTGGTTGCGCTGCTCGGGGCGGTGCTCACCGACCAGGTGTGTCAGGACACGCGAGAGCGAGCGGTCCAGCTGGCGTCGAGCGCCACCACCGAGCGGCCGTCCTCGACGAGCACCGAGCTGATCCAGTGGACGGATCGCCCCGGTGATGGCCAGCGGTTGGCCTCGCCAACAACTGACTGTGTCGCGGTCGAACCGCCGGGTCACGGCGAGGATTTCGCCTTCGCCGCGGCCAAGCTGGAGTCGGGCGGCGAGGTGATCGTGGGCCGGCCGCTGGTGGACGTGCTGGACTCGACCCGGTTCGTGCAGCGGGTGCTGGTGGTCGGCGTACCGCTGATGATGCTGATCGTCGGCGGGGTGACCTGGGTGGTGACCGGCCGCGTGCTGGCGCCGGTGACCGCGATCCGGCGGGAAGCCGACGAGATCACCGCGTCCGAGCTGCACCGCCGGGTTCCGGCCACCCGCAAGGACGAGATCGGCCGGCTCGGCACCACGATGAACCGGATGCTCGACCGCCTGCAACGGTCGCAGGAATCCCAGCAGCGATTCGTCTCCGACGCCTCGCACGAGCTCCGCTCGCCGATCGCGGCGATCCGTCAGCACGCCGAGGTGGCCCAGGCACATCCGGACCGTACGACCGTCGACGAGCTGGCCACGACCGTCCGCGCGGAGGGCCTGCGGATGGAGCATCTGGTGGACGATCTCTTGTTGCTGGCGCGTTCCGACGAGAAGCACGCCGACTCGCCGGGTATGCCGGTCGACCTCGACGACCTGCTCTTCGCCGAAGCCGGTCGGTTGCGCTCGGCAACAAATCTGACCATCGGCACAGCCGGGGTGTCCGCCGGTCAGGTCCGTGGTGACGAGGCCGCACTGGCCCGGATGATCCACAACCTCGCCGACAACGCCGCCCGGCATGCCCGGACCGAGATCACCTTCGGCCTCACCGAATCCGGCGGCGCCGTCGTACTCACGGTCTCCGACGACGGTCCCGGAATCCCGCCGGACGATCAGACCCGCGTGTTCGACCGGTTCGTCCGGCTCGACCCCGCCCGCACCCGCGACACCCGCGACACCGGCGGCGCCGGCCTCGGCCTAGCGATCGTTGCCGAGGTCATCGAACGCCACCACGGCACCATCCGCATCACCGACGGCTCCACCTTTGAAGCCCGTTTCCCAAGCGCCGCTAAGTACGCAACGCCGAGCTGAAGAAGTGCTCGACGATCTCCTGCATCTGTCCGTCGAAACGGTGAGGGCCGGGGAGAAAGGTGCCTTGGTACGTGCCCGGGCCGGAGTTGAAGTAATCAGTGAGTTGGCGGTCGGCGTCGCGCATGCCTTGTGGGCTGAAGAGTTCGTCGTCCTCGGCGTAGACGACGAGCTGGTGGTGGGCGGCGCGGCCGGCGGTCAGGGCCGGGTGGTCGAGGTGCCGGGCCAGGCCGGGTGTGGTGGCGAGCCACGAGTGCGCATCGAGGTACGCCGGAACGAGCGAGTCGAAGGTGTACATCATGCAGACCACCGCGGACGCCGCGATCGCCGGATCGAGCGCGGTCAGCACTGCAGCCCGGCCACCGCCTCCGGAGAATCCGAAGACGCCGACCCGGTCGACGCCCGCGTGCGAACGCAACACGCTCAGCGCGACGAGATCGTCGTACGCGACCATCCCGGCGAACGACGTACCGAGCAGGCCGGCCGCCTTCGCGATCGTGTGTTCGTGATGACCGGCGGCGACGTCGTACCAGTTCTCGTCGACCGGTACGTCCTTCATCACCTCGCGCAGCCGCCACGGCATCGGGTCGAAGTCGAAGCGACGGGATCCCCAGGCGAACGTGTCGTGGCAGAGGACCGTGGAGCCGGCGCGGGCGAGTTCGTTCGCGACCGCGCGGTCGCCGTAGTGCGCCGTACGTTGCCGGAGAGCTCGTGCGCTGGGGCTTGGGGTAGCGACGAGGCGCTCGGCGCCGATCGACTTCACGCCGGCGTGACAATGCAGGCCAAGCAGCCCCGGACCCGGGGGAGCGTCGGCCGGTCGCACCAGCCAGGCACGCGTCGGTGGACCGAAAGGATGACTCCACTCGAGCTCGGATCCTTGGACTCCATCGGCGTTCCATTCCATGATGGTCCGCACGGTCGGCAGCCCGCCCGGCGTCGGTACGCCGAGGAGCCCGGCGACCCGGGTGGTCAGTTCGTCCCCCGTCAGTGCCGGGGTGTCACGGACGAACTCCGGCCAGTCGTCGTACCCGCCCAGTGCGCTCGGTCGCATGGCCCACCGCTCCGATCAGAGTTGAGAAACCGGTTTCCATCGCGAGAAGATACCGCAATGGGCCGGACACCGAAGGACTCGATCACGATCGCCGACGTCGCGCGGGCGGCAGAGGTATCGCGGGCCACCGTGTCACGGGTGATGAACGGGGCCGCCACCGTCGCGCCCGAGATCGCCGAGCGGGTCCGAGCCGCCGCCGACCTGCTGAATTACCGCCCCAGCGATCTCGCCCGCAGCCTGTCCCTCGGCCGGACGAACATGGTCGCGCTGATGGTCCCGGATCTCGGCAACCCGCTGTTCCAGCAGATCCTGCGCGGGATCACGAACGCCTCCGCCACGGCCGGCTACCGCGTGCTCGTCGCGGAGACCGTCGAGGATCCGAGCGCCGAGGCAACCATCGCGGTGGAGGCGCGGCGTCGGTGCGACGCACTGATCATGGTGTCGCCGCGGCTGCCGGAGGACAGCCTGCTCGAGCTGCTGCCGCAGGTCCAGCCGGTGATCCTGGTCAACCGACAGGGTCCGCCGGAGGTCCCGTCGGTGGTGGTCGACTACGGGCGCGCCGTACGGATCGTCGTGGATCACCTGGTCGGCCTGGGTCATCGGCGGCTGGCGTTCCTGTCCGGGCCGCCGGCGAGCGCGTCCAATGTGGCCCGGTTGCGATCGCTCGAGGTAGCCGAGAGGGAGATCCCCGGCCTGGAGCTGGTCCGGCTCGACTGCGGTTGGTCGATCGAGGACGGGTACGCCGCAGTCGAGCGAGTACTCGAATCACAGGTGACGGCCGTGGTCGCGTTCAACGACCTGGTCGCCTTCGGCTTGCTGGCACGGCTCAACGAGGTCGGCGTCGCCGTACCCGCTGATTTGTCGGTGACCGGGATGGACGACATCGGGTTGTCGCGGTTCGCCGTACCGTCGCTGACGACTGTGCGGGTGCCGCAAAAGGATTTGGGGGAGCTGGCGTGGCAACGGTTGCACGCTGCGATCGCGGGCACGGATGTCGAGGCGGACGACGTACCCGAGTTGCGGCTGGCGGTGCGGGCGAGCACCGGGCCCGTGCCGCAGGCACCCAGGCTGCAAGCGTCGGCTGGGCGGGTCGGGTGGCAGCGACTGGGGGACACGTTCGAGCTCGGCAGTGACGCCGGGATGCTCGCGCGGTACGAGTTCGGGCGGCGGATGCCGAGTGTGCACTCGCCGCGGCCGTACCTGCATCCCGTACGGACGCTGGGCGGGCAGCCGCTGACGGAGGTCAGCCCGGTCGACCATCGGCATCACTACGGCGTCTCGTTCGCGGTGGCCGGGGTCAACGGCACGTCCCACTGGGGCGGCCGGACCTTCGTCCAGGGCCAAGGCCCGACCCTGCTCAGGAACCACGGCCAGCAACGCAGTCGCGGTACCACCGTCGACGACGGCCTGACCGACGACATCACCTGGTACGACGAACAAGGCCGACCGCAACTGATCGAACGCCGGCAGCTCCGTGGCGCGCTTGCCGAAGACGGCTGGCGGCTCGAGTGGCACAGTGTTCTCACCGCGCGCTACGGCCCGATCCGCATCGACAGCGCGGCCACCACGGGCCGCCCGAACGCCGGGTACGGCGGGATCTTCTGGCGACTCCCGTCCGCGGACACCACGACCGTGCTCAGCTCAGCAGGAGAAGGCGAGGAGGTTGCCTACGGGTCGCTGAGTCCGTGGCTCGCCTTCGTCCAGCATCGCGGGGATGCCGTGACGACCCTGCTCCTTGTGCAGCCGGGCGACGTACGGCCGTGGTTCCTGCGATCCAGCAGGTACGTCGGTGCTGGGCCGGCGCTGGCGTGGGACCGCCCGCTGAACCTTCAGCCGAACCAGGATCTGACTCTGTCCCTCACAGCACTGCTGCTGGACCGCCCGCTGGATCTGGCCGAGGCCGCTGCCTTGTCTAGAACGTCGGTAGGCCAGTCGTAGGCGAGGACGCGTGGGCCGACTGCCAGCGGCGGGGGACGCGGCCGGCAAGGCGGGCGGCTCGGCCGGCGGAGACGGCGTCGCGCATGGCGGCGGCCATCAGGGCCGGCTTCTCGGCCCGCGTGACCGGGGTCGCGAGCATGACCGCGGCACAGCCGAGCTCCATGGCCAGCGCCGCGTCGCTCGCCGTACCGATGCCCGCGTCGACGATCACCGGCACGTTCGCGGCCTCGGCGATCAGCGCGATGTTGTGCGGATTGCGGATGCCGAGCGCGGAACCGATTGGTGCCGCCAACGGCATCACCGCCGCGCAGCCCGCCTGCTCCAGGCGGCGGGCGAGGATCGGATCGTCGTTGGTGTAGGGCAGCACGGTGAACCCGTCAGCCACCAAGGCGTCCACGGCGTCGAGCAGCTCGATCGGATCGGGCAGCAGCAGATAGTCATCGGCGACGACCTCGACCTTGATCAGGTCGGTCCCCAGCGCCTCGCGCGCGAGCTTCGCGGTCAGCACGGCTTCGGCGGCAGTGTGGCAGCCGGCCGTGTTCGGCAGGACGTCGATGCTGTGCTTCTTGAGGACGTCGAGCACCGAGCCTTCATGGCCGGTGCCGAGCCGGCGCATCGCGACCGTGGTCAATTGGGTGCCAGAGGCAACCAACGCCTCCTCCATCACTTCCAGGTTGGCCGAACCGCCGGTTCCCATGATGAGGCGCGAGCTGTACGTGCGCCCGCCGAGCTCCAGTGGATCATCCATGTCAGCCTCCCTGCACCGCGCTGACGATCTCGACCCGATCGCCGGGCTTCAGGGCGGTCTGCGCCCACTCGGCCTTCGTCAGCACGTTCTGATTGAGCGCGACCGCGATCCCGGTCGTGCGGTCGGAGTACTCGTCGACCAGCTCGGCGACGGACTTCCCCGGTGCGACGTCCGTCGCCGTACCGTTGACCCACACAGGCTCCTGCATCGCTTCCTCCCTACGCCGGAATTACCCGATTCAGGTTCAGCGGTCGGCGACGGTTCGGTCGCCCTCTCAGCCCGCTCCTGCGAGCTCCCGCGGCGGTTTCGACTCTAGCTCACGTCTTCCGGCGACGCTAACGCGCTCCACGGACGCCGGAAACGGCTACCGTGAGTACAGGGAAAGGTGAGCAGTGATGGGGAAGGTCGATCGGGCTCACGGGGGTACGAGGCTTGGCGTGCTGATCGCAGTCGCAGTGGCGCTTCTGGCTGTGCTGGCGGTGGCTGTTGTCGCGCTGAACGGATCCGACCCGGGCGACTCCGGTCCGCCGGTCGGCACTCCGACGACGTCCCAGCCGGCGGCGACGTCGGCTCCCACCGGGCCGCCCAGTGGGACGCCCACGTCACGGCCGACCGGTCCGCCGACGAGTCGTGAACCTACCTCGCGCGAGCGGTACGAGCAGGCCGCGAAGCGGGAGCTCGAGGAAGGCCTGGTCGCCTACAACCCGCCGGCTCAGGCGCGGGTGCAGGACGACTTCGAGGTCACCGTGCGGGTCCAGCGCGGCACCGCGACCGTGTCTCCGTCGTTGCGAACACTGCCCGGCACGGCTCCGGTCACCATCGAGCCCCTTCCTGTCGGGACCTACATGCGGGCGGAGCTCCGGGGTTCGGGGCTCGACGTCCAGCCGCTCAGCGACAAGCTCCAGCTCATCGACGGGGTGACCGAGTGGGCCTGGCGGGTGACACCGCAGGCCGATGGTGTGCAGACTCTCCGGCTGACTCTGGTGGTGGAGCTGAACGACCTGCCGCTCAGCAGCCGTACGTTCGCGCGGGTGATCGAGGTCGACGTCGAGAAGCAGCCGGCGTGGTACCAGCGGGCGTGGGGGTTGCTCGACGTCGCCGGCGTGGCGACGGCGCTCGTGATCGCCGCGATCCTGGGATCCGCCAAGCTGGCACGCATGTGGTGGGTACGCCGGAAGGCGGAGGAGGACGCGGCCGACATCGGCACGGCGTATGAGGCTCCGGACGCGCCTGCCCCGACGGTGAGCGCCGACGGGAAGCCGACGGCCGCCGCCAACGGGAACAAGCCGAATCCGTGAGTACCAGCGGCTATCGTGACGGGGTGGGGACTGGGAAGCGGGTCGACATCTCGGATGTCGCCGCTCGGGCGGGGGTCAGCCCGACGACGGTCTCGCACGTGATTTCGGGGCGGCGACCGGTGTCGGAGGCGACGCAGGCGCGGGTGCGGGCCGTGATGAACGAGCTCGGCTGGGAGCCGCACCAGGTCGCCCGGAGCCTGCGGATGCGCCGGACCCACACGATCGCGCTGATCGTCCCGGACATCACCAACCCGTTCTATCCTGCGGTCGCGCGCGGTCTGCTCGACGTGGTCAGCGAGCCCGGGTACCAGGTGCTGATCGGCAACACCGAGGGGGAGTCCGCGGCCGAGCGCGCCGCGGTGACGCAGATGGTGACCAGAAGCGTCGACGCGATCGTCTTCGCCGGCTACTACAGCAAGGCGAGCGACGTCGAGGCCGCCGTCGCGGCGGGGATCCCGGTGGCGTTGATGGGCGGCCGAAGGGCCGAGCCCGGGATCGATGTCCTGTCGTCGGACGACCTGGCCGCGGGGGAGATCGCGACCCGCTACCTGATAGGTCGCGGCTACCGCCGGATCGGGTTCATCACCGGGCCGTCCGGTTACGGCCCGCCGGCTGATCGGGTCAAGGGGTATCGGCACGCGTTGTCGGAAGCTGGCATCCGGTTCAGCCGCGAGCTCGTCGTCCGTGGCGAGTTCTCGCGGGCCGGCGGACTGCAGGGGCTGCATGCATTGCTGCAGTTGACGAAGCCGCCGCGCGCTGTGTTGTGCACGAACGACGTGGTCGCGATCGGCGCGCTCGATGCTGCCCGGGAGCGCGCCCTGCGGGTTCCGGACGACATCGCGGTGATGGGCTTCGATGACATCGAGGCCGCCGCGATGATCTCGCCGTCGCTGACGACGGTCTCCGGCGATCCGCGGGAACAGGGTCGCGCGGTCGGACAGGTGTTGCTCGACCGACTGGAGGACGGCGCCTCCAGCCGGCCGCAACACATTCTGTTCTCGCCTTCCGTCGTACCGCGGGATTCCGCCTAGGGTGCGGTGACCGACGTGACGGTCGAGCCGGCGATGTACGTCGGCCAGACGCCGACCGTCACCGTGACCTGGCCGCTCGCGTTCGGGGTCAACGTGTTGGACAACCCGTACTGGCTGGTGACCGTGATCGGACCGGTCGCGTTCACTGTCACGGTCGTGTTGGCGCCGCTCGCTGCCCAGATCGCCCGGAACGGTGTGCCGTCGTTCGCGGCGAATACCTGGTCGATCAGCCCGTTGCCCGGGAACTCCTTGCCCAGGAACGTCGCGCCTCGGAGTTGCCGGGCGGCTGTGGCATAGGCGACGTACGACGGTTTGGGCGTGTAGGCACCGAGGGCGTCGGCCGGGTTGTGCACGAGGCCGAAGTTGTTCTCCTGCGCGGCTGGGTCGATGCCGTCGTTCATGAAGTCGTAGACGTAGTAACGGTCGACGCCGTGGCCTTGGATGCCGAGTTGGGCACGGGCTTGGTACATCGCCTGTGTCGGCTCGTCGACAGAGGCTGTGGCCGTCCCGGTGAACCAGCCGCTCTCGGTGATCCAAATCGGTTTGTCCACGCCGCCGTTGTACTGCCGGATCGTTGCTCGAACCTGGTCGATCGCGGCGCCGAGGCTTTCGGGTGCGTGCAGGAAGTTGTACGGGTGGATGGAAACCACGTCGAGGTACTTCAGTCCGCCCAGCTGGCAGAACGTCTGGAACCAGGCCTGCTGGGTCACGTCGGTGTCACCGCCGCCGACGATGGTGAGATCCGGGTGGGTGGCTTTCAGTTTCGTATAAGTTGCCTTGAGCAACGCCAGGTAGCTGTCGGGGGTCTTGTTCGCCGGGCCGGCGGCGTTGACGTCCCACTCGTTCCAGACCGCCAGGTTGTGGACCTGCGGGTACTGGTTGGCGAGCGCGTTGGCGTAGTTGGCGAACGCGGTCCGGCCGGCGTCGGTGTACGGCGCGTTGAAGAGCTGATCGGGGCAGTCGTAGAGACAGTTGCCGTAGTCGGCGACGAGCAGTGGGTCGATGCCGTTGGTTTGATAGGCCTGCAGGTAGTTGGTGACCTTTGCGGGGAACGCGTACGTGCCGGGTGTCGTCTCGGCGCTCGACCAGTACGCCTCGTCTCGGCCACCGCGTGCTCCGGACTGCGCGAGTACGGGCACCAGGTCCGTGCTCCACGATCCGCCGAAGTGGGTGCCTGCGCCGATCATCGATCCGGACGTGGTCGCCGTGACCGTGTCGATGTTGACGGTGGCCGTCGTACCGCCGCCGATGATCAGGCTGTGATCGAGGGTCAGCATGATGGCCTTCGCCGGGCCGTGCCAAATGCCGTCGTCGGCGCCGCCGAAGTGGAGATAGCCGGTGCCGCCGTCGAAGCGGGTGACGGTGAGCTGCTGCCAGGCGCTCGATCCGGACAGCGTCAGCCGCTGCTGGTGGACCTGACCGGTGGAGTCTGTCAGTCGTAGTCCGATTGCCGACAATCCTGTTGTCTTCACCCAAAGGCTCAGGGCGTTCAGGTTGACGGGCGTGAAGGTCCGCTGGATCGCGACGTAGTTGCCGCCGCCAGAGAAGTTCGCGGCGACCTTGGCCGATTGGGCGCCGGCCTGTGGGCTGACGGTGTCGAGCGCGAGACTGCCGGTGGCGCCGGGGAATTCGCTGCCTGGGTAGAAGGTCCAGCCCTCCGCCGCGCTCTCGTAGTCGCCGAGCGGAGTGGTCGGCTTCGTCGCCGGCGCATTGACGGTGAAGTCGTCGAGGTTGACGCTGCCGCTCGTCGCGCCCGGTATGGCGCCCTTGTCGAGGATCACCTCGACCGCCTTCGCCGGACCATGCCAGACGCCGTCGTTGACCCCGCCGAAGTGCGAGTACTGTTTCCCGCCGTCGAAGCGGGTCACCGTCAACGGTTGCCAATCAGTTGCCCCCGACAACGTCAGCCGTTGCTGGTGGACCTGGCCGGTGGAGTCGGTCAGGCGGAACGTGAGGAACGACAGGTTCGCAGTCTTGGCCCAGAAGCTCACGCTGGTCGCGTTGACGGATGGCAGCGGCCGATTGACGCTGACGTACGCGCCGCCTGCGCTGAAGTTGCCGGTCAGCTTCCCTGAGCCGGTGCCGCTGTGGTTGTCGGTGGTGTCGAGCGCGAAACCGCCGGTCGCACCGGGGAATTCGCTGCCTGGGTAGAAGGTCCAGCCTTCGGTGGCGGCCTCGAAGTCGCCGACCCGGGACGTGCTGAGGCCGGCGACTGCCGACGTACTGACTGGGCTGAGGATGGCGAACGTGGTCTGAGCCGTGGTCGTGCCGGCTTGGACCGTCAGCTTGTACCAGCCGCGGGTGGTGACGGTGACCTGCAGAGTGGTCGCGGCGGCTTGGCTGCCGCTGGCGACCACGGTGCCGTTGACGTCGGCGGCCGACCAGGTAACCGAGGCCGCGTCGGTGTTCAGGCCGAACTTCACCGCCTGACCGTCGGTGAAGACGTTGCCGCGGGTGATGGGGGTGAGCGTCAGGACCGCGGCCTGCGCGGGGGTGATGGTTCCGAGGCAGAGGAGGAGAACTCCTAGGGCGATCGCGAGGGTGCGTCTCATGGCGGGCTCCCATGCACTTGTTTCAGGCATGCAAATCGATTTGTATCGGAACTATCACCTCACGCCCGGAGGGTGTCAACAGCTCAGTCGGGGTCGGATCCGGTGAGCAGGGCGGCCAGTTCGGTCGGCTTGTAGAGCACCTGCTTGCCGGTGCGTTGCGGTTCGACCAGTCCGGTACGACGAAGTAGTTGCAGGTGCTGACTCACGGCCGACGGCGTCACCTTCAGCTCGGCGGCCAGGTCGGTCGTGGTCCGGGGATGCGTGAGCAGGGCGAGGATGTGGGCGCGCGGCGTACCGATCAACTGGGCCAGATCCCTTTGTGACGGCGGTTCCACGACGGACCACAGGTGCGCCTGCCCGCGCGGCGGATAACCCAGCAGCGGCTCCGCGCCGATGTCGAACGGGATCACCGCATGCGGCCCGAACAACGTCGGCTGCAGCACCAGCCCACGCCCGTCGACCTGCTCCGTCCGGCTCGGATCACTCACCCGATCGACCTTCAGCAACCCGTCGTCGTACGTGATCGCCGGCCCGAGTCCGTTCAGCATCGCCCCGGTCCCGTGCTGCGTCAGCACATGCCCGCGATAACTGATGTCAGCCGAGAGAATCGTCCGCATCCGATCCCAGTACGGCGCCATCACCGCCTCCCAGTACTCACGGAGCGCATCGACAACCCTGGTCACACCATCCGCACCGGCCAACTCGTCGGGAAGCTCCTTGTTAACCGCTGCGAACTGCCGCTCGAACGTCCCCCGATCCACCCCTGCGATGATCTCGAGCTCATCAGCGATCTGCGTCAACGGCGAGGTGGGCCGCGGTGTCAGAAAGTCCGGACTCCCCATCGTGTCGTTCACCAACCACCGCAACACCGACCAATCGAGGTCGTCCACCTGCGGCTGCACCGCCCGCACCCACGCCAACTGCAACGGAAACCGCCCAGGATCCCGCAACGCCCGCAACGACAAAACCATCTCCGCCACCGGCGAAACCGCAAACCGAACCCCCTCCAGATCCCGCGAGTCCAGCTCGTAAGTCAGCACACCTCAACCCTCCGCCAATGAAGCCAGATCCTAAATCGTCCCTCTCCCTCGCGGTCGCTAGGCTGCCTCAGGTGACGGGAGCTGAAACCGCCCTGGCCGTCGCCAGGGCCGATTGACATGCCGGAAGAGTCGCCCGCGGACATGGCGGATGAGTCGCCCGCTGTCATAGCAGCAAGAGTCGCCCGCTGACACGGCGCAAGAGTCGCCCGCCGTCTGGTGCATCGTGGCCAACGTCGCCGCCGAACGCCCGTACGGACCTGGCGGCGCCGAAACCCGCCACGGTCTGAAGATCTTCTCCGCCGGCACGAAGCTCTACGTCCCCGACGGCTTCGGCGGGATGGGCTGGGAAACCGTCGAGGTAGTCGGCCGAGGCCGCGGATCCGCCCGCTACGTGGCAGTAGCAGTCCAGACTCACCAACTCACCAACTGGCGAGTCAAAGCCGTCCACAGCCCAGCCGCCCTACGCCAAATACAACGAATCCGAGCCAACCGCCCCGGCTTCTGGCTCCACCCCGCCACCTACAACGACCTAACCACCCAGGCCTACCACGACGCCCTCCTCGAGATAGCCACCGAACTGTCGGAGCGTTCAGAGGTCTGAACGGCCCGCAGTTCTTTGAGGAGCGCGACGTCTCGGCTATGCGTCGGGGTCTCAACCAGCAGCGGAACTCCGCGCAGCGCGGGCACCGAGACCAGCGCCTCGGCTCCGGCCAAACCGATCGCGCCGAGCCCGATCGATTCATGCCGGTCGCGGCGAGAACCCACCGGATCGCGGCTGTCGTTGACATGGATCAGTCCGATCCGGTCCGCGCCGAGAGCCGCGGACACCTTGTCGACCGCCCGCGCGATCGCGAGCGCGTCGGTCATGTCCTCGCCGGCAGCATGAAGGTGGCAGGTATCCAGGCACAGTCCGATGCGAGCGTCGTTCAGAGCGAGCATGTACTCGATACTGGTATCGATAGTCGACGCGCCAGCCTCACCGGCACCGGCGGTGGGCTCGATCAGCAATCGCGCCTGAGCGCGGTCAACAATCGGTACGACGAGATCACGCAAGCCGCCCAACACCTTTGCGCGACGCCCCTTGGCCACCAACGCCCCGGCATGTACGACCACCGCAGTGGCCCCGATCGCCTCCGCCCGCTTCATCGTGACCTCGAGAGCGGCCAGCGATCGACTCAGCACCAGCTCCGACGGTGAGCAGAGGTTGATCAAATGAGGCGCGTGCACCACGACGGGGATCCCCCGATCCGCGCAGGCCGCCCGAAACGCATCATCCCCGGCCGGATCAGCCGCCCGCGGCGCCCAACTCCGTGCATTCCCCGCAAACACCTGAATGATCTCAGCCCCAACCGCGATCGCCTCGCCCAACCCGCTCTTCACCAGGCCACCAGCCACCGCGACATGCGACCCGATGAGCGTCATCCCTGTCCTCCACCGTCGATTATTGACTTCAGGGTACAGAATTCGTAGCGTGACGAGCATGGCCCGGCCGATGAAGTTCGATGCGGACAAAGTCGTCGACAAAGCGGTAACAGTCTTCTGGCGGCAAGGCTTCGCCGCGACCACCCCACAGAACCTGGTCGACGAGCTCGGCATCGGCAAAGGCAGCCTCTACAACACCTTCAAAAGCAAGCACCACCTGTTCGCCCTCGCGATGCGCCGCTACAGCGCCCAACGCGCAGCCGAGCTCGCCGACGGCCTCGAAGGCCCGGGACCAGTACTCCCCAGGCTCCGAGACGCAATGCAAACACTCGCGGGCGTAGGCGAGCACCAACTCGGCTGCCTAATCGTCAACTCGGTCGCCGAACTAGGCAACTCCGACCAAGCCGTCGCCGAGGTAGCCAAGGACCTCTTCGCCCAAACGGAAGAAGCCTTCCGCTCCGCCATCGAACGCGCCCAAACCACCGGCGAGATCACCTCCCGCCGCACCCCCACCGACCTGGCAAGCGCCTTACTAGCAGTGGTAATCGGCGCCAACGTCTTGGCGAAGGCCGGCAGCGATCCTGAACATTTGAGCCGGATCCTTGACGGCGCCGTCCAAGACGCCTGACTCGACGCCGAGGCCCGCGGTCCGGCATGCCCGGCTTCAGTCCGTCTGGTCGCACTGGTGACAGTCCGGGTCATCCGCTGGATCTTCCACACCAGCGAGGCTCGCGCAGAGTTGCTCGACGCAACCGTTGCACCCTTCTACGCGTGCACTTCGTTGGCTTTCCTTGCCGTGCGGCTCATCTCCTACACCGTCGGCCACACCTTCTTGCCGGACGACATGGCGCTCACACTCAGCGCCGTACGGGGACTGGCAGGTCGTCGGTCTCGTGGGCTGCCGGTGGACCCGGAGCGGTGCGTCCGGGTCCACCGACAGCCGATCAGGTCACTGGCTGAGCTTGGTCAGCCGGGTGAACCAGTTGCCCAGGCTCGTGCGGGTGCCGCCGCAGCTGCCGAAGTTGGCGAGCGTCGGCGACGGGAAGTACTCCGCCAGCGTGCACGTTTGGCCGATGTACTCCGAGGCGAGCCAGATCGACGTACCGTCGGTCACCGCGGCCCCATAGTCGCCCCAGCGCGTCCGCGGCGGATCACCGACGAACGCCTTGTACGACGTGAAGCCGTCCGCCGGCCCGAGCCCCGTCGCGGCGAGGTGGATCGGCCCCACCGACCCGCTCTCCGTGATCCGAACGTAGCCGGCACTCGGGAAGAACGTCTCGCCCATCACGGTGAACGCGATCGCGCCCTGGCCGCTCGGGGTGAAGGCGATGGCCGGCATGGTGAGGTTGTTGTTCGCCAGAGCGATGTAGCCCTGCTTCTTCACCGTGCCCTCGATCTTGCCGGCGCCGTTGATCTTCGGGCTGACCGCGAACCAGGCGATGCCCGCCTTGAGCTCACCGTTGACCCGGACCGCGGTCCCGGAGGAGCCCCAGAGCGTCCCGTTGACGTACCAGGTCTGCTGCATCCGGGAGTCCAGCGAGTCCGGCGTGGACTCGACCTCGTCGTGCGCCGGTTCGTCCGCCGGGAGGAAGAAGACCTGCCAGCAGCCCGGGCCGAATGGGGTCGGCATCGTTGTGTCGTTGACGCACTCACCGAGCGGGATGTCACCGACCTTCTGGTCCGACTTCGGCGGGAACACGTAGGTCTGGCTGTTCGTCAGCCTGCTGGTGATTCCGAGGTTTGGCGCGGCTGTGTTCAGCGACGCGGTGTTGGTGATCGCCCAGATCCCCAGCCGCCGTGCGGTCCCGGTCGGATTGCCGGTCTCGCTGCCGTCACCGGCGATCGTGCTCAGCGCGTACTCCGTGCCGTTGCGCTCGCTGGAGTACTCGCCCGCCGGGGAGTTGGCCGGCCAGACGGTGAAGCCCGGTGAGCCGTCGACGGAGGTGTTCTCGATCAGGGTCACGTTGACGCTGGCCGGGTGAGTGGCGAGCTGCGCCTTCGAGAACGCGAAGATCTGCGCGGCGTTGAAGTTCGGCCCGAACAGGTCGTACTCGTTGGTCGAGATGTAGACGCCGTTGGCGTCCTGGCCGATATGCGGGTAGTCCTGGAAGCAGGGGCCGTGCTCGACGCCGTCGGTGGTGCAACCGTGGTCCGGCGTACCGTCGGTCCCGTCGTTCTGCGCCGGGACGTGGTAGATCGTCCACACGCCGCGTGGGTCGCCGGTGTTCGAGACGGCGACGTCGATCGTGTTCTTGCCGGTGAAATCACCGTTCGGCTCGCTGCCCAAGGTGGTGAGGGCGACCATGAACCGTTGGTGGTCCGGGTCGTACAGGCAGATCGGGTCGATCACCTGCGGCCCGATCACGCCGGTCGCGCGGTTGATCGCTGCCGGGTAGCCGAAGAACGTGTTGAGGTCCTGGACGCCGGTCAGTGCGGCGCCGTTCGCGGCGCTCCGCACCCGGATCACGCTGTTGACCGCTTCGACGGTGAAGCCGTTGCCGACGCACAGCGCCTGGTCCGGTGGCTCGAGCGAGAACTGGTTCCCGCCGTTGGCCAGCCGCTGGTCGCGGTGGGTCAGGCCGTTCACGCTCGCCAGAAGGTCTGGATTGGAGCCGGTCACCGCACTGGACGGGACGACCGGCGCGTCGAGCGGCTTCTTCGGGAACTTGCCGTTCTTGAACCCCGGGCGCGGCCTGGTGAACTCACCGGCCTCGCCGCCTTCTTCCTCTTCCCGGCCGCCGGGCCGCAGTTCGGGCTGCTGGAGTCCGTCCACTCCCAGGGGACGGGTCTGGATGCTCGTGGTGCCGCCGCTGGGAATCGCACGGGTGCCCCCGTCCGCTGTCGCGGCCGACGAGGCCGCCGGCGCTGCCATACCCGTCGCCGCGATGAGTAGTGTCGATGTCGCCAGACCAATGACGCGGTAGCGCGTGGTCTGAAGCCTGAACCTCATGGGTTCCCTCCCTGCTGGCGGTCGCTTGCCACTGCAGTGACGAGCGAGCACCAAGGCATGCAGGGTCTCGCAATGCTCGACAGACTCCCCCCGAGGCGCCCGCTCGCCAGAGCTTCACCAGCCATTGGAGCCCCGTCTCACAACCAAGCGCAAGAACTCGGGACCCCTTTCGAACAACTCCCGACAATCAACAACAGCCGTCGTCAGCCAGCCGACTTCTTCCGACGACGTCGTGGCCACCAAGCCGCCAGGAGGTCCGCCCTTCCCGCGAAGCGCACCGTCAATCCATCACTCCGAGGACCAGCCGAAGGTCCGCAGCGTCTCCCGCCTGCGCCTCGGCCCCGAACTTGCCGATCGCCGTCCCAAGCAGCTCAACTTCAACGTCAATGCCTGCGGCGAGCTCTGATCTGCTGGGCCTGGCCCAATCTCCGACGCGCTACTGCAGGTCGATCCCCTGCCACCGACCTGACCGTGGAGGCCACGCCACTTCCTGACGGTAGGCCCCGTGGTGTTGTGGCTCAACACATCCCGGACGGGTGTCTCAGGACATAGCGGACTGGTGTCTCAAGACATCGGAGACAGGTTTGTTGATGCTCGGGCATGTCGAAGGCCCGGGTGGTGATCACCGCGATCACGGTGGAGAAGCGGTCGGTGGCGCAGGTGGTCGCCGAGTACGGCGTGGCGCGGTCGTGGGTGTACGAGCTGCTGGCCCGCTACCGGGCCGAGGGCGAGGCGGCGTTCGAGCCGCGCAGCCGGCGGCCGAAGACCTCGCCACGCGCCACCCCGCCGGCCACGGTGGAGCGGGTACTGGCGCTGCGCAAACAGCTGGCCGAGGCCGGCCTGGACGCCGGCGCGAACACCATCGGCTGGCACCTACTGCACCACCACGCCACGACGCTGTCGCGGGCCACGATTCACCGGATCCTGACCCGGGCCGGTGCCGTCGTCCCCGACCCCGGGAAGCGGCCGCGATCGTCGTACCTGCGGTTCGCCGCGGAGTTGCCGAACGAGTGCTGGCAGTCCCAGAACCGCACGAGCGATCTGCTCGGCGCGCGTCACCCGCGGCAGCGCTGAAGGCCCGAACACAGCCGTTCAACACGTTGTGGGGGCTGTGGTGGCCAGCGCGCGCCCGCGCCAGTCGACCATTTCCATAAACTATGAATATAAAAGTGTTATGCTTCGAGCATGAGTCGTCAAGGCACCGCTCCTGGCGCGTCCGCCACCATCGGGGCAGCCCTCTACGGCCTGGCCACCAGGGCCGCGAGACGCCTGCCCCGGGACATGAGCCTGACGTCCGCCGCCACCCTGGCCACCCTGGACCGGACCGGCCCGCGGCGCATCACCGATCTGGCCACGGTCGAGGGCGTCACCCAGCCCGCGATGACCGCCCTGGTCCGGGTGATGGAGGAGTCCGGCCTGGTCGAGCGGTGGGGCGACGCGTCCGACAAGCGGGTCACGCTGGTGTGCCTGACCGAGGCCGGCGCCTCCTATGTCCGGACGCGGCGCCAGGCGGGCGTCCACGCGTTCGAGCGGTTGATCGGCGAGCTCACCGGCGACGAGGTCGAGGCGCTGGTGGCGGCCCTTCCGGCGCTGAAGCATCTGGCAGAGCTCGAAAGCCAGGACCGCGAAGGGCCGAAGCATTGACCGGGCAGCCGGTTGGCGGGGTGAAGGCGTTCCCGGTGGCGCGTTCCGAGGCGCGGCTGTTGGTCCCCGCCCTGATGTTCATCGCTCTGGTCGTGGCGGCGGTCGCCAGCCTCGGGACGCCGCTCATCACCAGCGTGGCGACCTCGTTCCACGTCTCGCTCGGCAGCGCGCAGTGGACGCTGACCGTCGCGCTGCTCAGCGGCGCCGTCGCCACGCCGGTCCTGGGCCGGCTCGGAGCCAGCCCGCACCGGCGGGCCACGATCCTCGCCACGCTGGCGGTCGTTGTCGCCGGCAGCGCGCTCACCGTGCTGCCGCTGCCGTTCGCGTGGCTGCTGGCCGGCAGGGCGGCCCAGGGCGTCGGGCTCGGGCTGACGGCGCTGATGATGGGCGTGGCCCGGGACCACCTTCCCGAGGAGCGCAGCGCGGCCGTGATCGCCCTGATCTCGGTGGTCTCGATCATCGGGGCCGGCGTCGGCTACCCGCTGGCCGCACTGCTCGCCGACCTCGGCGGGGTACGGGCCGCCTACGGCCTCGGCCTGGTCGTCACCGCCGCCGCCCTCCTGACCGCGTGGCGCTCCATGCCCGAAGCCCCCGAAGGCCGCTCCGCCCACGTGGACGTGGCAGGCGCGGTCGTCCTGGCCGCTGCGCTGCTCCTGGTGCTGTTCCTCGCCGGCGAACGGAATCTGTGGAGCCGGCACCTCGCCGTGGCGGCGGGCCTCGCCGTCGTCGCGGTGGTGCTGCTCTGCGTCTGGGCCGTCATCGAGCTGCGCAGCACGACGCCCCTGGTCGATGTGCGGGCGGTGCGGCACCCGGCGGTCGCCGGGGCGAACCTCGCCATGTTCGTCGGCGGGATCGGCATGTACCTCCTGCTCACGCTCATCACCCGGTACGCGCAGACGCCGCACGGCGCCGGCTACGGCTTTGGGCTGACGACCTTCGTCGCCGGGCTGGTCCTCATCCCGTTCTCGGTGCTGGGGTTCGTCGCCGGCAAGCTCACGCCGCGGGTCCGGACGCGGGTCGCCGACCCCCTGCTCCTGGCCGGCAGCGCCGTCGTGGTCGGCGGCGGGTTCGCCTTGTTCGCGGCGGCCCGGTCGGACCTGGCCGAACTGTTCGCGGCGATGGGCGTGCTCGGCTTCGGCGTCGGCGGCTTCTCGGCCGCGATGCCCGGCGTCATCCTGGCCGTCACCCCCAAGAGCGAGACGTCGAGCGCCATGAGCTTCAACTACGTCGTCCGCAGCGTCGGGTACTCCCTGGGCAGCGCCATTGGCGGCCTGATCCTCGCCGCGGGCACCGGCCCCGGCCACCTCTTCCCCGACGACAGCGCCTACACGACCGCGGCGCTGGTCGGCATCGGCGCCATGGCGATCACGACGCTGACAAGCCTCGCTCTCGCCCGCCGACGCTCGTCCGAAACCAACCCGTAAGTCAGATGCACTCATCCCAATACTGGAGGTTCCATGCCCAAGGGCTACTGGGTCAGCGTCTACCGCACCATTTCAGACCCTGAGAAGCTGGCTGCCTACAACAAGCTGGCCCGTCCGGCCGTCCAGGCCTTTGGCGGGCGGACCCTCATCCGTGGCGGTCGGGTCGTCGCCCACGACGCCGGAATCGCCGAACGCACCATCCTGGTCGAGTTCGACAGCTTCGAGCAGGCCGTCGCGGCGCGCGAGAGTGCGGCCTACCAGGAGGCACTGGTCGCCCTCTCCGACGGCGTCGAGCGCGACTTCCGCATCGTCGAAGGCATCGACTGACCGAGGTCCAGTCGGATCTTCACTGAAGGACTCTGTCGGGAATCTTGAGGACAGACAGTTAACGATCGTGACGTTGCGTCAGGCTCGTAGGAACATGATGCCCATGTTCCCGGGGGAGCCCCCATCGCTGCACCGCTCACCTAGGCGCAACAGCTCGTTTTGCCTTAGTGCAGAGAAGGAGCTGGCTCTCGATTCAATTCCTTGGTGTGCCGAACGTCGCCCTGTACTGGATCGGTCTCGCAGTCTGGGTGCTGTCCGCGGTCCGGCTTTAGCCACTACGTGGTCTTCATGCTGTCACCCTTCCTCGCGCCACTCGTCGAGCCTGGGCCGCTCGCGTCCAAGAGAAGTCGCCGATCGGGCCGCGGCGGACCTCGGGTACGGCGCGCTGCCGGCGGAGTTCATCACCGGCCGGGAGTACGAACGCGCGCAGTCCTGGGCAACCGCCCCTCGCCAGGGTCTGAAGGCCACTCAGCCGCTCGACACGGCGCGGCTGCGTGCTCTGAGCGGCGCCTGGCCACGGCTCCGCGGAACCGCCGCCAACCAGGCTGAGCCCAGCTCGAGTCGCCTGCGGACAATTCCGGCGCGGGCATGCGCAATCGGTGCACCCTGTTGTTGAAACCTCCGGGCCGCCGCGCCTTCAGCCGGCCTCGCCCGTGCTACCGGCGGACGCGTCACCCTGTTCGACGGCGCTCCGCGAGATGGTGCGGCTGCCGCCGGTCGCATGGGTGATCTCGACCCGGCGTGGCTGACTCCGCGGCGACGCCGGGATGGTCACGTGCAGGACACCGTCGGCGTAGTCGGCGGTGAGGTTCTGCGAGTCCACGCCCTCGCCGAGGGAGAGTTGCCGGGCGAACGACCCCTGGGATCGCTCGGCGACAATGACCTGCTGGCTATCGCGGTAGGGCGGGGTGCGCTCGGCCTGGATCGTCAAGGCGCCGGAGTCGACGGTCACCTCGATGCTGTCAGGATCGACGCCGGGCAGGTCGGCCTCGACGTGGTAGCTGCCGTCCTCGCCGCGGTAGACGTCCAGCGGCATCCCGAGGGGGCCGCGCGTCCCGCTTACGGCCATCGACATGAGCCGGTCGAGCTCCCGGGCAGGGTCACGGAACGGCTCAAACCTGAACACGGACATCGCAGGCCCCTCCTCGTGAGGTGTCGGCTCGGGGACCACAAACCGCCTCGGGCGACGCTGTCTCTCTCGGGACATGATAGTCCTCCTGGGACTCCGCATTCATGTCTCTCGGCCTCGGATGTCAGGAACGGCGAGACCCGCCCGAGGAGGTTGGTCGAGTGGGCTGGCTGTGCTTCTCAGTGGTGACCCGAACCCTTAGCTGTGTCACGCTGCAGGTATGTTCAGGCACGTCGTCCGAGACCACGACGGCATCCGGGAGTCGGATGAACCGCCCACAGATGTTCAGGTCGCTGGGACGTTGGACGTAACCACGATCGACGGGCGCCGCGTGACCTTCCATATCGTCGTAGGGCTGGGCGAACTGCGATACATGGTCGGGCTCGGTGGGGCGCTGCACATTCTCGCCGGTGAGCAGATCATCCAGACGTTCGGACCCGGCTACTGGGCCTTTGTCACTGGCGAGGCGGTGCAGGTCAAGGGCGACGAAGGCTATCTGCCGAGCCGGGGGTAGGGCCTACGCCGGCCGTCGGATGTGGCTAACCTGTCAGTCAGAGTTGAAGCCGCGTCTGGAAGGGAGCGCCGTCGAGGGGTAGCGCCTCGATTGAGGTCACCTCGACCAGCAAGGCGCCGTACACGGGGTTGGTGCCGCTGATGTGCAGGGTGATGCCCGTCTGCGCGTCCCGCAAACAGATTCCTGACTGTCGGGTGCCAGAGGTCGAACCAGTCGACATCTCTGCCGAACAGCGGTCCGCGGCGGGGATCGGCGCCGGATCCGCGCCGAGCCACGTGGTTGCCGAACGGAGGTTGCGCAGCGCTGCCACCTCTGGTGCCCTGCTCTCGCAGCAGCCCATGCTCATGGTCGTCGACCACGGTGCCCTGCCCCTGACGGTCTAGCACGGCCGTCGCCGGCAGTTGCATGTTGAGCGTCGCGAGCGCGTCTGCGTTCGACTCCCGCGGCCTGACGTTCAGGTACCTACGCGCGGGAACACGCGGCCACAGACCGCCGAGCCGTCCCTGACGCTCCCGCATGGCGGCAAGTCAGTGAGCTCAGGCGTGGTCGCGGGTGCCCAGTTCGGTGCGGGCGAGGAGCTCCACCAGTTGACCGACCGTTCGCTGTCGCAGCAGAGCCTCTGGCAAGGGTTTGTCGACCTGGACTCCGTACCGGTTACGGCGGCCGTTCTTGTCCTTGACCACGTATCCGGCTTCCACCAGATCGGTGACGATACCGAACGCCGCGCGCTCGGTGATGCCGAGCGTGCTCGCGATCTCCCGCAGCCGCACGCCCGGGTCGTGCGCGATGCACAGCAGCGCCTGCGCGTGGTTCGTCAGGAAGCCCCAAGCCATGACACAGAGCATACCGGATAATCAGATCTAGGAACTCTATTGCTAGTATTGAAATACTAGCGTAGGTTCAGTTGCGGAACTGGTCTGCGGGTTACGCAAGCCGCTCCACCACAGGAAGGCACACCATGCGCTGCACGCGCGTCGCTCTCTATGACATCAAGACCGGCACCTTCGACGAGGTAGTCAGCCAGGCGAAGTCCGGGATGGTTCCCTTGTTCAAGGACAGCAAGGGCTTCGTGTCCTACGAAGTTGCCCAGATCGCCAAGAACGCTTTCGTCTCCATCAGCACCTGGGAAACCCGGGCGCAGGCTGACGCAGCCACCGCAAAGGCCGCGGACTGGGTGAAGGCCAACAGTCGGGACCGTTTCGCCCTGCGCGACAACTACGTCGGTGACCTCGCCATCGACACCGGCCATCGCGAGCCGGCGCCGATCACCCACTAACCGTCCAGGTAACGAGCCCCGCCGCGCATCGCGGCGGGGCTCGCGCCGTTCCGCCTGTCCGCCGCCAAGGCGCTGCGACATGCTGACGTCGAGGTCACCGTCATCTGCCGCACCAACCCCATCTGTTCCAGCTGCTGCTCTACCAGGTCGTTTCCTTGGGGGCGACACCACCCGGCGCCGGCTTCAGGCTCACAACGTGATCGCGCAGCCGCGCGCCGACGGCGCCGCAGTGTCGGTCTCGTCTGTTGCCCGGGCTGCGCGGGTGCACCGCAACTTCATCCACCGCCACCCCGACCTGCATGCGGCCGCCGTAGCCGCCGCACGGCATCCAGCCGAGCCGGTTCCCACCAACTCTGCCGCCAGTGTCGCGTCGCTGCGAGCAGACATACTCAGCATGCGCGGTCACAACACACGCCTTCAGGAGCGGATCCAATCGCTGGAGCTTCGGCCATCGGAGGCCATAGGCGAGGCGGCGTTCCCGGCCGGTGGGCTTGGCGCACCAGACGATGTCCGCACCCTGCAGCAGTCGCTCGCCGACTCACACCAGCAGATAGTCGAACTGCGCCGTCAGCTCGAAGAACGCACCGACGAGCTAGCCGCAGCCCGCGCCGCGAACCGGGAACTCATGACCCAGCTCAACACCGCCCAGGCTGTCCCAGCCTGAACCACCCGCCAGAGAATCGGTTCGCTACGGCCAGAACCGACGCCAGACCTGGCGCTTGGCTTCAGCGAGAGCATCGACAACGTTTTGCCCGGTGTCGGCCCTCTCGGCGACCCCGAGCGCTTGGCCTACCTCCCGCCATGAGACGCCTTGCGCACGAGCCTCGTGGAGGGCCTCACCAAGCGCCTTGTCAATCGCCATCGATGCTCGACAGCACTCGCGCACAGCATCTAGCGGATCCTGCTCCCACCGGCCACGCTGCCGCAGCCGGAGGCGCGCACCGTGCCCCGAAAGGCGGATCCGTGGCGACCGTGCCAACACGGCGATCACCTTCCTCGGTCGACCACTTATCAGGGTAGACCTCGTACGTCAGTGTCGCCGGGCGCACCTCGCCACAAGGATCGGCGGCACCAGACTCCCGCTGGGTCACAATCCGCTGACCGTCCAGCAGGTTGGCGCCAATCGGTCTCCCGAAGCAGGCCCGAACCGACAAGCAGTGCGCTGGCGGGGTCAGGTGGTCAGCGGTCGACGGTGAGTCGGGCGACGGCGGCGTCGAGGTCGTCCTCGGTGGGCAGGGTGTAGACCCGGGTCGAGTCGAGTGAGGCGTGGCCGAGGAGTTCGGCGACGGTGACCAGGTCGGTGCCGGCGCGGACCAGGTCGGTGCCGAAGGAGTGTCGTAGCACGTGTGGCGTGACCTGGTCGGCCAGGCCGGCGGCGCGCGCGATGCGAGCGATGATCGTGTCGGCGGCACGCGCGGACAGTCGGCCACCGAACCGGTTGAGGAACACCGCGGGGGTGGTGTCGCTGCCGGGCCAGCTGTGACGCTCGGCGAGCCAGGCATCGAGTGCGGTGCCGACCTCGGTGTGGACCGGTACGCTGCGTTGTTTGCGGCCCTTGCCGCGGATCCGCAAGCGGCGGCGCCGCTGGGTGGTGGGCAGGTCGTTCAGGTCCAGGCCGACGGTCTCGGCGATCCGGGTGCCGGCCAGGCGCATCATCGCCGCCACCGCGCGTTCCCGCGGCGGCGCGGACTGGGCGGCTCGCTGCCAGCGCAGGTCGTCGTGACCGACCAGCGCCCTGGGGGCCCGCCGGGCGGGGAGGTCGATGCGGGCGACCTGGTCGCCGTCGAGCCTGCCGAGGCCGCGGCGGATCGCCAGATCCGATACGGCCGCGAGCGCGCCGTTCACGGTTGCCGGCGCCCGCTTCAGCGTGCCGTACAGGTAGGTCTTGTAGTCGCGGGCGGCCCAGGTGGCCGCAGCCGGGTCGGTGAGCGGGTCACCGTCGACGGCGGCATCGGCCAGCCAGGCCAGGTACATCCGCACCCTGGACAGGTAGGTGCGCCGGGCCTGTGCGGTCAGGTCCGCCCGGGCGAGCTCGCCGGCGTACTGGTCGAGCACCGCCACCAGCGTCGTCGGCAGCGAAGTTGGTCTGCGACCCCGCCGCCCGGGCGCCTTGCTCTCTGAACCGGTTGTGGGTGGTTCAACCGATGGCGGGGTTGTGTTCTCTGAACTCACAACAGCGATCATATTAGAGAATCCATATTCTCTGAACCGGCGTAGGATAGCGGTGTCCGGAACGACGACACTCCACTCCTGAGGTGCCAGCCACACCGGCTCCCCGCAAGGAAGACGCCATGGCCGTCTTGCACCGCACCCGGAAATCACCGAAGACCCCGGCGGATCCTGCTGACACGGCCGCCACGGATCCAACACCCGCAACGATCCCCACGCCCGCAGCCTCGACCGAGCCAGCAGCGGCACCGGCGCCCGCGCCGGGTCCGGTGCCCCGCACCCGCACGGGTGCCACCTGGGTCGGGATCTGCGCCGCCGTGCTCACGCTCGTGGTGCTGATCGTGTTCATGCTGCAAAACACCGGCCGCGTCGAGGTCAGCTTCCTGTGGATGGACGGGTCCGTGCCGCTGGCACTGGCCCTGCTGATCGCCGGCGTCGGCGTCGGCATCGTTGCCATGGTGGTCGGCACCGCGCGGGTAACCCAGCTGCGCCGGGTCGTCCGCGACCGCCGGCAGCGTCATTGAGCGGGCTCGTGTCCGTGGCGCAGCCGGCAGTGTCGGTCCGGGGAGAGCGCTGATCGGACGGCCACGGCCCACACAAGGCCCCGACTCCAATGGCGAGGGAGACGTCGCGGTGGCGGACATCAGCCGACCCAACGGGCATCGGGTCGTACCGACCGCACCTGCGCCCGTGCAGGTTTTGATCGGTGGCCGGTGGCTTACCGCCAAGGCGCACGCCGTCCGCGGCGGCGGCCGCCGCGGCGCACAAGTCCTGATCGCCTGCTACGGGCGCCTGGTCTGGATCCCCGCCGCACGGGTCCGCAGACCACAACACCCCTCACCACAACATCATGACTTTCCCGGCCAGCCGCCGGCCAAACCGCCGACCCGGGCAGACCTCGCGTCCGGAACCGGCGGCTCCGAAGACCAGCCGAAGAGGTGACACCACCATGGCGCGACCGCTCCACCCAATCCGAGGCCACAGCAACCGGGCCGACCAACCCGACCAGCCCTCCCAGCAGAACCACGACGAGACCGGCGGACAGGACCGGCCGGGTCCACCGATGCGCTGGCTGCCGAGCGAACCGTTCGCCCACCTCGAAGACATCTACCGGCGGATGAACCAGATGATGCGCAACCTGGCCGAGGACGTCGACTTGCGCTCGTGGCGGTCCCCGGTCGACATCGAGGAGACCGACGACGCCTACCTGGTCGAGATCGACCTGCCCGGCGTGCCACGCGACACCCTCACCCTCAAGTGGAACGACCGCCAACTCACCCTGCACGGCGAGGTCAAAGACCGAGAACGGACCGGCATCGTGCACCAGCAGGCCCGCCGTACCGGCCCATTCGACCACACCATCACCCTGCCCGGCGCCGTCGACGGCGACACAATCCAGGCCACACTGACAAACGGCGTCCTCACCGTCCACGCACCCAAGGCCCAAGCCGCCAAAGGCCGCCGCATCGAGATCACGGACACGCCACCAGCAGCGTCATCGACAGATGCGACCGAACCGACGGGAGGCGACTCAGCCAGCGACCCGCCACCCAACGGCGGATGAGCCGAAAACGCATCGACTTCGGGATGCAGTAGCCATGATTGTGCTCGCACCGACCCGCAGGGGCATCCGCTTCCGCCCTTCCGCGAACACCCGCAGCCGGGTGCTTTGGCCTGGGTCGGCCGGCGGCACGCTGAACGCGTCCAGCGCATCTCGCAGTACCTCTCCTGCCCGTTGCAACGCGCCCAGCGCCTCGCCGCCTGTCAGCGCCGTCGGCAACAGCTCCGGGCCCGCTTCCGCCGCCGCGCTCTGCTCGACTCGCGACAGCCCCTTGCAGCAAGTTCTCGGCGCGCCGGTACATCAGCGCGAATGCCGCGTCATCGGCACCAACCGCCAAGTCATCGCCGGACTCCTTTCAGCGCTCGATGGTCGCCCACCGCTATCAACGCTACGTTGCAGCACGCATGCTTCGAGCGGCGCTCCATAAGGGGTGCGGTGGCTGTTAGTCGCTAATGCCGGGCTTGGCTCCATGCCCGGTAGCGGGCGATGATCAGCATCCGGTTGATGCGGGTCTCGGTCGAAGCGTTGTGTGGAGGCGGAACGGAGTTGGGCTGCGTCGGCGTCGTGATGGCTGGGCGCCGGTGGAGGTGACTGGAGTGTCGTCTGTGCATGGCGAATCCCCCTCGTACGGGGCACTGCATAGGGCGCTTTCAGTGTGCGCCGTGATCCCGCGGTTCGTCACCTTCGAGCCAGGCGCGGCTGGCCTGGCGCGACGCGGCTCCGTATTCAGGGTTATGGCACGGGTCTCAGTACGAGCCGAAGTACGACGGCTTCCTTTCCTGCACTGGTCGAGGGTCGGCTCGTGTACCTCAGCCTGTGAGGCCCGGCGTCCGTATCGCGGATGGTTGGAGCTCACCAGGTCAAGCGGCGGTGGCGCGCTTTCTTTGGAGGCGTTGCTGGTCTGGCCATTTGACGTCGTATGCCCAGCCGAGTCGTTCGAGTTGCTTGATGAGCCAGGCGTTGATGTCGACTTGTCCTTTGAGTACGCCGTGGCGTGCGCACGTGGGGTCGGCATGGTGGAGGTTGTGCCACGACTCGCCTTGGCTGAGGATGGCCAGCCACCAGACGTTTCCTGACCGGTCGCGGGATACGAAGGGTTTGTCGCCGGTGACGTGACAGATCGAGTTGATCGAGAATGTGACGTGGTGCATCAGGGCGATGCGGACCAGGGTGCCCCAGAAGAATCCGGTAGCGGCGCCGTGCCACGACCTGTCCCACAGTCCTCCGATCAGCGCCGGTGCTAGCAAAGAGATCGCCGCCAGTCCGCGGAAATGCCGCGAGATCGATACCATGTCGTGGTCGTTCAGGAGGTCTGGGGCGTAGTGCTTTGGGTCGGCGCGGTCTTCACCCCATAGCACCCAGCCGACATGGGCGAATATGAATCCTTTGGTCACCGCCCACGCGGTGGTGCCGTAGCGCCAGGGGGAGTGTGGATCTCCGTCTCGATCGGAGAACTTGTGGTGTTTGCGGTGGTCGGCGACCCAGCGGATGACCGGACCTTCGAGGGCCAGACTCCCGGCGATGGCGAGTGCGATCTTGAGGCCACGCTTGGTCTTGAAGGATCCGTGGGTGAAGCCGCGGTGGTAGCCGGCGCCGATGCCGGTCGCGGTGAGCGCGTAGAACGCGACCAGTAGCACGATGTCGTGCCAGTTGATCCATCCGCCCCACGCGAAGAAGATCCCTGGCAGCATTGCGAGCGTTGGCACGACGATGAACACCCAGATGAGTCCGCGTTCGAGCTTGCCGCCGACGGGTTGGAATTCGCCCGGCGGCGAATCATCGGAACGTGCTGCTGAAGTCATGGTCCACTCCTAGATTCCGGACGACACCTGAGCACGGGTGGGGCTTAGTGAGCCCCACATGGGCGGCCCAAGAACCGGGCGTCGCGAACCCGGCCTTCCTTCATCCGGCGGCGATCGTCCGCGCTCGGCGCAACTCGGCCCGACATCACGCAGGTGGCGGATCACCACGCCGTACGACGCGAACGCCGAGGCCTCCACGGAGGGCGGCACCTGGTGCGCCGCGCAGAAGCGTCGCACCACGGGTTGCGCCACCCGGAGATTGGGCCGCGGCATGCTCGGGAACAGGTGGTGCTCGATCTGGTAGTTGAGGCCGCCCAGCACGAAGTCGACGAACGGCCCGCCCCGGATGCTGCGGGAGGTGAGCACCTGCCGCAGCAACGGGTCGGCGGCCTGCTCGGCGGTCCCGATCGGGATCCCCTTGTGGTTGGGGGCGAACGAGCAACCGAGATAGACACCGAGCAGCCCCTGGTGGATGACGAGAAACACGCTCGCCTGCAGCCAGGTCATCGTGGTGACCAGCAAGACCGCATAGCCGCCGAAATGGACGCCGAGCAGCGCGAGCTCCGTGGCTCTGGCCCGGATGCCCGGCCTCAGCAGGGCGCGGACGCTGGAGACATGCAGGTTGAGTGCCTCGAGCAACAGGAGAGGAAAGAGCAGCCAGGCGGCCGCGCCCTTCCTCGCGGCGGCCTGGGCCGCGTCGAATACCAGGATGCCGGGCAGGACGTCCGGATCGGCCTCGAGGTCGTTCGGATTGGCGTGGTGGGCAATGTGCTTGTCAATCCACCAGCCGTAACTGAGCCCGTTTAACAGGTTGGCGTTCAACAGGCCAAGCAGCATGGTCGGCACACGCTTGCGGGCTATCTGGTGGTGGCCGGCGTCGTCGCCGAAGAAGCCGATCTGCGCCGACATGATCGCCAGCGCGACCGCGAGCAGCATCAGCCACCAGGAGTCGCGCAGCAGCGCCATCGCGGTGACGACGCCGGCGAGGGCGATCAGATTGGCGACCAGCAGGACGGCGTAAGAGCCCGGCCGTCGCTGTTGCAGGCCAAGGCGGCGGATCTCCCGGGCCAGCTCCCCGTAACCGCTGGTGGCCGGGGCGGCATTGGCACTTCGCACGCTGATGGACATCCCTGGACTCCGTTGATCCGCGTCCTCGCCACCGGGTCCAGGGCAGCCGTTCATCTCAGCGTACGCCGGAATAGCTCAGGCGAAGGCCGCCCTGTACCTGTTCATCCGCGTGGATTCGCGACCAGATCGGTCGGGCGGGCAACGCCTGTGCCCCACCCAGCCAACGATCAGACACACCGGTCCTGTCGCCCACGGCCCGACCCGATGAGCGCGGTACAGAATGCCGTCCCCGTCCTCAGCGTCAGCCAACCGCCACTCGTCCACGACACCTCGCGGGGCGACTGGGTGGCGACCCTGACGCCCTCCGTCTTCGAGCTCACCAAGCCGTTCCGGACCGATGACGAGGCGCTGCTGACACTATGGGACAGGGTGCGGAACCTCGACGACCGCATCGAGGAATCCCTCGCGAAGAACGGCTACTCAGCTGTCCTGGGGAGTCGCTCCTCACACGCCAGAGCGAGGACGAGATCGTGCTCTGCCTGAACTACGACGGGCTCTACGGCATCAACAACGTGAACCGGTTCCTTCAGGGGAGCAATCCCAGTCCCGCTGTGAGCTGAGGCGAGTCCATCTACAAGGTCAACGACCCTGTGCTGTTCAACGACTCCGACCGGTTCCGACCCGTCATCTTCAATAACATGAAGGGCGCGATCGTCGCCATCGACCGCGCGCCCGGTCGGATCACGTTCGACATCGACCTCGAACGGGACGTCACATCAGGCGATGTGACCGGCACGGATCTGCGCTGGGTCGAGGGCACCACGGCCCAGTTCGACGTCTTCGAGCGCGCGAGCAGCGACGATGACGACGAGACGGTCAACACGTTGATCCCATTCCAAATTGCATACGCCGTGTCGATCCACAAGGCTCAAGGCCTCGAATTCGACTCAGTCAAGGTCGTCATCACCGACGCCAACGAGGAACGGATCTCTCACAACATCTTCTACACGGCGATCACCGAGCTCGCCAACGGCTTGCCGTGTTCTGGACACCGGAAACGCAGCATCGGATCCCCAGCCGATTGACCGTGCGCGAGAACACGAAGGACGAGAGCCTGCTGAAGCTCGCCGAGGGATCACGCCGCTCGGGAAGCGGCCAAAACTGCAGAAGACGCGCCAACGTCCCTAGACGCAGACTTTTACATTGGCAACCGCAGGTGTCCATCCTGCGAACGAGAGCATGCGGGCCGCTGTCTTGCGGCCCGATTCATCGGTGGAGGCTCGATCCCATGACACCCGAGCTCACCCTCCCCACCGGCGGCGCCTGGCCGGTCACGATCGGGAGCGGCGCGTTGTGCGACATCGACCTCGAGGCCGGTGCGGTCACGCGCGGTGCCTTCAGCCATCGACCGCCGCCTCACAAACCTGTGGCGGCACGTCACCGTCCGCGTTGGTGCAGCCTTGGTTCGACTGGCTCGGAGCACGAGTAGCATCCGGGGGTGGCATCGGTCTCCGTACCTGAGAAGACGCTCGAGCACTGGTCGAGCCTGTACCTGGCGTACCGGTACAAGTCGAATGCGGCACTGTGGTGGCCTGCCACGGGCGAGGACATCGACATCGACTGGTTACCGTCTCGGCCGGGCAAGGCTGTCCAGATCGAGCTCAAGACCTTGACGATGACCGGTCCTGACCTTCAGGACGTCAAGGTCGACCTCGGACAGCTGTGGGAATACCACCATCGACCGCTGAGCCGCCAGCCGTTCTATGCCTTCCCGCAACCCGACTGGACCGGCGAGCTTGCGCAGGAAGCGCAGCAAGACGGTGTGCCTGTGACTGAGCTGGCGTTCCGTCGCAGTGGACCGGCCTGGTGGTTCGCCGAGTGGATGGTCCTACTGACCACAGCCGACGTTGCCCGGGCGCTCTCGCCCGAGCTCACCAAGCACGGCTCGCCGAAACGCGGAAACCGCAAGCGACTGGTGCGCTACGACTTCTCACACAAGAAGCGCCGACCAGCCGCGGCCTGGGGCGCAACCGGGACGATGCCGCCACAGTCGTGCATACCGTGGCGCCAGTTCTGGGGAGCGCTTCAACTGTGCGGACAGACCGACTGGCCTCAGCTCATACGTATCCCACGTCATTACCTTTCGGCGCGTCCGCGGCACACCGCCGACGAGATGCGCCATCTGCTCCGGAACGTGGCGAATGCTGCCGAGTTCCTGGCCAGCGACCTGGTCACCCTCGTGCCCGACTCGGACGGCGGGTTCGTGCTCGAGCAGGACGACGAACGGGCCACGGTACGCGAAACAGACCAGACAGCGGACGGCACCGAGGACAACCGTCAACTGGTGTTCCTCGATGCGAGCGTGATGTCGGGGAACTAGCCGCCAGACGGCCGGCGTGGCACCGAATGCCTCGCCGCCAGCCTGGCGTTGAGGTTGTTAATGGCCTCCAGCAGGCCGTCCATCGCCACGGTGCCTCCGTTCGGCGATCCTGCGGCCTCAGTAGCGAGCTCACTCCAGGCCAGCATCAGCGGCGACCACCACTCCTCGGCTTCCCGGAAATGATTGGCTATCGCGTAGTACTCCCGAATCGCCTTGCGGTCCACCGGGGCACCTGGGTTGCGATCGAGATGATCGACGGCCAGCAGACCCGGATCCGTGTAGAGCACCGACCTCAGATGGCGCAGCCGGGCAACACGCTCCGCATCCTTTCGATTCTGCGCCGCGGCCCGCGCCGCGTCCGCGCTCACCCCGAGCTCAACTTTGGCCGTCAACCTTCGGTAATAGCCGTCCGCGCAGTCGCTCGGGCACCCTAGCTCCGCGTTGATCGCGGCCTGAGCCGCCGATAGATCGTCGGCGGCGTACGCCCTCGAGATGTTGGACGCGCTCTCGACAACCCGTGTCCGGACCAGGCTCTCCCGATCGAAGTGATCCTTGCGACTGGGCACGAACCTGACGATCACGCGGGCGTCGAAGTCCACGCCGTCGAGTGAGGTACGAAGCCTGTTCCTCTCCGGGAACGCCAACTCGACCCGCCGTCTGCGCCACCTCATATAACCGTGTGGGCCTCAGGTGGCGCAGTATCTCCGGCAGCGACCAGCTTCACCTTCGATTGGATGTCTCCCTCAGGATCGCGTCCCGAGAACCGATCCTGGCCGCCGAAACGTGCGAGGAGTCTATAGAGCGCCATACCCGCGCCTTGCTGGACAGCAGCCGCTGCTACGGCGTCCACAACACGTGCGTAGTGAGTCTCGTCGAGGCTCGCCTTGGCCAGGATTGTCAGGATCGCATCATGCGTGATGTCGTCGGCCAACGCCTCCCCAAGCACAAGCTGCAGATCGATCTCGGCCGCTTGCTCGCTCAGCAGCCAAGGCAGACTGCCGGCATCCGCACTCACGAGCGCACGCAGCGCAAGCTTTGCCGAGGGCTTCGAGGCATCCTGCTTCAGCCACGCCGCCGCGCTCGCGATGAACTGCGTTCGCGCCCCCGGATGCTGTAGAGCCGCTTCGAACGCCGCGAGAACAGACACGCTGATCTCCTCCTTGCTCGTCTCGTCGGCAACGCGCTGCAGCCGTCGCACGGCGATCTCCGATCGCTCACCATCCAGCAGCAGTCGCTCTGCCACCGCGACGACGACGCCCTGCAGCTCCTCGTTGAGAGCCCAGTCGTAGAGGACGCGCTCACACCGACGTCGCATGTGAGGATCCTTTGCCCCGTCGTACAGGACGTCGGCGAGCAGCCACGGGCAATCCTGCTCGATGGCAAGCTTCTGCATCTTCTTCTTGATGAAGTCCACGTCCTGGTGACGGCGTACCAGCTCGGACAGCCATTCCTTCGCGACCTGTTGCCGCCCCGCGTCCTTGACCGCAAGACGGATCAGCCACTCAGCGATCGGCGGGCGCGACGTCGGATAGTTGTCCCAAACATAACGGACGGCCGCATCTCCGAAAGCGGACTGCTTAAAGGCGACGATTTCACCCGGGCGCACGCGCGCTTTGATGCGGTCGATGCGCCCACGGAGCCCGGGGCCGCCGAGGGCCTCGTACGCCGAAACTTTGCCATCGTCCCTGGGCTGCGCTATCCGCTGAAGGTACGCGGAGAGGGATTTGCTGACCGAATCCAGTTCGGCAAGCTGAACGCTCCGAAGGCACCCGAGAGCGATGAGCAGGCAACGATCATCGTTCGACAACAGCTCTGCCTGCGACGGGGTTTCAGACGGTACGAACAAGCCGTTCAGCTCGCCGGTGTGATTGTCGAGAACCTTCGCAAGGTGATCACACCACTCGGCTTCATCCTCTTTGACGGACAACAAGGCCCATTCGTGCAGGATCGTCTGCGCAGCCTCGGCAGCCTGGACTGCGCTCAACTCCTGAAGATGCGGCTTGACCTTCGGGTCGTTTAGGTGCGGCACCAAGGCCGCAGCCGACTGCTTGATTCGACGCTCGATCAGGCTCAGTGAGTCCGGTGCCTCGTCGAGCCGGAGAACATGGATGCCCGCGATCGGTTGGCCCGCGACTGCCCGCCAGAGGTCAGCTCGAACGGTCAGCACCAGGCGAGCCTGCATGTCCCGGTAGCAATCCGCGAGCTGCGTCAGACCGCCCAGGAACTGCGGGGACAGCCGGTCCGTGTCCGGATCGCGGAGGTCGAGAATGTGCGCGTACCACGGCCGCGGGCGAAGGACCGCCGTCGTTGGACCGTCCCAGTCGCCAGGCTCGAAGGTTGTGAGCTGCATACCATCGGCGCCTCATGAGCCAGCAACTGCTCGGCGAACGTCGTCGACCCGACCCCTGGCGCGGCCACGATGACGACGATGTCGCCTCGTTCGAAAGCGTCGCGAGCCTCGTTGCAGCGCTGCTCCCACCTCGGTGGCGGAACGAAGGTCTGGTCGGTGCGGCGTCCTTCGCGATTGATCGTGGACTCGGACAGCCGGTTCTGGTCCTTCAAGTCCCGGACCGGGCTTGACTCGACGGCAAGGGTCGCACGCTTCCCGAGGAGTGCGAGCATCGACTCGATCCGGCTGATTTTGATGCGCCCCGAGGACCAGACTCCCTGGCTGTTGTACCGATCCGTGAGCACCCCGATGACAGCGCCGTCACCATGGCGGAGAACTGGTGCTCCGCTCATCCCCTGCTGTACGCCGTCCGCCCGGGCCCAGCCCAGTTTCACTCCGGTCTCGTCGGTCGCCGTTCCCTCCCATCGACCTGCCGTCGGCATCTCCCGGTAGGAGGCGTACCCCGTGCCCTCCGGCAACATCGCGTACCCGGTCAACGTAAACCTGGTATCGGAAACCTGATCGTCCGAGTACGCGATATAGGACGCGCTGGCGGGCAGATGCCCATCGGTCGTCAAGACCGCGAGGTCATGCTCGACATCGGAGGCAACCAGTCTCGCCTCCGCCCTGTCCTCGCCGGCCCGCCCCGCCAACGGCTCGAAGCGGACCATGCGTCCAGGTTGATCCTGCGACGCATCATCCACCACATGCAGAGCCGTCACCAGCACTCCTGGCGTGACCTGGAAGCAGGTTCCGACCGGACGATCCTGCGCATCGAGTATCCGGCCGTGAGACTGAATGGACGGCACGCTCATGACACACTCGCCTCGCCCTGACCGGCAATGCTTGTCCCCGCGGCGTCTGCCAGCGCATCGCCATACACGATCTTGACGCTCAGCGACGCCTCGGTGGCTGCGCTCGCAATGACGACATCGCCTTGCACCGAGAACTTCAATCCGAACTGGATCTCGACCTCGTCGGGCCGACGGCTGTGGGCCGCGACTCGCTCGCCGACCTGCACGGCTGACAAGGCGAACTGTTCGATGACTGCTTGTGCCCGGCTGAACATGTCGTGCGCCCGCTCGACGCTGCCCGGTCTCGCGGTCTGCTGCGTTCCCGGCAAGGCCACGGCCTCGATTAGAACCGGCACCCCGCCCAGCTCGGTTGAAACCAACGACCACTGCATGGAGTTCCCCCTGATGGCTCCTCGACGTCACGCCGTTTCGTAGCGTAGTGATCCATACAGGAATGCGTCCGTCACACCGGCGAGTCCCGCTCGACCTCGAGCTCTGGGATGGCCGTGAGATGCTCGAGCGACGACACGTGGCGCTTCGTCCCCAAGCGTCGGGCGGCCCGTTCCCCTACTGACGGCCGTCGAACTGTGTGTCATGAGACGGGACCTCATCAGAGCGCTGGCGACCTGCCGCATGCGGCTGAGGACAACACCGCGAGTACTGCCTGGTACTTCTGCTCCTGCACGCTCAACTCCTGCAACATGAGTCGAGTGTCAAGAAACAACCGAAGCCACCGTCAAGCATCTACCGGAGCCGCGTAAAGCAAGAGCCCGAGCCAACCTGTCATGGATGACCCGGACTCATACAGGGGATTTGTAGGCCCCGTGGTGTTGTAGGCCCCGTGGGACTCGAACCCACAACCCGCGGATTAAAAGTCCGCTGCTCTGCCAGTTGAGCTAGAGGCCCTCTCACGAGGGTGAGGGGAACAGTGTGTCAGGTTTGTCGAGGGGATTGGGCGGCGGGGGGCTGACGGGTGATCACTGTTCGGAGCGGGGTGGTCGGCGTACTCTCGGGCTCAGGGGGGAACAGGGGGCACGAGCATGGGGGTTGTGGAGCGGGCGACGATCCTCGGGGTGCATCGCGAGGTGCTGGATGCCTGGCGGGAGATCGTGGGGCAGGCGGGCACGATGGGGCTGGCCGATCGGATCGTGATCGGGGTCAAGCTGAAGGCGCGGGCTGACGCGTTGGCGGCGTATGAGGGGCTGGTTCGGGACGCGGGGGACTTGGCCGGTGATGCGCGGGCATTCGCGAAGGCGGTACGGACGCAGAATCCGCTGACTGCCGTGTGTTGCGGGGTCGGGGTGGCTGCCGGGGGGCTGGGGTTCTTCGGGTGGTGGTCGTTCCAGGCGCTGCAGCACGCGTTCACCTCGGACGCGGACGTTCCGGGGATGGCACAGACGACTGTTGCGCTGATCGGCGTTCTGACAGTGGCGGCAGGTGCGGTGATCATCGGGGTCGTGCGAGCTGCGGTGGTTGCTGCTCAGGCTGGGCTGCAGGCGCTCGAGATCTTCGGTGTCAACGAACACCCGTCCGCGGTCATGCTGCGCGAGGTTCGGCCGGCGGAGGAGCGACTGTTCGCGGTGTTTCAGCAGCGGGTGCCGGATCCACCGATCAGCGCTGTGCTGTTGATTGTGCTGGCGGTCGGCGGTCTGGTCGCCGGGATCGTCGTTGCGGCGCTGGCTGGAGTGGGCGCAACGAGCTGAGCGGCGGCGCGCCGGTTCAAGCTGGCGTTTGACCCTTTGGGTGCCTACGCTGTGTAGGCACACAGTTCAAAGCGGTCACGCTGGGGGTGTCGACTGGCGTGCTGCTTCCTCGGGGGAGGAATGACGATGGGTCTCCGGATCCATTTCGGCTGCGCTGATCTGGCGCGTACGACGATCGGTCGCGAGCCGGATCCGTTGTGGGAAGTGCTGCTCGGCATGCACATGTTGCAGACCGACGACGAGCCGGCGGTGTTCGGCTCCTGGCGTCAGCGGACCCGCGCCCGGCTCACGCCGATGGAGCGCGAACTGCTGGTACTCGCGCCACCCGTCGGCTACTCGCCCGACTTCCTCACCCCGGCCGAGTCCGCTGACGGACTCGACGCCGGGCTGGCCGCGGTCGCGGCGACACCGAAGCGTCGGCTGCACGAGGAGCTCAGCCAGTTGGCCGAGCAGGTCCGGCTGCCGCGCTGGACCCGCCGCCTCGCCGTCGGCGATCCCGCCGTACTGGCGAAGGTGTGTCAGGGCCTCAAGCACTTCCACCGCACCAAGATCGCGCCGCAGATGCCGACGATCGCCGGCATGGTCGACCGCGAGGTCAGGCTGCACAGCAACACCGTGACGACCGGCGGCTTCGAGACGCTCGCAAAGACACTGCATCCGGCCCTGCAGTGGGGTCCGCCCGTACTGCACGTCGACATGCGACACATCGAACGCGACCTGTACCTCCGCGGCCGCGGCATCCGCCTGGTCCCGTCGTTCTTCTGCTGGCGGCACCCGATCATGCCCGCCGACTCCGACCTCCCACCGGTCCTCGTCTATCCGGTTCAACACGACCCGGCCGGCGCCGAGCCGACCGAGCAGTGCGCCGATCCGGAGCGCGCGTTGGCTGACCTGCTTGGGCGTACGCGCGCCGCCGTACTGCGGACCATCTCCGCCGGCGCCTGCTCCACCAGCGAACTGGCCGCGCGGGCCGGCATCTCGCTCGCCTCGGCCAGCGAGCATGCCCGCGTCCTGCACTGCACCGGGCTAGTCACCACGCGCCGCGCGGGCAACGCCGTACGGCACACCATCAGCCCGATCGGCACCCACATCCTCACCGGTACGCACGGCTGACTGAGCAGTAGGTCACGAAACCACTGCGGTTCGTCGCGGATCCGCGCCGACCCCTCGCGGCAGATTGCATCAGGATGATATGGATCTGAATTCGTCCGGGAGGTCCGGGCGCTGACAATCCCGCCGCGGGGGGAACCGACGGCGGGTTGGGGGGAATCGTGCATTTCATTCGTGCCGCGCTGGCACCGGTCGCTCTGCTGGCCGTCGGCGCACTCGCCACCGGCTGCGGATCACCATCGGGTACGTCGAACGCCGGCGAACCGGCCGCGATCGCGAGCATCCGGGTCACCACCACACCGGCATCGACGCCGGCCGCCACCCCGACGCCGACCACGAAGGCCACCCCGACAACGACCGCGACCGCGAAGAAGCCGACGACGACCACGAAACGGGTCGTGGAGTTCCGCACGATCCCGTTCAAGAAGAAGACGGTGACGGACGACTCGATGCCGAAGGGCGAGAAGACCATCCGGACCACCGGGGTCAACGGGACGCGGCGGCTGACCTATGAGGTCACGTACGTGGACGGCGTACAGACCACCAAGGAGTTGCTGAAACAAGAGGTGGCCAAGCAGCCGCGGACGCAGGTGACCGCGGTCGGCACGAAGGTCGAGGAGGAGAGCGGGTCGTCGGGCTGCGATCCCAACTACAGCGGGGCTTGCGTCCCGATCGCGAGCGATGTCGACTGCTCGGGCGGCAGCGGCAACGGACCGGCGTACGTTCGCGGCCCGGTCACTGTTGTCGGCGTAGACATCTATGACCTCGATCGCGACGGGGACGGGACCGGCTGCGACTCATAGCCGGCGGATGGCGGTGAGCTGGAGGTCGAGGGTCACGTCCGGGCTGACCAGGATCGTGGTCACGGCGTTCCAGTTCGCCCGCCAATCCATGCGGTTGATCGTCTGTGTCGCCTCGAAGGTGACGTCGCCCGTCAGCTTGAACGGGATAGTGATCGAGTGCGTGACGCCCCGGATGCTCAGGTCGCCCTTGACGTTGAAGGTCGTCTCCGTCACCTGCTCGACTCTCGTCGACGTGAAGGTGATCGTCGGGTACGCCGCGGCGCCGAGGAAATCCTTGCTGAGTTGAGCATCCCGTCGCTTGTCGCCGGTCTCGATGCTGTCCGTCCGGATCGACAGCCAAGCACTCGACCTGGCCGGGTCGCCGCCGTCCAGGTGCGCGGCGCCGTCGAACGTACCGAACCGCCCGCGCACCCTGGTACCGAACCGGTGCCGGGCAACAAACCCAATCCGCGTCTGCTCCGCGTCGAGCACGTAGTCGCCGGTTAGTTGACTGAGTCTCGTCGTCGTTGTCATGCCAGTACGACGAGATACCGCCACCGAGTGTCAGGCGGTGGCGCGCTTCTTCTCGAGGCGTTGCTGGTCTGGCCATTTGACGTCGTATGCCCAGCCGAGTCGTTCGAGTTGCTTGATCAGCCAGGCGTTGATGTCGACTTGTCCTTTGAGTACGCCGTGGCGTGCGCACGTGGGGTCGGCATGGTGGAGGTTGTGCCACGACTCGCCTTGGCTGAGGATGGCCAGCCACCAGACGTTTCCTGACCGGTCGCGGGATACGAAGGGTTTGTCGCCGGTGACGTGACAGATCGAGTTGATCGAGAATGTGACGTGGTGCATCAGGGCGATGCGGACCAGGGTGCCCCAGAAGAATCCGGTAGCGGCGCCGTGCCACGACCTGTCCCACAGTCCTCCGATCAGCGCCGGTGCTAGCAAAGAGATCGCCGCCAGTCCGCGGAAATGCCGCGAGATCGATACCATGTCGTGGTCGTTCAGGAGGTCTGGGGCGTAGTGCTTTGGGTCGGCGCGGTCTTCACCCCATAGCACCCAGCCGACATGGGCGAATATGAATCCTTTGGTCACCGCCCACGCGGTGGTGCCGTAGCGCCAGGGGGAGTGTGGATCTCCGTCTCGATCGGAGAACTTGTGGTGTTTGCGGTGGTCGGCGACCCAGCGGATGACCGGACCTTCGAGGGCCAGACTCCCGGCGATGGCGAGTGCGATCTTGAGGCCACGCTTGGTCTTGAAGGATCCGTGGGTGAAGCCGCGGTGGTAGCCGGCGCCGATGCCGGTCGCGGTGAGCGCGTAGAACGCGACCAGTAGCACGATGTCGTGCCAGTTGATCCATCCGCCCCACGCGAAGAAGATCCCTGGCAGCATTGCGAGCGTTGGCACGACGATGAACACCCAGATGAGTCCGCGTTCGAGCTTGCCGCCGACGGGTTGGAATTCGCCCGGCGGCGAATCATCGGAACGTGCTGCTGAAGTCATGGTCCGGTCCAGATGTTGGTCTACTGAGGGGCCGGCACTCGGGCATGGGTGAGCTGTCCCCGCGCCGTACCTATCAAGTTCCCAAATCCGCCACCATCCACTCGTGGACCGCGCCGCGCCCCGGACCGGATGGCTAGGCGGGCCAGTGGGGGGAGCGGCCGAGGTGGGCGACGATCTGGTCGAGGCGGTCGTCGCCGGACCAGGTGATGTCGGGGGCGAAGGCGGCGCCGGGGGTGAGCCGGGGTTCACCGGTCGGAACGATTTGCGCGACGGTGTGGGCGGCTTCGAGGAGGTCCGGGGCGAAGGTGACCGTGGTGCCGAGGGCCTTGGCGACGTCCCAGCTGTGGACGACGTAGTCGATGAAGTGGAAGCTGATCGCCTGGTGGCCGGGGAAGGAGGCGCCGAACTCGTGGAGGGGGAACTGGCGCTCGGTGACGCCGTCTTCGGCGAAGGCGGCCAGGACGTGTTCGGCGGAGGTGATGTAGGCCTTCACCGGGTCGTCGCCGAGGTCGCGGAGCTTCCAGATCGCCGCATTGTCTTCGCCGCGAGAGGCGGCCGCGAAGCCGTAGTGCTGGGTGGCCATGTGGGCGAGCAGGCCGTAGAGGGTCCAGGCCCGGCACGGCGTCGGCTTGGACAGGTCGTCGGAGGTGGCGCGCGCCACCAGGTCGATGCTGGCCCGTACGGCGTCGGCGTCCAGGGATACGTAATCAGTAGGCATGCGCTTATCGTATGCGCAATCATATGATTGCGCCAGTGTTATCTTCCGCTTGTGACCGATGAGCGCCCCGACCTCGCAGCGATGCTGTATCCGCTGGTGCGCGCGCTCATCGCGGAGGAGCTGCCGGTACTCGCGACGCACGAGGTCTCGATGTGGGGGTACTCGGTGCTCACCGCGCTGGACGAGACCCCCGTGCGTACGCAGGCGGCCCTCGCCGAGGCGATCGGTGCGGACAAGTCACGCATCATCGGCACCCTCGACGAGCTCCAGGACGCAGGCCTGATCGAGCGCACCCCGGACCCGGATGACCGCCGGGTCCGCCTGCTCTCGATCACCACGCAAGGCCGTCGCGTACGCCGTGCCGTCCGCAGGGACATCCGCGTTCGCGAGGACCGCCTCCTCGCCAAGCTCCCACCCAAGGACCGCGAAGCCTTCCTCCGAGCCCTCCGCCACCTCCACGACACCCGCTGACGTTCAACCCCGCGATGGAGCCGGTTCCCCCGCGGGAGTGATCCGTACGGCGGCCGCACCCAAACAGACTGTCCGCATGGCAACCATCGCGGAGACACGCACCTCGGTGCCGACCGCAACCCTGATCTGGGCAGCGTCGTACGGAGGCCTGCGCGTCTGGTTCGCCACCGGCCACGCGCCAACCTGGAAGCTCCCGGGTCGCGACCTGCTGATTCCGGACTGGATCGCGGTAGCGGGATGCCTGGTCAGCGCCGCCGCCGTGATCGCCCTCAGTCGACAGCCGAAGTCCCGGTGGCTCATCGCGACCTTGTGGGCCTTCGCGGCCGGCTGGGTAGCAGTGGCTGGATTCGCCTTGCTCGACGTGGTCGGCGGTCTGCTTCCCGGCCTCGGAATCCCGTTCGATCTGCCCGGGATGCTCAGCCGATTCACCGCGCTCGGAGGCGCGGTCCTGCTCGGAAGCACAGCCCTGGCCTACCAGCGACGCCTCGACCCGACATGCATCCGCTGCACAGGCCAGCCGCGTCCCACCGCAACTCCGCACTGGCCGGCCTGGCTCGCCGTAGCCGGCTGTCTGACCCGCCTCGCTGCCCAAGCCGCGGTCGGATTCGACACCACCCCGTACCAAGGCGGCCTCTCGATGATCGTCTTCGAAGGCGGCTTCCTCCTCGCCGGAACCGCCTTACCCCTGTTGCTCGTCTACCGCCCCGGCCGGATCTTCCCGCGCTGGATGCTGCTCCTTCCCGGTGCCGGGCTGGGCGCCGGCATCACGGCGTACTTCGGGGTCGGACTGCTCCAGATGATCGGCGCCGCACTCCAAGGCAAACCCGTGTACGGCGACGTCGGCCTGCCGGACGCCTTCTTCTGGGTCGCGGTCCCGGCCTATCTCGTCTGGGGTGTCGGCCTCGGCATCGCCGCCTACGGCTACCACCTCCGCACCCGCAAACCCTGCACGGGCTGTGGACTGTGATTTGATCCTGTACAGAATGGTGGCGAGAACAGCAGCCAAGTGAGCAGGAGCGCCGATGGCCGATGACCGGGCGGCGCTGTTGCGTGAGCTGCATGATGTGCATGCGCCCGCGCTGTGGCGGTTCGTCGTCCGGTTGACGGGTGACGATCGGCTCGCGGAGGACGTCGTCCAGGAGACTCTGCTCCGGGCGTGGCGCCGGCCGCAGATCCTGACCGAGGACGAAGCGGGGGCCCGGGCCTGGCTGTTCACGGTGGCGCGCAATCTCGTCATCGACGACCGGCGCAGTGCCCGGGTCAGCCGCGAGGTGGCCAGCGGCGACCTGCCGGAGAACCCGAGCGCCGACCACGCCAACACGGTACTGGACGCGTGGCTGGTGGCGGAGTCGCTGGCTCAGCTGTCCGAGGAACATCGGCAAGTGATCGTTCGTGCGTACTACGGACGCCGCACCGTCACCGACATCGCCGAAGAGCTGGACATCCCGTCGGGCACCGTGAAGTCGCGGCTGCATTACGGGCTGCGGGCGTTGAAGCTCGCGCTGCAGGAGAAGGGGGTGACGAGCCAGTGAGCGACCCGTACCGCGAATGGGACGCGGCGTACCTGCTCGGAGCGTTGTCGGCGAAGGACCGACGCGCGTACGAGGAGCATTTGCAGACGTGTGACGAGTGTTCGGCCGGGGTGGGATCGCTGGCCGGGGTGCCCGGGACGCTGACCGCGCTGCCGGCCGACCGGGCCCTCGCGACCATCAACGACGCCCCGCCGAACCTGTTGCCCGACCTGGTCCGCACAGTGCAGCGCGACGTACGCCGCCGGCGCGTGCGGCTCGGCGTATTGATGACTGGAGTCGCCGTGGCCGCGGCCGTGATCGGCGCGGTGATCGCGATCCCGCTCACCCGCGAGCAGCCGCAGGGGGACTACGTCGTACTCGCGCAGACCGTGGCCAGCAAGCTGTCCGCGGATGCCCGGCTGGTCCCGGAGCGCTGGGGTACGACGATCGAGATCAGCTGCCGGTACGACGAACTCGCAACACCGAGCGAACGGGCCCGGGGCTACGAGTTGTACGTCACCGACACGTCGGGGAAGTCCCAGCTGCTCGCGAGCTGGACCGCGTCACCGGGGACGACGGTGAAACCGGCGGCGACCACGAAGTTGCAGCGCAACGAGATCCAGGCGCTGGACATCCGCAGTTCCGAGACCGGCCGGGTCCTGCTCGCTGTGCATTTCTGATCACTGTCGGCGTGATTGCCGGTCGGCGCGCGGGGCACTTGGAAGTCACGAGTGACGGTCGCTCGAGAGGCCGCCGATCGAGACCCCGGTGTTCAGGGACGTGCGCCGGGGTCGTCCTCTGCCCGGGCACAAGGACGCCGTACGCAAAGATTTCCGTCGATCCTGTAACACTCGGCCCGTCACCGGCGATACACCGTGTGTAACGCCATTGAGGATCCTGTCCCAGGTCAACCGCCCGAAGGGCCTGGGGCGGGGTTCTCGTTCGCCGCCCAGGCGCCCCGGCCGCGTTACGCACGAAGGCCCCCGGAGGAATCCTCCAGGGGCCTTCGTGCTGTTATCCCCTCCTCAATTCAACGCACCGACCTCGGCGCGCTACGACGCTCGTTCGGTCGGGCCGTCCGACTCCGGCAGAGCGATCCGGTCCGCCGGCAGGCGTTCCGTCCGCTCGTTTCCGTCGTCGCCCTCGTACTGCACCAGACCGGTCCATCCCGTCTCCTCGTGCTCGCGGCCGATCAGCCAGCCGCGACGCCATTGGCCGTCCGCATGGACGACTACATGGCTGGGCAGAGGGAGGCGGGACACCAGATCGGTGCCGGGCTCGAACTCAGTCATGGCCGAAGGCTAGGTGGTTTCCGCGTTATGCGCCTCCCCCGGCGCGTCATTCTCACGGGGTTCTCAGGGCTGCAACTCCCGGACAACGCCTACCGGCAAGCCAAACTCACGCACCGAGCCGCTCACCTTCAACGCCCGCCCACCAGGGATGTGACGAACCCAACCCTGATCCAACGCATGCGCACACAAAGCAGCACCGACAGCGCCGGCGAGGTGCGGCCTTCGCTCGGTCACGTCCAGACATGACCGAACGGCGGGCCGTCCGCGCCGCGGCTCGACCACGATGCCGAGCTCGTCCAGCCACGCCGTACCCGACGGTGTCAGCGCGATCCCCTCCGACCAGTCGAGCAGCCCGCGCTCGGTCATCGCGTCCGCGAGCGCGACGCCGAGTTTCCCGGCCAGGTGGTCGTAGCAGGTCCGGGCCCGGGCGAACGCGTCCCGCTTGCTGACCGCGGCCAGACTGTGCGCAACCTCGGTACGCCGTGGTGCGAGCGCCGAGAGTCCTTCGATCAGCTCGGCCGTGTCCGGACCGGCGAGTTTCACGTACCGATGCCGGCCCTGCCGCACCTCGGTCAGCAGACCGCCGTCGACGAGCAGGTTGAGATGCTCACTGATCGTCGGCCGCGACACCTTCGCCACCCGGGCCAGCTCGGTCGCCGTCCACGCCCGTCCGTCGAGCAACGCCACGCACACCGTCGCCCGCGTCCCATCGGCCAGCATCCGGGCCCAAGCAGCCAGCTCCTGTCCCTCGGTCCGCGTGCTCATGCATCCCATCATGCCGTCCCGACAGTTTGGTCCGGGCCGAAGCGACCGCCGCCTAGCGTCGAACGCATGACCCACCTGACGATCGAACCGTCCATCCTGTACGTCGGTACACCGATCGCACTGCTGTCCACCGCGAACGACGACGGCACGGTCAATCTCGCCCCGATGTCGTCCGCCTGGGCACTCGGTGACGTCGTCGTCCTCGGCGTGGGCGAATCCGGTCAGACCGCCCACAACCTGCAGCGCCGGCCCGAGCTCGTGATCAACTACCCGTCACCCGCGCAGTGGGAGGCGGTCGAGCGGATCGCTGGCCTCACCGGCCGTCATCCGGTGCCGGACGCGAAGAAGGCCCGCTTCCGGTTCGAACGGGAGAAGTTCAAGGCAGCGGGGCTGACCCCGGTCGCTTCCGAGCGAGTCGGCCCGCCGCGGGTCGCCGAGTGTCCACTGCACTTCGAGGCGACCGCGGTTCAGGTCGACTTCGATGCCGGTGGCACCTTTCTGATCATCCAGGCGAAGGTGCTACGGGTCCACGCCGACGAGCGGATCGTCGTACCAGGAACGTCGTATGTCGATCCGGCGGCCTGGTCGCCGCTGCTCTACAACTTCCGCCATTACTTCGGCCTCGGCCCCGAACTGGGCGAATCCTTCCGCACCGAGACACCTAGACAAGCCGCAGGCGATCGACTTCCTCGTCGCTGAGGACGACATCCAGACTCGCCAGTGCCTCGGGCAGATCCTGCGCTGGTACGACGCGCTCCGTCGTCCGGCCGTCGGCGTACTCGACCGTGAGCTTGTCCCCGACCAGACGACGTACGACGCCGTCGGCGACCCGCATCACCACGGGACGGCCGGTGAAGGGCGAGTTCGGGTGGGTCGAGACGTAGTGGTGGTAGACCTCGTAGTCGATCGCGCGGACCGGTTCGTCGTTCGACGCGTGCTGGGGGGCCCAGCCGTCCACGGTCTGCTTCGACAGCGTCCACACGTCGTCGTCGAGGGTGAGCCGGTGATCCCAACCGCCTTGGTCGATGACGACTCCGTCCTTCATCGGCGTCGGGTACAGCTGCCCGGCGCCGAAGCCGACGTCGGCCAGGAAGTCCTGGCCGTCGACGCCGACTTTGAGGAGGGCATGCGTACGCGGTCCGGCCTTGTGAGGCTGGACTCGCGCCACCCGGCGGGTCACCTCGAATCCGAGACGTTCGAGTGCGGCGCTGAAGAGCAGCGCGTGCTCGTAGCAGTAGCCGCCGCGCTGCCGGCGGACGAGCTTGGCCTGGATCGCGTCCAGGCCGATGCCGGGATGCGTGCCGAGGATGACGTCGATGTTCTCGAACGGGATCGCCAGCACATGCGCCCGGTGCAGACTGCGCAGGCTGTCGGCCGACGGGGATACCCGGGCGTGCCCGATCCGGTCGAGGTAAGCGTCCAGGTCGAGGTCTTCGGTCTGCCACATGACGCTTACCTCAACACTTCAAGACGACTTGAGGTCAAGCTCGGTGAAGAGGGTCAGCTGAATCCCGCCTGGTGTCTCCAGGCGGGCGTTCAGCGAGTTCCACGGCGTTCGGGTCGGTTCGGCGATCACGGTGGCACCGGCCTCGGCCAGCGTCCGCGTCGTCGCCGCGGAGTCGTCGACCTCGAGCGCGACCCGGTACTTCCCGGCCACCCGGCGGCCGACCTCGACCGCATCGATGTAGTCGGCCTGTGCCGGATTCGCGATCTCGAGTGTCGCCCGCCCGGCCTCGAGGATCATCACTCGCGCGTCTTCCGTGGCGTACGACTCCCGCTCGGGCAGCCCGAGCACGTCCCGGTAGAACGCCACCGCCTCGTCGTAGTCGTCCGCCGTCACGACCAACCGCAGTTCCTTGACCGTCATGCCCCCAGTATCAGTCCTACGGAAGCAGGGACACCTGGTAGTGCGAGATCAGCCAGTCGGCACCGACCCGGCGCAGGATCACGCTCAGGTAGACCGGCAGCGTCGGGCGGTCGGTGAAACCGAAGTCGACCGCGAGGTAGCCGAGGATCAGGTCGTCGGCCGGCCGGCGGTGCTCCAGGATCCGGTACGCCGCGGTCAGTCCGATCGGCTGCGAGTCGTAGTACTCGGCGACGGCGTCCGGGCCCACGCCGTACGGATGAAGGCCCTGGAAGATCGCGTCGTCGGTGAAGTACGACGCCACCCGCTTCGGGTCGTGCGCGTCGACACCCGCCTTCCACTGGTCGAGGACGGTGCGCAGAATGTCGTTGTCGGTCATGGAAATCTCCTAGTTCGGTTGGTGGCGGACGAGAGCAGCGGCGGTGGCGGCGAGTGCCACCACGCCGGCGCTGATCAGGAGCGCCTGGTGGTATCCGTTGTGTAGCAGGGGTCCGACCGCCAGCGGGCCGACGATCTGGCCGAGGCTGTAGCCGGTGGTGAGGATCGCGACGGCGCGGGGGACGTGGAGGTCAGCGCCGATCGCGAGCACGATGTTGGCGACACCGAGGAACGTCGCACCGAAGAGCGCCGCCGAGATCAAGGCCGCCGCGACCCCGCCGATCAGGACGGGTAACGCAATCCCGACAGCTTGGAGGAGCAATGCCACGAGGAGCAGGAGCGGACGCGGCCAGCTCCGGCCGAGCCAGGCCCACAGGGCTGACGAGGGCAGGGCGGCCAGGCCGACGATGATCCAGGCGCCGCTGCCGACCCGGCCGGAGGAGGCGGTTTCGTTGATCGCGGCAACGAGGAACGTGCCCGCGATGATGTAGCCGACGCCTTCCAGTGAATAGCTGGTCAGCAACGCGGTGAAGTGCCGCGATCCGTTGCCCCGCTCAACCTTCACCTGAGCGGGCGCGGGGGCGGTCAGGTGCCAGGCGGGCACAGTGCAGGCGACGGTCAGTACGGCCGTCAGCCACCACGCCTGCCGCCAACTACCGCCGATCAAGACCGCGCCGGACACTGCGATGCCCGCGCCGACTCCACCGAAGATCCAGCCCACCTGGTGGCTGTGCAGTCGGGGGAGTACGGCGCTGACGGCGATCACGAAGACCAGTGCGCTGGCGACTCCGGCGATCAACCGCAAGCTGAGCCAGAAGATCCCACTGTGGCTCAACGGCATCAGCGCCAGCGTCGCGGACAGAAGCAGCAACGAGAGTCGCAGTGCCCAGCGGGAGTGGGTCAGTCTCGGTACGACGATCGCGGCCAGCGCCCCGGCGAGATAGCCGGTGTAGTTGGCTGTTGCGAGCGCCGCTCCGAGTCGTGGGGTCAGCCCGGCCTGCGCGTGCATGATCGGGAGGATCGGGGTGTAGGCGAAACGCCCGATCCCCATCCCGCCGGCCAGCGCCGCCGCCCCTTGACCCACCACCCGCCAGGGTTTCATCAGCGGCCGGCCTGCTGGCCGCCGTCGACGTGCAGGATCTCGCCGGTGACGAAGTTCGCGCCTTCGAGGTACGTGACGGCCTCTACGATCTCGTCGATCTCACCCATCCGGCCGACCGGGTGCAGTGCCGCCAGGAACTCGTGCGTCTCCTCCGGGTGCATCGGCGTACGGATGACGCCGGGGGCGACCGCGTTGACCCGGATGCCGCGGGCGGCGTACTCGGTGGCCAGCGACTTGGTGACCGAGTTCAGGCCGCCCTTGGTCAGCGACGCGAGCGCGGACGGCACCTTGCTGTCGGCGTGCTCGGCCAAGGTGGTGGTGATGCTGACGATGTGCCCGCCCTCGTTCTCGAGCATCGCGGACACCGCGCGCCGGGTGATCTCGAAGAATCCGCGCAGGTTCACGCCGTCGACCAGGTCGAAGTCTTCGTCGGTGTACTCGGTGAACGGCTTCGCGACGAACACGCCGGCGTTGTTGACCAGGGTGTCGATCCGGCCGAAGGTGTCCAGCCCCTGCTCGATCACGCGGATGCCCACGCCCGGCTGGGCGATGTCACCGGCGACCGCCAGGATCAACGGGTCGTCGGAGCGCTCGATCGTGCGCGAGTTCGCGACGACGGCGTACCCGAGCTTGCGGTACGCCGTGACGAGACCGGCACCGATGCCCTGGGAGGCTCCGGTGATCACGGCGACTTTCTGGGTATTCATGGTTCTCGCTTTCTCGAATGGATGTACTTCGATACTCGTCGAACCATCGGTGGTTTTCCACGACCGCTTTGCTCCCAGCTAGGAGGCTCCGCCTACTACGATCAGCGCGTGGAGCTTCGGCAGTTGCGGTACTTCGTGGCGGTCGCCGAGGAGCTGAACTTCGGCCGGGCCGCGGCCCGGTTGCACATCGCCGGGCCGTCGCTGTCGCAGCAGATCAAGTCGCTCGAGCGTGATCTCGGTGTGCGGTTGTTCGAGCGGGACCGGCGGACGGTCGCGCTGACCACGTTCGGGGAGACGTTGCTCCCGCAGACGCGGGCGTTGCTGGAGCAGGCCGACGCATTACGGCGTACGGCGGCCGGCTTTGCGGCGAGCGAACCGGTGCGGCTCGGCTACGTCAGCTGGCGCCCGCCCGATCTGGTCGAGCGCGCGTCCGCGGTGGCGCAACTGCGGGTGGACGCGTGGGTGATGCCGTCCCACACGCAGGCCGCCCGGGTCGCCGACGGGAGCATCGACCTGGCGATCTGCTGGGTGCGGGCCACCGACCTCGCCGAGCAGGAACTGACCGGCCGCCTCATCGGTGCGGACCGCCTGTACGCCGTCTCACCCGGGCGCGACGAGTCCGCCGTACGCGCGAAGGACACCGCCGTACTGCTCGACGCCGACACCGCGACGTGGGCGTCGTGGAACATCTATGCGGCCGAATTCGCCCGCTCGACCGGTGCCGAGCTGGTCCGGATCGACGACCACGGGATCACCGGGCCGGCCTTCTTCGATCACGTCCGGCGGTTGCGGAAGCCGGTGGTCAGTTCACCCAAGCGCGATGACACGCCACTGCCCCGGGACTTCGTTCGCCGTCCAGTGGCCGACCCGATCCCGGTCTGGACCTGGGCTCTGGTGTCGCGTCGCGACGAGATCCGTCCGGCGGTGCTTGCCGCCATCGAGGCGCTGACTCGGGACATTGCGGTCGACTTGGATCCGGCGACGTCTTGGCTGCCTGCCGACGATCCGTTCCGCGACGGCGCCTACCAGCCCTGAGCGAGCGCGGTCGTCCGCGGGGCCGGGGTGAGGCGGTAGCCGGTGTTCGCCGAGAACTCGGCCGACAGCGCGAAGCGGTCCCCGCGGACCACGGTGTGGCGCCACTCGACCGGTCTGTTCTGGACGGTGCCCTGGCGAATGATCGAGAAGGCCGCAGCCTCAGCCGGGCAGTGCAGCAACGCCCGCTCGGCCGGCGTCGGGTTGATCGCTCGGATGTCCTCGCGGCCGTGGTCGAGACTCACCCCGGTCCGGACGGCGAGCTCGTTATAGAGGCTGGTGTGGGTGAAATCGGCCGCGAGCAGCGCTTCGGCGAGTGACGCGGGCAGCCAGACCCGGTCCAGGGCCAACGGTTCGTCACCGGCGTACCGGAGGCGCTCGAGGTAGAGCAGTGGGCTCGACCCCTCCAGGTCGAGCCGGGCCGCGATGACGCCGTCGGCTCTGATGTCGAGCGCCCGTACGACGCTGTGCTGAGGCAGACCGGACGCCTCGACGGACGAGAACAGGCTGTAGAGCGCGCCCATCGGCTGGCGGATCTCCGGCGCGGTGGCGACTCTTGGCTGGCGACCACGTTCGGCCACGATCAGGCCGTCCGAGCGGAGCTGACCGAGTGCCTGGCGGACCGTGTGCCGGCTCACCTCGTACTCCTCGACCAGCGCGAGCTCACCGGGGAAGGCGTCGTCGAACTCTCCGGAGCGCAGCCGCCGGACCAGGTCCTCCTGCAACTGCTTCCAGAGCGGCTGGCCGCCAGTGCGGTCGAGCCTGCGCACGGTCATCCGATTCCCGCCTCCCGGCTTGCCAAATGTCCGGTCATCTCCTAGCTTAAATGTGCGTACATTTCTGCGGGAGGAGCCGGTCCGATGGTGCAGGTCGAGGTTAGGCCACCCAGCCGCTCGATCGGTCCTGTCTCACCTCACACCCGGTTCACCAGTGTTCTCCTGGGGACCGACCGTCGCCTCGGCTCGGCGTTGGGGCGGTTGCCCGGGTTGCTGGTTGTGCTGGCTATCGCCGCCGTCGCCGTACCTCTCGGTCGGCTGGTTCCTGTGGTTGGCGGGCCGGTTTTCGGGATCGTGCTTGGTGTGCTCGGCGGCTTACTGATCCCGGCGCTGCGGGCTGAGCGGTGTCGTCCGGGCTACGATTTCGCCGCGAAGAACCTGCTGCAGGTCTCGATCGTCGTGCTCGGCACCGGCCTGTCCCTCCAGCAAGTAGCGCGCGTCGGGGCGTCCTCGCTCCCGGTCATGCTCGGCACGCTGGCGATCGCTCTCGGTGGCGCCTGGTTGTTCGGCCGCCTGCTCGGCGTCCGCGGCGACACCCAGACTCTGATCGGCGTCGGTACGGCGATCTGCGGCGGCTCAGCCATCGCCGCGGCAACAGCAGCGATCGGCGCCAAGCGCTCATCAGTCGCCTACGCCCTGGCGACGATCTTCACCTTCAACGTGGTCGCCGTCCTCACGTTCCCGCCCCTCGGCCACCTGCTCGGCCTCAGCCCGGAAGCCTTCGGACTATGGGCCGGTACGGCGATCAACGACACCTCATCCGTGGTCGCCGCCGGGTACGCCTACAGCCAGAGCGCTGGCGACCAGGCACTCGTCGTGAAGCTCACCCGCTCGCTCACCCTGGTCCCGATCGTCCTCACCCTGGTCCTGCTCAAGTCCCGCCGTGAGGCCCGCACGAACGGTGCATCCGACAACCGCCGACTGCCCTGGCGGAAGCTGGTCCCGCTGTTCCTGATCGGCTTCATCGCAGCCGCGGGTCTTCGCAGTGCGGGCGCCGTACCCGAGTCCTGGCTGCCGGCCCTGAGCCAGACCGGAACGTTCCTGATCACGTCCGCCCTCGTCGCGATCGGCCTGTCCCTCCGCCCGAAGGAGCTCCGCGACGCAGGACCCAGGCCACTCCTCCTCGGAGCGATCCTCTGGGTCCTGGTCGCAGTCGGCAGCCTCGGACTTCAGTCCTTCTCGTAGGCGGCCTGGCGGGTTTGGACCGCCTGGACGCGCGGTACGTCGAGTTTGTTGCTGCGGTCGAAGCGGTAGATGCCGTTCTCTTCCTGGAAGACGTCGGTCAGCTGCGTATAGCAGTAGCCGAACATCAGCGGGTTGTCGAGCAGCGCGTCGACCAGCCCGGCGAACCGGGTGTAGAACGCCTCCTCGTCCGCGACCCGCTGACCGTAGCCCCACGAGTCGGCGGAGTTGCCGGAGGCTGCCGCGGCCGCCTCCGGGTTCCACCAGATGCCGCCGAACTCACTGCAGAAGTACGGCTGACCGGCGTACGGCTGGGAGATCGGCCGACCCTCGCGCCCACCGCTGTTCCCGTACGGCGCTCCGTCCGCCAGGCCGGCCATCTGCTTCGCGAACTCGACCGGGTCCTGCTCGTAGTTGTGCGAGTCCCAGACGTCGGTCTCCGGCACGCGATGCGAGTAGCCGGACGAGTCCAGCACCGGACGGGTCGTGTCGGCCGCCTTCGTGGCCAAGAACATCGCCCGGGTGACGTCGTCCAGCTGGGTGATCCGGTCGTGCAGGAGCTGGTGGGTCTCGTTCAGCGGGCACCAGCCGATGATCGACGGGTGGCTGTAGTCGCGCTCGACGGCTTCCAGCCACTGACCGACGTACGACGCGGTCGGCTGCTGATTGTTGTCACCGGTGTCGCCGACGCCCGAACCCCAGTCGCCGAACTCGCCCCAGACCAGGTAGCCGAGCCGGTCCGCGTGGTACAGGAACCGCTCCTCGAACACCTTCTGGTGCAGCCGCGCACCGTTGAACCCGGCGGCGATGCTCAGCTCGATGTCGCGGACCAGAGCCTCGTCGGTCGGCGCCGTCATCAGGCTCTCCGGCCAGTACCCCTGGTCCAGCACGAGCCGCTGGAACACGTGCTTGCCGTTGATCAGGATCGCCTGACCGTTGATCGACACCGACCGCAGTCCGGCGTAGCTGTCCGCGGTGTCCACGACGTTGCCGTCGGCATCGATCAACTCGAGGCGTACGTCGTACAGGTGCGGATCGGTGGTGTCCCACAGGCGGACCCGGTCGGCCGGGACCTGGAGGGTGAGCCGCGGCGCGAGGTCGAGATCGGCGCGGACCTCTTGCGTTGCGACCTCGCCGTCGGCGTCGCTCAGGGTTGCGCGGACTTTCCAGCCCGGCTTGTTGGCCGAGACCGGTACGGCGAGGTGGAAGCTGGAGCCGGCCACGTCCGGGGTGATCCGCGGGCGGCCGAGGTGCACGGTCGGCACCGCTTCCAGCCAGACGGTCTGCCAGATGCCGGTGGTCCGGGTGTAGAGGCAGGCGTGGTTGGCGTACAGCTGGCTCTGCTTGCCGCGGGCTTGAGCGCCGTACCGGCTGTCCCGCGCGCGGACCACGATCGTGGCTTCCTCGCCCGGCTTGGCCGTCTGGCTCAGGTTGGCGCTGAACGGCGTGAAGCCGCCGCGGTGCCGGACGACCTCGACGCCGTTCACCCACACGGTCGCGTCGTGGTCCACGGCCTGGAAGTGCAGTACGGCGTCCTTGCCGGACCAGTCGGCCGGGATCGTGACGGTCGTCCGGTACCAGACGGCTTCCATGAAGTCGACGTCCTCGATCCCGGACAACTGCGTCTCCGGAGCGAACGGGACGGTGATCCGCTGCGCCAGCTCGCGCTCGTGGACCTTCCGCTCCCATCCCGAATCGGGCCGATCGATCTCGAACTGCCACTCGCCGTTCAGATTCACCCACCCCGCCCGGACAAACTGCGGACGCGGATACTCGGCACGAGGCTGAGACATGGACTCTCCTGGGGGACTGTCGAAGACGGACACGAAGACACTACAACGTTGGAATACCGCCAGCAACGGCCCGTCCGCGAACCGTGTGTCACCCGGCCAACGCGGTCGACCCCGCGCTCGGTTGACGGAGGACTCGTGGTGGGCGGGGATCGGGGGGCCTGGTGGATCAGGCACCAGCTCTGGGGTTGAGACCGGGTCCTGACTCACCCTCTGGGGACGTGGGACAGGTTATTTCAGGTCCTGGACCCCCGGTTCTTGTCCAAGCCCCCGAGACCACACCCGATCCGGCGGGCGTGGTCCGACTGATCCGGAGGGAGCTGAGATTGGCGGCGTACGGGTATTGGTTGGCTTTCTAGCGGTAGTGAGCCACGCCTTGAACTGGTGAGACTGCTCCATGCGGAGTGGTTTCGGTTCGAGAGAAGGAGAAACGTATGGCGACGTTCGTGCTTGTTCCTGGTGGTTGGCATGGCTCCTGGGCGTTCGAGGGGGTGGTTCCGTTGCTGGAGCGTGCCGGTCATACCGTTCACGCCCTGACCCTGACCGGTCTGCGGCCGGACGACGACGACGTGACGGTCGCGACGGCCAACCTCGACACGCACGCCGACGACGTACTGCGGCTCCTCGATCGCGCTCATATCACCAGCGCGACGCTGGTCGGCCACAGCTACGCCGGGATGGTGATCGCCGCCGCAGCCGATCGCGCCGGCGGCCGGGTCTCGCGGCTGGTGCATCTTGACGCCTACGTACCGCGCGACGGCGAGTCGTGCTGGTCTTTGACGAGCGAGGGCTACCGGCAAGCATTCGCAGACGGCGCCGCGGACACCGGCTACGCCGTACGTCCGCCGTTCCGTCCGCCGGACGGTGGCGATCCCCGCCGCCGTCCCCATCCCCTCGCCTCGTTCCTGCAAGCGATCCGTCTCACCGGCGTTGTCGACCGCGTGCCGCGCCGCGAGTTCGTCTACTGCTCCGGATGGGAGGACCGTACGCCGTTCGCCGAACTCCGGACCCGCCTGCAAGCCGACCCGGAGTGGCGAGTTCACGAGCTCCCAACCGCCCACAACGCCATGCGCGAGGCCCCGGAAGCGGTCGCCGCAATACTCCTTGGCGAACGCATCGCGGATGCGTCGGCGCACAGCCGACAGGCCCACCGTTGAAGCCGGCGCAACCCCAGTCCATCCGGCCCTGAGCGTCGGCCCGTACCGCCCGTTCGGCCTGGACGGCAAAAGCGGGGTGGCGGGGCGAGGTTCGGGGGTTCTAGTCGGGGGTGGGGACCCCACCCGGGGGCTTCGGACAGGTTATTTCCGGTGCCAGGGCCCCGCTTCTTGTTCAAGCCCTCGAGGACACGCCCGAGCCGGGAGGGCGGTGGCGGGCGGGAAAAGGAGGTGAGCGGGAGGTGGGGGATCGCCTAGGGTCGTGGTGATGATGCGTTTCTGAAGGCGCCCGCCGTGGCCCCCGGCATCGACCTCCGTCGTGCCGTCTCTTCGTGCTGCCATGAGCGTGCGCCGCGCTTCGACTCCTCTGTCGATCGCGATTCTTCAGGAGCCTCATGGTGTCCGGTATCTCGGACCGTCTTGTCCTGCGCACGCTCGATGGCGCCGCCGACCTTCTCATGGAGGAGCTGCGGCCGGTCGGTGCGGTTCGCCAGTTGTCCAACGTCGCCGTGGAATGCACAGTCGACGGCCGCCTGGGCGAACTCGCCGCCTGCCCGCTCTACTCGACCCTGGCGATCCCGCTCCCAGGCGAACCAGGTGATCGCGACTTCCTGCGTGCCCTCGAGCGCTCGAGTACGAGCGGCGTACTCGCAACCCTCCGTACGCCGCTCACCTTCCGAGTCGGCGTCGAGAACCCAGAGGTCAGGCGCCACCTGATCAAAGAAGTCGAATGCACCCTGGGCTGGATCAACCGGCCCGGCGGATGGACCGTGAACCTCACCCACACCCAGCAAGCCTGGTACGCCGAGATCGGACCGCTCTCCTGGACACAGCGATTCGGCCGGTCAGAACGGTTGCCATGGTCAACGACCCCGCTCGTCGCCGAGGTGCTGGTGCGACTGGCGAAAATCCGGCCAGGCCAGCGGGTACTCGATCCGTTCTGCGGCACCGGCACGATTCCCCGAGCGGTACGCCGACGACACCCGACGACCCGCGTGCTCGGAAGTGACCACGACCCCCGCGCACTCGAACTCGCGATCCGCAACAGCCGACTCGACATCGACCTCGTACTGGCGAACGCGAACGCGGAGGCTCTACCGCTCCCAACCGACAGCATCGACCGGATCGTCGCGAACCTCCCCTTCGGCAAGCAGGTCGGCACGCACCAGCTCAACCGAACCCTCTATCCGAAGCTTCTCCAAGAGATCGACCGCGTCATGGCCGCCGACGGACGCGCCGTACTCCTCACCGAGGACAAACGCGTCCTCCAGCAGGCGATCCACCACCAGCCAGGCCTCAAGCTAACCCGTCAACGCCTACTCAAATACAACGGCGCAACCCCAACCGCCTACGTCCTCACGAGGCCGCGACGCCGCTAAAGCCCAAGCAGTCGGACGCCGTTGTCCCAGCAGACGGCGCGGAGCCAGTCGTCGCCGAGGTTCAGGGACTCCAAAGATGCGAGCTGTACGGCGTACTCGTACGGGATGTTGGGGAAGTCGGACCCCAGCACGATCCGGTCCTGCAGGTCGCCAAGGCGCGAGGTCAGCTCGCGTGGGAACGGCATCAGGGATTCGGTGAACGGCGTCAGCGCCATCGTCGTGTCGAGGTGGACGTTCGGGTACGACGTCAGTCCCAAATGCTCGGCGTACTCCGGCATGCCCAAGTGTGCGATGACCGCGGTCAGCTCCGGGTGCTTCCGCAGTACCTCACCAAAGGGACCCGGTCCGGTATGCCGCCCGCGGATCGGTCCGGATCCGCAGTGCACCACCACCGGTACGCCGGCCTCGGCGAGCTGTCCCCACACGTCGTCGAGCTCGTCGGTGCGTGGATCGTAGTCACCCACCTGCAGGTGAACCTTGAAGATCCGCGTCCCCGACTCCAACGCCTCGCGGACGTAGTCACCCGCACCCGGCTCGGGGAAGAACGTCCCACTCGTCACGCAGCCCGGCGTCGACGCGGCGAAGTCACGCGCCCACCCGTTCAGCCACACGGCCATCCCCGGCTTGTGCGGGTACACCAACGCCGGAAACGACCGAACCCCCAACGATTCCAGCGTTTTCAGCCGCTCCTCGACGGACGTCCGATAGGTGATCGGCCACGCGGTCCCGTAGTGCTCCGACGCCTGATCGAAGTACGCCCACACCGCGTTCATCACCTGGTCGGGCAGGAAATGCACATGCACATCCACCAGCCCGTCCAACCCCAACCGCTGCCACCATCCCGGTACGTCGTCATCGCGCACCCGCCCAGCCTAGACACGCGCAGCGCTTGCCCATCACCTGCCTAACGACTCATGATGCATTTTGGGCGTTAGAGAGGCGGAGTCATGGAGTATCGGCCTGAGCTGGTCGGCGGACATCTCGTGCTCGACCTGGTCAACACTGTGGCGTGGCGGTTGGACGAACGACGGCGGGTCGACCGGTTCGCGGACCCGGCCAACCTGCGGAGCTGGCTGACGGCCACCGGGCTGGGACCGTCGGAGCCGGGCACCGAAGCCGAGCTGCCGCAGATCCGCGAGACGGCGTACGCGGTGCTCCAGAAGCTCGCAGTCCGTGAGGAACCCAACGACGCCGATCTCGCCGTACTCCGGGAGCTGATCGAGAACGCCGTACGCAACGCCGAGCTGGTCAGCCCACGACCGCTGACCTGGCGAGCCGACACCGTCACCGACCGGGTGCGGTTGTCGGTCTGGCGACTCTTCGAGGATGAGGATCTGGACCGGCTGCGGCAGTGCGACGACGACGATTGCGGCTGGTTGTTCCTGGATCGCAGTAAGAACGGCTCGCGGCGATGGTGCAGCTCCGCGGACTGCGGCAATCGGGCCCGCGCCCGCCGGCACTACCAACGTCGTCACGCCGAGGCATCGACATGACGGCGATCCACCGGGCCGGCCTTGCAGAAGGAATCCGGCTCGGGCTAGGACCGGCCGGTGCAGCTTTCGTCCTCGCTCTCAGCTTCGGCGCCGAGGCCGAGGCCCGCGGCTGGGGAGTCACGTTGCCGGTCGTCTTCTCTGCCCTGGCGTTCTCGGGCTCGGCGCAGTTCACCTTGCTGACGGCACTGTCCGGGGGCACGGTGGTCGCCGCGGTCGCTTCGGCGGCGTTGATCAACGGGCGCTATCTCGTGATGAGTGTCGCGTTGAACGACAGCCTGAGCGGAAGCCGGCTGAGACGGGCTCTGGAAGCGCAGGCCCTCGTGGACGCCTCGTTCATCTTTGCTCATCGCAACGACGGCCGGTACGACGTCTCCCGCCTGATCGGCGCGAGCCTGCCGCAGTGGGTGCTCTGGGTGCTCGGGACCGCGGTCGGCGCCCTGACCGCACCATCGGCGGATCTGATGTACCGGCTCGGGCTGGATGTCGTGTTCCCGGCGTTCTTCCTGGTACTCGCGCTGGACGAGGTGCGGCGGTCCCGCCGGGCGCTGGCCGCGTCGCTGCTCGGCGCCGCCATCGCCGCCGCGTTGCTGCTGGTCACCGATCCGGGCTACGCACTGCTCGGCGCCACGGCAGCCGCACTGATCGGGCTGATCCCCGAGCACACGAACGTACGTGAGGAGACGTCATGAAACTGTGGCTGGCCGCCATGACCGTTGCCGTCGTCAATTGGCTCATGAAGGCCGGCGGTCCGCTGCTCATCGGCCATCACAAGCTGCCGCCTGCCGCGGTCCGGGTCGTGGGTCTGATCGCCCCGGTGCTGCTGGCGGGCCTGATCGTCACCGAACTCGGCGGCAAGCGGCTGGACTGGACACAGCTCATCGGAGTCGCTGCCGCCGGGATCCTTTCCCTCGTCAGACTGCCCTTGCTGCCCGCGGTCGCCGCCGGCATCGCCCTCACCGCCGGAGTGCGGCTGTTCATCTAGCGAGTCTGATCGGCCACCCACAGGTTGGTGAGACCCTTGAAGTGGGACAGGAATTTCTCCTGTTCGTGCTTCGGGTACGTCGCCTCGACGGTCTCGCGCAACAAGCGATCGAAGTCGCTGCCGGAGACCCAGTCGCGGACGCGCGCGTCGAAGTCACCCAGGTGTTCGGCGCACCATTCGTGGTACTTCGTGGTCTCGAAGTGCTCGTCGGCCAGCGCGAGGTAGGCGTCGAGTTTGGCGTCGTAGTCCATCGACTCGTCGTCGGCGATCGCGAAGTACCGCTCGGTGCGCAGGTCGACCTTGCTGCGCCGGCCGGTCGCGAGCGAGAACACCGACCACTTGACCAGCGCGCTGATCGCCCATGGGAAGTAGTAGTGCAGCGAGGTCACCGCGACGTCCGGGCAGGCGTTGGCGTAGTCGATCGGGTGGACCGAGTCGCCCGCGACCAGCATCTCGCAGGAGTTGAACTCCCAGCCGAAGAACGCGTTCACGATCCGGCTGATCGCCACCGCCTGGTGCCCGGCGGACGGGCTGAGGAAGTCGTGCGAGACGGCGTACCGGTTGTGCATCGGCTCGTCCGGGCGGAAGTCCATCACCATCGTCTCGGCGCCGATCGACAGGGCCCGGGCGAACTTGTCGTACTCGATCGTGGCCTGCAGGTGCATCAGCATCTCGTCGGATTCGTCGTACGCGCGGTGCAGGTCGTCGGGATTGTTGATCCGGGAGACCCCGCGCCAGCCGCCGCCGTCGAACGGCTTCATGTACAACGGGTAGCCGAGGTCGGCCGCGATCGCGTCGAGATCGAACGGCTTGTTGTACTTCGCCGACGTGTAGGCCCACCGCACGTTGTCGACCGGGTTCTTGTACGGCACCAGCACGGTCCGCGGGATCTTCAGCCCGAGCCGGAGCATCGCGCAGTACGCCGAGTGCTTCTCCATCGACTGGAACGTGAACGGCGAATTCAGCAGGTAGGTGCCGTTCATCAGCGCGGCCTTCTTCAGCCACTCGCGCGGGTGGTAGTACCAGTACGCGAGCCGGTCGATCACCAGCCCGACCCGGACCGGGTCGTTCAGATCGAACGGCTCGATCGTCAGCCGCCGCGACCCGAACTCGTGCTCGTGCCCGTCCTCGAGGGTGACGGGCCCGACCCGCTGCAGCAGCGCCTCGAACGCCTGCGGCCAGTCCTCCTCGGCGCCCAGCAACAACCCGATCAGATGCCTGGAGCGGTCAGCCACAATCAAACTCCTAACAGAAGCGGGGCAAATGGTGGGCAAGTTGCTGGCGCCACCAGGGCCAGTCGTGAGCTACGTCGTACCCCCAAAGGTCCAGCTCATGCGGGATCCCCTTCGACTCCAGTACGGCGGCAGTCGCGCGAGCGGACGGCAACGAGCCGGTCGGGTTCGTCTCCCAGTCACCCTGACCGACCGTGAGCAGGATGAAGAGCCGGCCGCGCAGGTACTCGAGGTGGTCACCGGACAGGTTGGGCAGGTAGTCGGCCGGATTGTTGAAGTACGTCGCGTCGCCGCGCTCACCCCACGCGTGCCAGCTGGCCGCGTCGTAGTTGCCGGACTGGCAGATCGCGACCGGGAACAGATCGGACCGTTTGAACGCGAAGTTCAGCGCGTGGAACGCACCCAGGCTGCAGCCGGTGGTGATGATGTCGCTGACGCCGGGTGAGTCGGCGCCGATCGTCGGGACCACCTGGTTCACGATCCAGGACTCGTAGAACTCGTGCCGGCGGGCCCGGTCCTCGAGCTGGATGCTGCGGTCCGACCAGCTGACGTGGTCGAAGGAGTCCACGCAGTACAGCTTCACCCGGCCGGCGTCGATCAGGTCCTTGACGGCGGCGACCATGCCGTTGTTCTCGTAGTCCCAGGCCCGGCCCTGTTCGCTCGGGAAGACCAGCACCGGGCGGCCGAAATGCCCGTAGCGGATCACGGTTCCGCGCCGGTCAAGCCCCGGCGCCTCCAACTCGACCTGCTCCCGCTCCATCAGCCCCACCCCAGGTCTGTCGCAGTACATCGGTGAGATCAGGATCCAGCACATTACGCCAGGCTGTGAAGTTGTGCATGTCCGGGGTTTCCCCGAACGCCACGGTGAGCCCGAGATCGGCCAGTTTCGCCGCCATCACCCGGTTGTTGTGCACGTTCTCCTCGGTCGTCCCGGCGGTCATCCCGACCAGCGGCGTACTCGGCGCCGTGGTTGCCGTCAGCACCTGCTTCACGAAGCCGGTGACCCGGGCGTAGAACTCGAACTTCGACTCCTGCGGGTCCGTCTCCGGTGTGAAGAACGACCCGGACTGCAGGAACAGCCCGTCGAAGGTGCCGGGATAGTGCCATTCCGCGTGCAGCGCGGCGAGTGCGCCCAGGCTCGCGCCCATCATCACCGGCTTCCGGCTCCGGTACTGCGCTTCTACGGCAGGGAGCACGTACTGCGTCAGGGCCTCGGCGTACTGCGGGTTGGCGGCGTACCAGAGGTTGCGGGCAGTGGGGTGGATCAGGACGAGCCGGAACGGCGCCAGGCTTCCAGAGGCGACCATCGCGCCGGCGTAGTGGGTCAGACCGGCGTACGCGGCGAACTCGGGACCGTCGTGAGCGAGCAGGAGCGGGAGCTCGAAGGTCGGCGCAATGCCTTCCGGTGCCCAGACCTGCGCGTCGACCGGCCCGAGCGGGGACTCCACGGTGAGCGGGGTCAGCGTCGACGCGATCGACTCAGCGGTGATCCAGGCGGGCTCGACGTACCCGGGGAGCGGCAGCCAGGAGTGCTCGCCGAAGGCGCCGCCGACGAGCCGCGGGTTGGTCGGGTCGGTCCGCATCCCGAGGTCGGCGATGTCGAACAGGTACTCCATCCGGTGCACGGACGGCCGCGGCAGGTGCAGCTCCCACCCGTAGTCGACCGGCTTGAACTCGAGCAGCTCGGCCGCGAGTCCGAGCTCCTGCCAGAGCCGAACCCCCGTGAAGGCATGCGAAGGGTCGCCGAGGCGGAACACCACCTCGGCCCCTTCGACCGCACTCAGCACAGCAGGCATCCGACCAAGGTACAACCGGAATCACTGACAACAGGTGTCAGTGATAGCGGTCTATCGTTGGAGCGTGGTCGATCTCACGGACATCAGGGCAGTCACAGCGGACCTGCCGCGCAGCTACGAGGTGCTGGTGCGGGACTCGATCAAGTTCCGGGTCGGGCAGATCGTCTACCTGGCGGTGGCGCCGGACGAGCAGACGATCGGGATCGGGTTCCCGATCGAGGAGCGGGAGGCGGCGCTGGCGGCCGAGCCGGACAAGTTCTTCAGGCCCCGGCCGTCCGACGAGCGGTTCCGGTGGATCCAGGTGCGCCTGGACGCGCTCGAGTACGACGAACTCCGCGAGCTGATCCTGGACGCCTGGTCGATGTGCGTCCCGAAGAAGGTCCGGAAGGCCTACTTCGGCGAGTCGTAAGTCTGGGCCCAGGGCAACCATCTCATCCTCTGGTAGTAGGCCGGAACCATTCCGATGGCCGATGGGTGGCGCAGTTCCGCGAAGCACTCTTGAAGATGTGACCGGAGACTTCCTACCGCGGCGCCGCCAGGCGTCGATCCTCAGCCAAGCCCTGACCGTTCTGATCGTGCTCGCCGTCGTGGGCCTGGCCGCCTATCTGTTCTCCTAGGAGTCCCAGCGGACTTCGGCCTCGCCCGGTCGCACCACGCCGGCCTCGTACGCGACGACGACCGCCTGCACGCGGCTGGACAGGCCCAGCTTCGAGAGCACGCTGCTGACGTGAGTTTTCACCGTCGTCTCGCTGACGAACAGCTTGCTGGCCAGGTCCCGGTTCGACAGGCCGCGAGCCATCCAGACCAGGATCTCCCGCTCCCGCTCACTCAGGTTGGCCAGCAGTCCGACCCAGCGAGCGTCCGGTTGGGCCGGCGCCGGCGCGGCCGGATCGCCGCCGACCTGGCGCTCCAGTTCCATGCACCGCTCGAGCAGCACCCGGGTCGACGCCGGGTCGACCAGCGAGTCGCCTCGGTGCACCGCGCGTACCGCTGACACCAGCAGGTCCGGATCGGTGTCCTTGAGCAGGAACCCGGACGCTCCAGCCCGGACGGCGCTCAGTACGTACGCCTCGTCGTCGAACGTCGTCAGCACGAGTACGGCGGGACGCGAACGGCCGGCCGCCTGGTTGGCGGCCGTGATCCGCTCGGTCGCGACCAGCCCGTCCATCACCGGCATCCGGATGTCCATCAGGACCACGTCCGGGTCGTACTGCTCGATCAGCCGGAGCGCCTCCTCGCCGTTCTCCGCCTGGGCGATCGTGGTCAGGTCGGGCTCGTGGTCGAGGATCATCGCGAGACCCATCCGGATCACGCCCTGGTCGTCGGCCACGAGCACCTTGATGTCGTCGGTCACTTCTGCGGCGGCAGCCATGCCTGCACCCTCCATCCACCCAGGGGGCCGGCCGCGACGGCCAGTGTGCCGCCGACCGCCGTCGCCCGTTCCCGCATCCCGATCAGTCCGTTCCCGCGGCCGCTCTCGCTCCGCCGGGCGGACTCCAGCACGTTCACCGGCGGCGGCCCGCCGCTGCCGTTGTCGTCGATCGTCAGGAGCTCGCCCTGCGGTCCACTCTGCCAGGTGACCCGAGCCGCGGTCGCCTTCGCGTGCACCATCACGTTGGTGAGCGCCTCCTGGATGATCCGGACCGCGGTCAGATCGGAGGCCGAGCTCAGTTGCCGCTGCCGTGGCGGCAGGTCCATCGTCACGTCGATGCCGACCGCCTTCAGCCGGTCGCCCATTCGCGCCACGTCGGACAGATCCGGCACCGGCGCGGTCCCGCCGCCCGAGCCCGGTGACGCTCCGGCGCCGTCAGGCGAGGCCGTGTTCAGGACCCGGACCGTCTCCCGCATCGCGGTCAGCGCTTCCTTGCCGCTGGCAATGATCCAGCGGATCGCCTCCCGCAGCACCTCGGGTCGCTGGTCGGCCACCCGATCGGCGGCCTGGGCCCGGATCACCACCGCGCTGACGTGGTGGGAGATCACATCGTGCAGGTCGCGGGCGATCCGGGTCCGCTCCGCGACCGCGGCGCGTTCCGCCTCGACCGCGCGGAGCCGGACCAGCTCGGCGTTCCGCTGCTCCAGCAGTGCGACGCTCTTCCGCCGACGTCGGGCGTCCGCTCCGAGCAGCACCATGCCGCAGATCAGCGCCTCGGCGAAGACGAACAGCGAGACGTCGATATAGCTGTAGAGGCTCGGTAGATCCCTGGGGAGCTTCTGATACCGGTCGCCGTACAGGATCGCGCGGTTCGCGTGGCCGAGGACGATCGCGACCACGGTAGGCAGGCCGATCATCAGTCCGGCCAGGCTGCCCATGGTGAAGAACAGGCAGGTGAACCGCCGTACGCCGCTCGATGCCGCCAGGTACCCGACGACGAGCAGCGGGACCAGGTGGATCTCCGACTGCAGGGCCGCGTCGCTGATCTGGGGCTGGCCGAAGACGGTGACCCCGAGCTGGGCGGCCAGGCCGGTGCCGACCGCGGCGTACAGGAACGGGTAGAGCACCGAGACAACCACGAGCATCGTGCGCGGGATCCGCCGTCCGAACGCGACCGTGGCGACCAGGAAGATGCCGGTCACCACCGAGACGGCCGGATTCTGCGGTCGCAGGCCGCTGCCGTTGATCAGGTTCAGCGCCACGAACCAGACCAGCCCGATGACCGCGGCGCGCAGCACATCCTGCTGCGACTGCGACATTCGGCGCCAGACACTGATCACGTTGCCCAGCGTAGTCAGCCGGTGTTCGCCGAAGCTTCATCTGCCCGGAGGGGCAGTCTCTCCAACTTTTGGAGGAGGCTCGGCGTCCGAACCGATACTCAGGGGCTACTGATGGTGCACGAGGACGGTCCCTGGGACCGATGTGCCGACCGTCCCGATCCGAAAGGCTGTACCCATGAGGAACGACCTGCCGCCGCGCCGGACCGGCGCGGTGCGGACACGGTTGCTGTCCGTGACTGGCGTGGTCCTCGTGGGGGCGGTGATCGGCTCGCTGCTGCTGTGGCATGCGCAGCTCGGGGAGATGTTCGGTCTGGCCGCGGACAAGGAACCGGTCGTGTCGAGCGTCAGCGCACCTGCTGTCGGTGCGCCGGTGGCCGAGACCACCCTGGCGACCCCCACGCCGACCCGCTCGCCGTCCAACCCATCCAGGACGCCGACCACGACGAAGCCTCCCAAGAAGAAGACGGTGAAGACGACCCCGTCGCGGGAGGAGAGCATCGATGGACTGTCGCCGAAGCTGAAGGCCAGGCTGACGAAGGCGATCGCGGCCGCGAAGGCCGACGGCGTCACGATCCGGATCACCTCCGGCCGACGGAGTGCGGCCAAGCAGCAGCGGCTACTGAACGAGGCGATCAAGAAGTACGGGTCCTACAAGGTGGCGACCCGCTGGGTACTGCCGCCGAAGTACTCCGCGCACGTGCTGGGCAAGGCCGTGGACATCGGTCCGACGGCGGCCATGACCTGGCTCAACCAGAACGGCTGGCGGTACGGCGTGTGCCGCCGCTACGACAACGAACCGTGGCACTTCGAGGCGCTCACCGCACCCGGTACGAAGTGCCCGCCGCGTGAACCACACGCGGTCGCCAAGGCCGATTGAAATCCAGGGGGAACTGACGATGACCATGACCTACGCGCAGCCCATGCCCCGGCGCTACACCCGTGCCCGGCTCGCCGTCCCGGCGCTCTGGCGGCAGGTGATCCGTGCCAGTGAGAAGGGAGACGAGACGATCGTGCCCGAGCCGGACCGGTCCGCGTACACGCAGTTGGAGATCTACGACGGCTTCCTGGCCGCCTTCGAGCGCCGCACCGAGGTGGCCGACGTGCTGCGGACCTCCGTCGACCGGACCATCGCCGTACGCCGGTTGCGCGAGGAGTTCTCGCTCAACCACCTGCAGGCGACCGCTCTGCTCGATCTGCCGCTGACCACGGAGTGCCGCGACCGGATCGCGCACCGTGCGGAGGAGCTGCGGTCTGCGCTGAATCGCTGACCCGCAGCCGTCTCACGGCTCGCGCAGAACCTGCGGGGTTTGCGTCGCGTTGGGAGGATGGAAGGGTGATCACGATCGAGCAGGCTGGGCGACTGCGCAAGGCCGGGGTGCTGTGGGCGCCCGCGGCAGGGGATCGTTTCGTCGTACCGGACCGGGAGATGGACGACGACGTGTTCGTGGTGAGCGACATGACCGTCGAGGTGCACGACTACCAGGGCAGCAAGGTGATCGGCTTCAACGGCACCACCGAGTGGGCCCTGGACAGCATCGAGCAACGCGAGGTCATCTGGCTCCCCCGCGAGGAGCAGCTCCGCGCGCTCCTCGGCGAGCATTTCCACAAACTCCAAGCAGTCCCCGGCGGCTACCAGGTAGACCTCACCGACTCCACCCACACCGCCGAAGACGCCGAACAGGCCTACGCCCAGGCGGTCATTCACCTCCTGGGCGCTTAGCCCGTGGTCGGCCGCCAGTACTGCTTCTTGTCTTTGTCTTTCACGGTGTAGCCGAGGTTGGCGAGCTCGTCGCGGAGTTCGCGGAGATCGGCCTTGCCCTTGTCGCCGTCGTCGAAGGCTTTCGAGCGGGCCTTGAGGATGGCGTTGGCGGTGGGAGACAGGTCGGGGTCGTCCTGGACCCAGCGACGGAAGCGGGCTGCGTGGGGGTCGCCGGCGTCGGACCACGGGTAGCCGTGGGTGCGGAACGCAGCCGGGATCTGCTTCGCGTCCGACTTCAGCTGGTCGTGCTTCTCCCGCGCCAGCTCCCGTGACGTCGCGTCCTGCAGCACGATCTCCTTGCCGTCCAGGAACGCGGCCGACACCTTCTCCCGCGGCACCGTCACCGTCTTCTGGTTCTTCAGGAACTCCACCGACTGATCGGTGACTGTCACCTTGAGCGTGTCGTCGAGCGCCATCCCCGCGAGCAGTACGCCGGCCAGCAGCCCGAGCACGATGCAGATCGCGACCACCCACCAGCCGTCCCAGCCGGAAATCAGCCTCAGCGGTCCCTGGAACGGCACCCAGTCCTTCGAGGCGGCCCAGTCCGCGATCCGCGGCAGGAAGAACCCGAGCACCAGCCCGATCAACGGCAACCCGCCGAACAGCAGGACCTTGTCCGCCGTCGAGTGCCCGATCACGGTCCGTCTCGGTGCCTGTGTCGTCGACCCCATGACCTGAACGTAGCGTGGCGGCGCGCAACTTAAGTATCGAACAACAACGACAGAAGAACCCCTCACTTCGCTCGGGGGAGAGTACAGCCGAATAACCCCTCGCTGCGCTCGGGGGAGAGTAGTGCCGAAGGACAGGACGTAGAGGTCTACGCAGACGCCTCCGCCACGCTCAGCCGGTCCAGCCGTCGGGCCGCTCGGACCGCCACCTCCTGTCCGTAGGTACGGTCTCAGGGTGATCTGGTTGCGATTTCTGAGCGGACCTGACATCGACGAGCTGGGGCTGACCCGGCTGGAGATCGTGGATGCGGTCGAGGAGGCGGTCCGGGAGCACGGCGAGGGGCGGACCAGCTTCGAGCCGCGAGTGCACCTGATGCCGGACAACGGCGGCATCGGCCACTTCAACGTCCTGCGTGGTCACCTCGACGGGCTCGGCGAGCACGGCATCAGCGGGGTCAAGGTGGTCGGCGACTTCGTCCCGAACTACCAGAAAGGTTTGCCGAGTGAGCTGGCGATGGCGACCCTGTTCGACCCGACCACCGGCGTACCGCTCGCGGTGCTGGACGCGACGATGATCACCGCGGCCCGGACCGGCGCGATGACGACGGTCGGCGCCCGCCACCTGGCCCGGCGGGACAGCAAGATCCTCGCCCACGCGGGAGCCCGCGGTACGGCGTGGTGGAACGTCACCATGCTCGACGATCTCTTCGACCTGGACGAGATCCGGGTGACGTCACGACGGCCCGAGTCCCGGGAGAAGTTCGCCGCCGAACTGTCGGCCGAGCTGTCCACGCCGGTGCGGGTGGTGGCGACGGTGGAGGAGGCGTTCGACGGTGCCGACGTACTGGTCGAGGCGACCCGGTTGACGTCGCCTGAGCCGCTGTTGCGGACCGCCGTGGTGAAGCCGGGTGCGTTCGTCGTACCGTACGGGACGATCAGCGCGGTCGAGCTCGACCTGCTCGACGTGATGGACAAGGTGGTCGTGGACGACTGGCGGGAAGCTCAGTCCGGGCGGTTCGGGTCCCTGCGGCGGCACGTGGACACCGGCCGGCTCTCGCCGGAGACCTTGTACGCCGAACTCGGTGAGATCGTCGCAGGACGCAAGCCCGGGCGCGAGAATGATGCCGAGCGCAACCTTTTCTGGCATCGCGGACTGTCGTTGCTGGACGTCGCGATCGCGCACCTGATCCTGCGCAAAGCCGAGGCCGCCGACATCGGCACGATGCTGCGCTTCCACTGATGATCAACGAACCGTCGGACCTCGACCCGGCCTCCACCGAGCCCATCACGATCGCCCAACCCCTCTTCGATCGTCTGGCCGCGATCCGCGCCGCAGCGCTCCACACCCTCGACTCCGGCCTGCCCGTCTACGGTGTGAACACCGGGATGGGCAACCTGAGCAAAGTCCGCCTCACCGAGGACGAGCAACGCGTCCACCAACGCAATCTGCTGCTCGGGCGAGCAGTAGGCGGCCCGCCCTGGCTCCCACCCGACGAGGCCCGAGCCGTCTTGATCGGCCGCCTGAGGACCTTCCTGACCGGCGATGCCGCTGTATCGGTCGGACTGATCCAGCAGCTCGTCACTCTGATCAACAGCGGCGTGCTGCCGGCCGTCCCGGCCGAGGGTGCAGGCTCAGCGGGGGAGATCATCCCGCTCGCGCACGCCCTCGGGCCGCTCGTCGGAATCGGCTCGGTGCTCGACACGGGCGCCGAGGGCATCCGGCCCGCAGCAGAGCTCCTGCCGGCAGCAGAGCCCCGGCCTGCAGCCGAGCTCCGGCCTGCAGCCGGGCTCCGGCCTGCAGCGGGGGCCCGGCCAGCATCGGGGGTCCTGCCCCGCTTCGAGCTCGGGCCCAAGGAGGGTATCGCCTTGCTGGCCGGGATTCCCGGCGCCAGTGGGCGAGCTGCTCTCCACGCCAGGCGGACGCACGGCCTCGCGGACCACCTCAGCTCGGTCGCCTCCGGAGCGATCGCGGTGATCGGCGCCAACCGATCGCCGTACAGCCCGGCAGCCGCACGGGGCGATGACTTCCTGGTGGCCGAGTTCGGCCGGATCCGCGCACTGGCCGGCCCCGAGGACGAGCCGCGGAGCCTCCAGGCACCCGTGTCCTTCCGGGTCGCGGGACACGTGCATGCGCATCTTCGGCGGACTCTGAACGCCCTGGACGACGCGGTCGAGCGGGCGTTCGCCGGCGTCACCGACTCACCGGCGTACCTGGACGGTGAGTTCATCGGTACGGCCGGCTTTCACGGGATCGACCTGGCCGCTCACTGCGATCACCTGACCGCGGCCCTCGCCCATGCGGCTGAGGTCTCGACCGCCCGGCTGCATCGCCTGCTCGACCCGGTCGTCACCGGCCTGCCCGCTCAGCTGGCCCACGAACCCGGCCCGCAGGCCGGGCTCGTCGCCGTCCACAAGCGCGCCGTCGCCACAACCCACCAGCTCCGCCGCCTGACGTTGCCCACGGCAATCAGTACGGCGCAGACCTCGAACGGCCAGGAGGATGTCCAGACGTTCTCCTGGGAAGCCGTCGGCGTCCTCGCCGAAGCGATCCGGCTCACCCGCGAGACGACCGCCTGCGAACTCCTGGCCGTCCGCCAAGCCTTCGCCCTGTCGAATCGCCCGATCCCCACCGGTCTGAGCGACCTGATGCGGGCGGTCGACGCCGTCGTACCCCCGATCGACACCGACCGCCCGTTCGGTGAAGACCTGACCCGACTGATCGAGCAAGTCCTCAGCTCTTCTCGAGAGGTGTCTAAGAAAGGTAAGCCTCATCTAATTTTCTAGGCGGTCTCGGTCATGGGTTGATCGAAAAAGCCAGCGCGACACGCGGAGGTGGGCAAGCCGTAAGTAGCCTGCGCGGGGTCTGTGTCGTTGGCCTGGATACGGGCGCGTGAAATCTGGGCCAAAGCTGCTCCGGCGGGGCTGTCACCGGTCCAGACCATCGACTAGCCTGACCAAGGTTCGAGGCGGAGTTGGAGGAGATTCTTGAAGCGGTTCGTGGTCCCGCCGACCTGGCCGTCGCCGCCCCGCCGTAGTTGGGTCCCGCCGAAGACCTGGCGCCCGGATCCGTCCTGGCCGCCGCCACCCGAGGACTGGAAGTTCTGGGTCGACGGCAGGGGCAACCCGGTCCGCGGCCCGGTCGGCCTGTATGCCGGCCCGTCCCGCCGGGTCATGTACGCCGGTGCCGCCGCCCTCGTGCTCTTCCTCGGAGTCAACGTCTGGGCGCTGACCGCGATCGGCCTGTTCGGTGGCGACCCCGGTGATTCGAAGGCCGTCCAGGTCGTCGACGACCGTTCGTCGACCCCCTCGGCGACGCCGAGCCCGACTCCCGTCGTGCCGCAACTGACCACCCCGCCGCCGGTGCCGACGACGCCGACTCAGAAGCCGACGACGCGGCCGACCCAGCAGCCGACGAAGACCCGGACGACCGTTCGTCAGACCGAAGAGCGGCCCGACCCGACGCCGACCAAGACGACCACCACGGCGAAGACCCCGAAGCCGCGGCGCCCGAGCACCAGCCCGCCGCCGACCCGCGAAGAGATCCTCCGCCAGTACTGCATCCAGCGAGGCTGGGACCCCGAGTGGTGCGACCCGGACAACTGGCCCCAGGACCCCGCCGACGATCCCCGCAACGAGGAGCCCTGAGTTCCCTGAGCGGTTGACAGCAGTGGAGCCCTCGCGCATCCTTAACCGTATGGTTTCAAAACCAAGTGGTTATGAAGATGCTTTGAACGGCGTCTTCGCCGCGCTGGCCGATCCGACCCGGCGCGCGATCCTCGGTGAGCTGCGGCAAGGTGACGCGACCGTGGCACAGCTGGCGGCGCCGTTCAGCATGTCGCAGCCGGCCGTCTCCAAGCACCTGAAGGTGCTGGAGCAGGCGGGCCTGATCAGCCGGTCCCGGCAGGCCACCGCACGATTCAGCCACCTGGAGGCAGCGCCGCTGCGGGAGGCCGTTGGCTGGTTGATGGACTACCGGTCCTACTGGGCCGAGAGCTTCGACCGACTCGACGACGTGCTCGACGAGCTGCGGGCCGAGTCATGACCGAGATGCGGGTGATCGCGGAGCCCGGCGTACCGCAGGTCGTCATCATCCGGGAGTTCAACGCTCCGCGGAAGCTGCTGTTCCGCGCGTACACCGAGCCGGAGCTGGTGGCGCGCTGGCTCGGACCGGCCGATCTCGAGTTGGTCGTGAACCAGCTGGACCCGCAGCACGGCGGGCGCTGGCGCTGGACGCACTACGACGCCGACGGCAAGGGGTATGCCTTCCACGGGCTGTATCACGGGACGCCGTCGCCGGACCGGATCGTGCAGACGTACGAGTTCGACCAGCAGCCCGGGACCGTCTACCTGAACCTGATCACCTTCGACGAGGCCGACGGCGTCACCACCCTGACGCAGAACACTGTGTTCTTCGCCGTCGAGGACCGCGACCTGTACGTCGATGGCGGCATGGAGCGCGGCATCCGCGCGTCGATGCAGCACTTGGACGACCTCGTCACCCAACTGGCCAAGGAGGGCCACCAATGATGCTCACCGGAAAGAACGCGATCGTGTACGGCGCGGCCGGACCGATCGGCTCCGCAGTCGCCAAGGCCTTCGCGGCAGACGGCGCGACGGTGTACCTCGCCGGGCGTAGGGCGAAGACGCTCGATCAGGTCGCGGACGAGATCCGCGCCGCCGGCGGAACCGCCGAGACGGCCGTCGTCGACGCCCTCGACGAGCGCTCGGTGGACGATCACGCCGACGCCGTGGCGGCCGCGGCCGGCAGTATCGACATCTCGTTCAATCTGATCGGCCACGAGCAGTCCTTCGGTACGCCGCTGGTCGAGATGTCGGTCGCGGACGTCGCGGCACCGGTGCGGGCGATGCTCCGCACCTTCTACCTCACCTCGCGGGCGGCCGCCCGGCACATGATCAACCAGGGCTCCGGCGTGATCCTGACGTTCGGCGGGTACGGCGAGCCGACTGCGAACCTCGGCGGTTTCCAGGCCGGCTTCGGTGCTGTCGAGGCGCTTCGGCGCAGCCTGGCCCTCGAGCTCGGAACGCACGGCATCCGCGTACTCACGTTGCAGACCGGCGGGATCCCCGAAGCCATTCCGAAGGACTTCCCCGAGAAGGCGGCCCGGGCGATCGCCGAGGACACCGCGCGCCGCACGATGCTCAAACGCGCCGCGACCTTGTCCGACGTCGGCGCCGTCGCCGTCTTCGCCGCCTCCGACCGCGCCGCCTCCATGACCGGCACCGCCCTCAACCTGACCGCCGGCGCCGTCGTGGACTAGGGCGTGTCTGACGGTCCCGCGAGACACGCCCTAAACCACGTTCCACTCGGCGCGTGGGCCGTGGTGCTGGAAGCGGCGCGCGTCGAGTGGGGTGATGTCGACGAAAGGCTCACGGTCCAGGTAGAGGTCGCGGATGATCTCGCCAACGGCCGGGCCTTGTAGGAAGCCATGGCCGGAAAACCCTGTGGCATAAAGGAATCGGGACACTCCGGCTGATTCCCCGATCAGTGCGTTGTGGTCCGGCGTCACCTCGTACAACCCCGCCCAGCCGCCGGTCAGGCCGACGTCGAGCAAGGACGGTGCACGGCGTTGCATCGCGGTCGTCAGTCCCGGGAGCCAGGTATCGGTCCGGTTCAGGTGGAAGCCGGGCTGCTCGTCCGGGTCCGACATCCCGACCAGCAGTCCGGGACCTTCACGGTGGAAGTAGAACGTGCTGCTGAAGTCGATCGTCATCGGGAGGCCTGCCGGTAGACCGTCGATCGCCTCGGTCACCACGATCTGCCGTCGGAGTGGCGTGACCGGCAGCTCGACCCCGATCATCGCGGCCAGCTCCGCCGACCACGCACCGGCGGCACAAATGACCGTGCTGGTGCGGACGTCGCCCAGGCTGGTCCGGACCGTGGTGATGTTGTTGCCGGCAGCATCGATATCGAGCACCTCGCAGCCGGTGACCAGGGTGGCGCCGAGTCGGCGGGCCGCGGTCGCGTAACCCAGTACGACGGACTCCGGCGTGCAGTGCCCGTCCGCCGGGGAGAAGCAGGCTCCGACGAGTCCGTCCGGAGCGACGATCGGTGCGAGGCCGATGGCTTCGTCGACGTCGATCATCCGGGTCGGCTGGCCGGCCGCGTTCTGCAGGCGGGTGCTCTCGCGGAACAGTTCGAGCTGGTCGGCTGTCTCGAGCAGGAAGAGGTAGCCGACGCGGTGCAGGTCGATCTCCTGGCCGGGCCGTTCGCCGAATCGCGCGAACGCCTCCAGGCTGCGAGCCCCCAGCGCGATGTTCAGCTCGTCGGAGAAGTTGGCCCGCACGCCACCGGCCGCCTTCGAGGTGGACCCGGAGCCGAGCTGGTTCTTCTCCAACAGCAGGATCCGTTGCACCCCGGCTTCGGCGAGGTGGAAGGCGACACTGGTGCCCATCACACCGCCACCGACAATCACAACGTCGGCGGAGTGGGGAAGGTGAGTCGTCATCGGCGCGCGGTGGCGGTCCGGCCGGTCAGGGCAGTTGGTAGTCGAGGTCGGCCTCGACCGTCTCCGTATCCATCTGCGCCTTCTGCAGCTTGCCCGAGTAGTCCCAGTTCATCGACTGCCAGCGGGTGAACTGGTCGAGCACCCAGACCCCGCTCTGCCGGGACCCGTTGCCCGACTTGCCGTTGCCGCCGAACGGCAGGTGTGCCTCGGCCCCGGAGGTCGAGTTGTTCACACTCACCATCCCGGCCGAGATCCCCTGCGCGAACCGGAACGCCTTGTTCGGGTCGGTGGTGTAGATCGAGCTGGACAGGCCGTAGCCCGACTTGTTGCCTAGGGCAATCGCTTCGTCCAGCGTGGTGTACGTCGTGACGCTCACCACCGGACCGAACGTCTCGTTCAGGAACAGCTCGTCATCCGGCCGCACCCCGGCCACGATCACCGGGTGGTAGAACAACCCTGCCGCCGGATCCCCGACGAACCCGCTCCGCGGGTTGTCCGCGGTGACCCGCCCGGTCCTCCCGATCACCCGGTGATGGGCCGCGATCCAGCCGAGCGACTTCTCGAACCCGGCCGCGAACTTCTCGTCCAGCAACGGACCGAACAACACATCCTGCGCCGGATCACCCATCGCCGCGTCCGCGACCGCCCGGCCGAACCGGTCGAGGAACTCGTCGTGCACCGACTTGTGGACGATCGCCGTACCGAGTGAGGTGCACCGCTGGCCCGCCGTACCGAAGCCGGAGAAGAGGGCGCCTTCGACGGCCAGGTCGAGGTCGGCGTCCTCGGTGATCACCATCGGGTTCTTGCCGCCGAGCTCCAGGCACGGGGTCTGCAGGTGCCGGCCGCAGAGCTCGCCGATCCGGGTGCCGACCGCACTCGACCCGGTGAAGCCGACCTTGTTGATCAGTCCGGCCTGCAGGGCCTGCTCGAGTCCGGTGAAGGTGTCCGGGCCATCGGCGTACACGACGTTGAAGACCCCGGCGGGTACGCCGGAATGCGCGAAGATCTCGTAGAACGCGTCGGAGACGACCGCCGAGTACTCGGCCGGTTTCCAGACGACCGTGTTGCCGCACAGCAGCGCGGGCACGATGTACCAGGACGGTACGGCGACCGGGAAGTTGCCGGCCGTGATCACGGCGACCGTGCCGACCGGGCGGCGGAACGTGAACAGCTGCTTGTCGGGCATCTCGGACGGGACCGTCTGCCCGTACAGCCGGCGGCCCTCGCCGACGAAGAAGTCGCAGGTGTCGATGATCTCCTGCACCTCACCGCGCGCCTCCGCGATCGGCTTGCCGATCTCGCGGGTGACGAGCGCGGCGAGCCGCTCCTTGTTGGCGGTCATCAGCCGGCCGACGTTCGCGATCACCTGCCCACGCTGCGGCGCCGGCGTCGCTGCCCACGCACCCTGCGCCGCCCGGGCCGCCTCGGATGCGCGGACGAACACCTCGGGTCCCGCGCTGCCGACCGTCCCCACGACATCGCTCAGCTGAGCCGGGTTGGTCGAAGGGGTACGGCGTACCGCGTCCGCCACTCGCTCGCCACCGACAACGGACAGCACCTCAACGGCCATGCGGCATCCCTTCCTCGTCGTGGGGCTCCACCTTAAGCACGCGGCGGCACCTTGCGGTCCGGATAGAGATCCGGGATCGGGATCGGCATCCGCCACAGGCGAGACTGCGGGTGGATCATGCCGTGCCGGATGGCGACGTACCGGAGCAGGCGGAGCGGGCCGGCGATCAGGATGAAGGCCAGCGGGAGCTCGACCAGGAGCGCGCTGAGCAGGGCCTGGGTGAGGTCGCCGCCACGCTGACTGGTCATCACGTCGAACCAGGCATCACAGATCAGCAGCACGCCGGAGGCGAACGCGGTCGGGAAGACGAGCTGCTTGCGCTTCCAGCCCGCGATCGCGGTCAGCGCCAGCATGGTGAGCAGCAGGATGTCGAAGCCGACCCAGGTCACGACCCAGTTCCTGGCGACGTAGTGGCTGGGCAGTGTGTTCGCCAGGTACACGGTCCACGGGATCAGGGCAGCCACGCAGACCACCATCAGCGCGGTCCGCCACTTGCGGATCCGCTCGATCGTTCGCCTGGACGGTAGCCCGGCCGGGCGGGGCGCCAGCCGCAGGATCAGGTCCTGCCGTTCGGCCGCCGTCATCGCCGCGATCTCTTCGTCGGTCAGAGGCACCCCTCCAGTATGTCTTGTGAATGCAATCACAAGCCGGTAGGCTGACTTCCGCGAAGCAACTGTCGATGAAGACAGATGAGGTGAAGCATGACCGAGCGCAAGCCACCGGGCATGAGTACCCAGGATTGGGTCCGGGCCCAGGTCCAGCAGGCCGCGAACGCGGGCGAGTTCGACAACCTGGCGCTGGCGGGCAAACCGCTGACCAGGTTGGCGGCCCCGCATGACCCGGACTGGTGGGTCAAGGACTTCATCCGCCGCGAGCAGATCGAGACCGACGCGCTGCTGCCACCCGCGATGCTGCTCCGCAAGGAGAAGCAGAAGGTCCAGGAGACCGTCGCGCGGATGCGCCGCGAGTCCGAGGTGCGCGATTACCTGGCGGATCTGAACAAACGCATCCTGGTCAGCATTCGCGACACCACCGGCCCGGTCGTTCCCGTCGGCACGGTGGACGCGGAAGCGATCCTGGCGCGCTGGAAGACCGAGCGGACGGAAGCCGCCAAGCCGCAGCCCAAGGCCGAGGTCGAGCCGCCGGCCAAGAAGTCGCTCTGGCAGCGCCTCTTCAGCTGAGCAGTTCGCGGGCCGCGGCCTCGATGGTCTCCTCGCTGAGCAGGACCTGATGCGCGGCCGCACCAAGCGGCACATAGGAGTCGTGGCTCGTCACCCGGGCCAGCCGGCCGGTGTAGCCGTGGTCGATCAGGGTGGCCAGGATGCCTTCGGAGACACCGCCGGTACGCCGGGTCTCGTCGACGACCAGCACCCGGCCGGTACTGGTTGCCTCGCGCAACAGATCGTCGACCGGCAGCGGAGCCAGCCAGCGCAGGTCCAGGACCCGGATGCCGGGAACCCGCGCGGCCACCCGCAGGCTCATCGGCAGACCGTTGCCGAATGTCACGATGGTGAGGTCCGTCCCGTCGCCGTACGTCCGGCCGCGCCCGATCGGCACCGGTTCGTCCGGGTACGACGCCAGCCACTGGTCGTCGCCGTCGTCGTACAGATCCCGCCGGTGGTAGAGCGCGATCGGCTCGAGGAACACGCTGACCGTGCCGGCGGAGCGCGCGGCCGCCGCGCACGCGTGCAGCATCGCGGCCGCGTCGTCGGGACGCGATGGTGACGCGATCACGAGACCCGGGATGTCCCGGAGGACGCCGATCGCGTCGTCGTTGTGGAAGTGGCCACCGAAACCCTTCTGGTAGCCGTACCCGGCGATCCGCAGGACCATCGGGTTCGCGTACTGCTCCTGGGAGAAGAACTTCAGCGACGCCGCTTCACCGCGGAGCTGATCCTCGGCGTTGTGCAGGTACGCCAGGTACTGGATCTCCGGGATCGGCAGCAATCCAGAGACTCCCGCACCCAGGCCCAGTCCCAGAATCGACTGCTCGTCCAGCAAGGTGTCGAACACGCGGGCGGGTCCGAAGGCCTTCTGCAGCCCGCGGGTCACACCGTAGACGCCACCCTTGCGGCCGACGTCCTCACCGAAGACCATCGCCTCCGGGTAGGCCGCGAGGACGTCACTCAGAGCTCGATTGATCGACTGGCACAGGGTCAGACGTTCGGTGCTCGGCGTGCGCTCAGGCAGCGCCTCGGCAACGGTCGTGGGATCGGGGTAGCGGAGCGGCGCGGCGACGGCTTCGGCCGAGGACAGCTGCGGCAGGCCCGCGACCTCGGCCGCGATCCGCATCGCCTCGGAACGCTTGTCCTCGTACAGTTCGATGATGTCGTCCGCACTGAATCCGGCGCCGAGCAGCAATCGCGCCGTACCGAGCAGTGGGTCGAGCTCCTCGTCCGCGGCCAGCTCGGCCGGACTCCGGTACGCCGCCTCGACGTCGGAGCCGGCGTGACCGAGCAGGCGGACGGTGCGCAGGCGCAGGAAGGCCGGACGATGGTTGCGACGGACGAAGGTGGCCGCCTCGGTCGCGATCGACAGGGCCGCGGCGAGATCGGTGCCGTCGGCATCGAAGTACCGCAGGCCGGGCCGCTGCCCGTACGCCTGCCGGATCCAGCCGTCCGGGGTGCGCACGCTGATCCCGATGCCGTTGTCCTCACAGACCAGCAGCAGCGGCATCGGCAGCCCCTGGTACGACGCGTGCAGGGCGGCGTTGATCGCGCCGGTCGCGGTCGAGTGGTTCGCGGACGCGTCGCCGAAGCTGGTCACCACGATCGCGTCGGCCGGCCACGGCGAGGGTACGCCGAGCTTCGCCGAGCGGGAGATCGAGAAGGCGACGCCCATCGCCCGCGGCAGGTGCGACGCGATCGTCGACGTCTGCGGGATGATCGCCAGGTCGTGCCGGCCGAACACCTTGTGCCGGCCGCCGGCGATCGGCTCGCTGGTCGCGGCGGCGACGCCGAGCAGGATGTCGCGCAGCCCCTCCTTCGAGCCGCACTGGTCGGCGCGGGTGAGGTAGAAGGCACCGGAGCGATAGTGCAGCAGCGCGGGGTCGGTCGGTTCGAGGGCCGCGGCAACCGCGGCGTTCCCCTCGTGGCCGGCGGATCCGATCGTGTAGAAGCCCTTGCCCTCCGACTGCATCCAGCGAGCCGCGAGATCCGCGTGCCGGCTCCCGAGCTGAGCGTCGTAGAGCCTCCGCAGCAGCTCCGTGGGCTGATCCCACGGCGTCGGCTTGAGGGCGCGCACCCGCCCGGCGAACCGCTCGTCGACGCTGCTCACCACAGGGGCTCCAAGGTCCTCATCTCATCCATGATCGGTGAAGAACGCCGCAAGCACAGCTTCGCCCACGGATTGAACCGCCGCGTTGCGCCCGGATGGTATGCCGGATGCCGGCCGACGAGATCGCCCACCCGCTCGATCACCCGGTGGAGTCGGCGCCGACCCCCGCGTGAGGTGGGTTGGGGCCGATGACCTTGGGGAACGGTGACGAGGGGTAGTTCGTTCTTCGGGGGTAGGGGGTGCTGTGAGGTGTTCGTGGCGACGGTGAGTGAGTTGCGGTGATGCGTTCTTCCCCGATGGTCCGGCGGATGGCGATCGCGGCTGGCCTCGGGGTGGGAACCACCGGGGTGCTGGCGGGCGTGCTGCTGCTGGGTCCGCTCGCCGCGTCGATCCTGCTGGCCGTGGTGTTCGCGCTGGTCTGGCCGCTCGCCGCGGTGATCCGGTACGTGACTGACGAAGCGCCGTACGAATCGGCATGGACGGTCGCGGCGGCGGCGGCGGCCGCTGTGCTGTGCCTGCCGGGGCTGGTGCGGTTGCTCGCGTGGGGTGCGCTCGGGTTGGCCGTGGCACTGGTTTTCGCGGCGTTGTTCGTGCTGATCGACCTCGTCATGCCCGAGCGGCGGCCGCGGCGCTCGCGGCACCACCGGAAGCTCGCGCGGTTGACCGACGCGCAGTTCGTCGAGGACGAGCAGCTGATCGCCTCACTGCAGTGCCCACTCAGCATCGAGGAACTCTGCGGCGTCTGGTCCGAGACCGCCACTCAGCTCGCGCAGGGCGCGGGACCCCGTGATCGCCAGGCAGTCGCCGAAGTACGCCGAATCTGCCTGGACGAATTCGAACGCCGCAACCCCGACGGCTTCCACCGCTGGCTCGACGCCGGCGCCCCCGCCAACCCAAGCACCTACCTCCTGCCGACGCCGGACGAGTGAGCCCGGCCGTCCGCGAAGCTCAGGCCGCCTTCTTCGTGGCCTTCCTCGCGGTGGACTTCTGGTGTCGATCAGCTTCTGCACCCGCTGGTCAGAGCCGGTTGTAGCGTTTCCGCGCCTCGCGACTTTCCTTCTGGGCGTCGCGGGCGGCCCTGCGAGCGTCGTCGAGCTCGGCGCCCAGGCGTCGTACCAGCTCCTGGGCGGCGGTCAGGGCGTCGCGGGCGTCGTCGAGCTGGTTGTCGAGGTCCTCGACCGTCGCCTCGGCCTCCTGCGCGGCCGTGACCGCGTCCTCGAAGGCCTGCTTGGCCTTCGCCTTCTCGGCGGCCTCCCGCTCCTCCTCGTCGCGCTCCGCCGCCTCGCGCTTCTTACGTGCAGCCGCCGACTCCTCGTCGGCCTCCGTCTGCTGGGCCTTGCGCCGGTCCCGGGCGGCCTGGCGGCGTTCGTCGGTGAGCGGGGTGACGTTGGAGGGTTCGCCGTTCTCGTCGACGACGCCGAAGCCGACGTGCCGTAGCGCACTGCTCAACCGGCCTTCGCGTACGGCGTCACCCGCGGCCGGGTCGACCAGCGCGGCGTCGAGGGTCTCCCGCAGCTTCTGACCGACGTCGGCGCTGACCTTCTGGCCCTCCTCGCCGGCCAGCTTGGTGGCCTCCTTGGACAGCTTGTCCAGCAGTTGGTGGCGTCTCGGTGTCAGCTCGCGCAGCCGGTCACCGTCGAGATCGGCGGTCGCCTGGCGGAACTCGTCGCCGAGCGCGAGTAGGTCGTCCAGGTCGTCGGGCCGCTCGCGGGCCACCAGGTTCGTCACCCAGGCGGCGACGGTCGGTTTGCGCATCGCCTTCAGCCGCGTCGATCCGACCTGGTCGCCGTCCGCCTTCAGCTGTTTGGCCAGCTCGTTGCGAGTAGCAATGAAGTCGGCAGCCGGCGCCGCATAGAGCGCATCCGCCGCCTCTTCGAAGTCCACGAAGGCGACGCTACCGTACCGATGAACGGGTAGTACGGCCTTCAGCCCGTCCGACGACCCTCTCCTCCCGCTCGGGGCAGCCGAGCCGGGCCGACCACTACCCGTTCTTCGGTACGCCGTCCGGGGCGGCGAGGTCGGTGCGGAGGCGGTCGAGGATGCCGCGGAGCAGGCGGGAGACCTGCATCTGGCTGACCCCGAGCTCCTGGCCGATCTCTTCCTGGGTGAAGCCGTTGCGGAACCGGAGCTCGAGGATCCGCTTGTCCCGGTCGCCGAGGCTCGCGACCGCCGGCGTCAGGGTGTGCACGTTCTCGACCAGGTCGTAGCCGTCCTCGTCATCGGCGACCGTGTCGAGCAGGCTGGTCCCGCCCTCGACCGAGCCGGGCGCGTCCAGGGACAGCGTGGTGAAACAGCCGCGCACCGAGCTGGCCTCGGCGACCTCGGCCGCATCCGTACCGAGTGCCGCCGCAGTCTCCGCGTCGGTGGGAACGTGGCCGAGGCGCTGGATCAGCTCAGGCTCGGCGGCAGCGATACTGCCCTGGACCTCCTGGACCCGGCGCGGTGGCCGCACGGTCCACGCGCAGTCGCGAAAGTACCGTTTCAGCTCGCCTCTGATCGTCGGTACGGCGTACGACAGGAAGGCCGTGGACGCGTCGACCCGGTAGCCGTTGGCGGCTTTGACCAGGCCGAGATAGGCGACCTGTTCGAGGTCGTCTGAATCCACACCCTTGCTGCGGTATCGCGAGGCGATCGATCGGGCGACCGGGGCGTTCAGGATGACGACCTCGTCCAGGAGTTCCTGGTGGCGCGGATCCGGGGTTCCATCGGCTTCGAGCAGAAGTTCATGGGTTGAATCAGCAATGCGCTGTTTGGAGTCGTTGGCGCTGACAGCTGCGATCGTCACGGGAGGGACCTCGTCGTGTCGTCGTGCAGGTCGGTGGCATCACGGCTGAACCACTTGTCTCCACCAGATCAAACTCAGCCGCCGCTTTCAAGTACCCGGCTGTTACAGGTGTTTGAAACGTGTGCGTTGAGTCGCGACGATGCAGAGCAGTACGACGACCGCGGTGAGGGGCGCGGTGATCGGGAGGCGCTCGTTCATCAGCAGCACCGACCAGACGAGGGTGAGCAGCGGCTGGGCGAGCTGCAGCTGACTGGCCTTCGCGACCCCGATGATCCCCATCCCGCGGTAGACCGGGCGGTGCGAGAGCTGCTCTGAACACTGACAGCTTCTGTCAGGGATAGCTGCTTCACTACGATCCATGGACGAGTGCTGCGCCGTGGTCGACCTGCGCCAATACACGCTGCATCCCGGGCAGCGCGACACCCTGATCGATGTCTTCGACGAACACTTCGTCGAAGGACAGGAAGCGGCCGGCATGCACATCGTCGGCCAGTTCCGCGACCTCGACGACCCGGACCGCTTCGTCTGGCTCCGCGGCTTCGCCGACCTGCCGGCCAGGGCCGATGCGCTGAACGCCTTCTACTACGGCCCGATCTGGCGCGAGCATGCCGCGATCGCCAACAAGACGATGATCGATTCCGACAACGCTCTCCTGCTCAAGCCCTTGCACCTCGGGGCCGGCTATCCCGGCCTGGACTCACCCCGCCCACCGCGAGGTACGACGGAAGTCCCGGACTCGATCGTGGCCGGAGCCGTGTACCACCGCGGTTCGCCCGATGACGGGTTCGTCGAATTCTTCACCGATCACGTCGTCCCCGCGTTGGCCGGCGCCGGGGCCGAGCCGGTCGCGGTCTTCGAGACTTTGGTTGCCGAGAACAACTTTCCGGCGTTGCCGCTGCGGGACGAGGTCGTGCTGGTGTGGTTCGCCCGCTTCGCCGACGACGCGGCGTACGACGACCATCGCCGGCGGCTCGCGGCCTCGGCGGTGTGGCAGCGGCAGGTGCTACCCGAACTCGTCTGCCGGACGGTCGCGCCGGCCCAGGAGTTGCGCCTGCGGCCGACCGGGCGTTCTCAGCTGCGATAAATACGTTGCGCGCCCCGAGAGGGGCGTGCATCCTGGTTCGACCGAGTAGCGGCGAGCGCTGCCTGGACCTAAGGAGGGCTGACGGATGGCCATCACTGTGCTGCGGCATGTCCGCGTCAGTCTCACCTCACCGTTCAGGAGCACTCCAGATGTCTTCAGACGTCTTTCGTACAGCGTCTAGTTCTTCGCACGACCTTTCTGACAACCTCTCAGACCTCGACTCCCGCTGGGCGGACTTCACCAGCGACGAGTCCCAACCAGATCCGGCCGATGCCTTCGTCTTCCGCTTCACCGAGGTCGACGAACATCTGGGACAGGATCAGCGGTGGTCCACCTGGCTGGACGTCGAGCGCGGTTCTCGCGGCCCGGAACCACGACCCGATTGGGTTGTGACGGAACAGGCTGCGATCGACACCGAGCTCGGCGTCCTCAAAACCGGCAAGGAAGCCGACGTCTTCCTGGTCGAGCGGGCCGTCGAAGCCATCGGTGACAACCCGGCGCGTTCCTCGCTGCTCGCCGCGAAGCGGTACCGCACCGAGGAACACCGGTCCTTCCATCGCAGTACGTCGTACGTCGAAGGGCGCCGTACCCGCAACAGCCGCGACACCCGGGCGATGGCGAAGAAGACCTCACACGGTCGCAACGTCGCCGCCGGGCAGTGGGCCGGCGCCGAGTGGGGTGCGTTGTGCGCCCTGTGGAAGGCCGGCGTCCCGGTGCCGTACCCGGTCCAGGTGGACGGTACCGAGTTGCTGATGGAGTTCATCGACGACGGTGAGGGCGGCGCCGCGCCACGGCTCGCCCAGGTCCGCCCGTCGAAGGAGTTGCTCGGTCAGTACTTCGAGCAGGTGCGGCACGGGATGCGCGAGTTGGCCAGGGCGGGGTTGGCCCATGGCGACCTGTCGCCATACAACGTCCTCGCCCAGGGGGATCGGATCGTGATGATCGACCTGCCGCAGGTGGTCGACATCGTCGGCAATCCGAAGGGCATGGACTTCCTGCTGCGGGACTGCCACAACATGGCGACCTGGTTCACCAACCGCGGGCTCGAGATCGACGAACAGGAACTGTTCGCCGACCTGCTCACGATGGTGTTCTGATCGCTTCCCGCAACAAGGGAACCAGCGGGGTCAGCCGGTCGGGGTAGGTGTCGACGAGACCGTCGACGTGGTTGCCTGCCTCGACCCGCTGGTACATGTGCAGCCCGGTGCTCCGAGCCATTCCGGCGTACACGTCGGAGTCCTGGGTGATCGGGAGCAGGCTGTCGTAGGTCCCGTGAATCGTGAGGAGCGGCTTGCCGATCTTCCCGGTCAACGCGATCCGCTTGACCGCCTTGTGTGCTTCGGGCCGGTGCGCGTAGTCGTAGTCGGCCTCGGTGCCGGTGTACGTCGGGTCGAGCTCGGCGGCGTAGATCCGTTGGGTCAGCTTCCAGTAGATCGCGTAGTGGTAGTCCCAGAGGAAGTCCGACCGCGGATCGAACCCGGCGCCGGTGATGAGCTCCGGAGAATGTTGCTCGTAGCCCCTGATCGCCGGAGGCAGGAAGGTGAACAGATTGGGCCCGTTCACGGTCCACAGCGTCCCTTCGAGGTCGACGCCGCGGGTGTAGAGCTCGGGGTGGTTCTCGAGCTGCCAACGGACCAGATAGCCGCCGTTCGAGATCCCCGCGGCAACCACCTCACGGGGCGGGCGGCCGTAGTACTGCGCGATCGTGGCCCGCGCGGCCCGCGTCAGCTGCGTCGTACGGACGTTCCACTCCACGATCGCGTCGCCGGGACGCAGTCCGTCGGTGTAGAACTCCGCGCCCGTGTTGCCCTTGTCGGTGCCGGCGTACGCATAACCCAGGGAGAGCACGTAGTCCGAGATCGCCTTGTCGTTCGCGTACTGCGCTCGCACACCAGGCGACCCGGAGACGACCAGTCCGCCGTTCCACCGCCGCGGCAGCCGGATCACGAACTGGGAGTCGTGGTTCCAGCCGTGGTTGGTGTTCAGGTGCGAGTTGTCCGGGAAGTAGCCGTCGATCTGGATCCCGGGCACTCCGGACGGCGCCGGCAGACCCGCCTGGGTGAGCCCCGCGTAGTCGGCGGGGTTGGTGTGACCGGAGGCTACGGTCCCGGCCGTGGTCAGATCGTCCAGGCGCGCGAGTTCTTGGTACTCGGCACCCGGCACGCGGATCAGTCGATGAGCGTCGGCCGGCACGGTCACACCCGTGAGCAGCAGGACGGCGGAGAACAGGGTGGAAGACAGGGCGAGGAGGCGGCGCATGGCGTCACGCTAGGAGTCGCCTCCTTCGCCAGACAGAGGGTCGGACCACACAACCCGCTGCGTCCGGATGGTCTCTTAGGACACCGCCTTCGCGGCCGCGCGGCCCGCCGTACGTCCGGTGAAGAGGCAGCCGCCGACGAAGGTGCCTTCCAGGGAACGGTAGCCGTGGATGCCGCCGCCGCCGAAGCCGGCGACCTCGCCGGCCGCGTAGACCCCGGGCAGCGGCGTACCGTCGGCACGCAGCACGCGGGAGTCCAGGTCGGTCTGCAGACCGCCGAGGGACTTGCGGGTCAGGATGTTCAGCCGTACGGCGATCAGCGGGCCGGCCTTGGGATCGAGGATGCGGTGTGGTGACGCGACCCGGATCAGCTTGTCGCCGCGGTAGTTCCGGGCGCCGCGCAGCGCAGTGATCTGCAGGTCCTTGGTGAACGTGTTGGTGATCTCGCGGTCCCGGGCGACGATCTGGCGCTCCAGGTCGTCGAGGTCGATCAGCTTGTCACCGGTCAGGTCGTTCATCCCGCGGACCAGATCGGGCAGGTTGCCGCGGACGATGAAGTCGGCGCCCTTGTCCATGAACGCCTGCACCGGCGCGGTCGCCCCGCCACGGGCGCGGCCGAGCACGCCCTTGATGTCCTTGCCGGTCAGGTCCGGGTTCTGCTCGGAGCCGGAGAGGGCGAACTCCTTCTCGATGATCTTCTGGGTGAGCACGAACCAGGTGTAGTCGTAGCCGGTCCGCATGATGTGCTCGAGCGTGCCGAGGGTGTCGAAGCCGGGGAAGAGCGGCACCGGGAGTCGCTTGCCGGTGGCATCGAACCACAGCGACGACGGACCGGGGAGGATCCGGATGCCGTGCATCGGCCAGATCGGGTCCCAGTTCTGGATGCCTTCGGTGTAGTGCCACATCCGGTCGCGGTTCACGTACCGGCCGCCGGCCCGCTCGGTGATCGCGAGCATCCGGCCGTCCACGTGCGCCGGGACGCCGCTGATCATCCGCTTCGGCGGCTGACCCATCCGCGCCGGCCACTGCGCGCGTACGAGGTCGTGGTTGCCGCCGATGCCGCCGGACGTGACGATCACGGCCTGTGCGGTCAGGCTGAAGTCACCGATCTCGACGCGTGAACTCGACACCCCACGGGCGACGGTGCTCGGCTCCAGCACCTTGCCCGTCACGCCGTCGACCACTCCGCCGGTGAGGGTCAGCTCGTCCACGCGGTGCCGGAAGCGGAACTCGACCAAACCCTTCGCCACCGCCTCGCGAACCCGCCGCTCGAACGGCGCGACCAGACCCGGCCCAGTGCCCCAGGTGATATGGAAGCGCGGGACCGAGTTGCCGTGACCGTCGGCGTTGTACCCACCGCGCTCGGCCCAGCCGACCACGGGGAAGAACCGCACGCCCTGGCCATGCAGCCACGGACGCTTCTCACCGGCGGCGAAGTCGACGTACGCCTCGGCCCACTGCCGGGCCCACTTGTCCTCGTCGTCGAGCCGGTCGAACCCGGCCGAGCCGAGCCAGTCCTGCATCGCGAGGTCGCGTGAGTCCTTGATCCCCATCCGGCGCTGCTCGGGGGAGTTGACGAACATCAGTCCACCGAACGACCAGAACGCCTGGCCGCCCAGTGACGCCTCGGGTTCCTGGTCCAGCAGCAGTACCTTCCGGCCCGCGTCGGCCAGCTCGGCGGTCGCGGCCAGCCCGGCCAGCCCCGCCCCGACCACGATCACATCGGCGTCCATGGTGTCCATATATAGCGCAATTGAAAGGATGGCGGTTGTGACGATTCTTTCCGCGCATCAGCTCGTCCTGCCCGCCGCCTCCCTCGGACCGGAGAATCCGCTCGCTCCGCTGCACAGCCACCAAGAGCTCAAGTCCGTCGAGAACCTCGCCGACCTCCCTGAGGACCTGCGCGACAACATCCAGTACGGACGTCTGCACAGCACACTGCCGTGCCTCAACCAGGACGGCTACGACCGCTCGCTGGTCGACACCGCCTTCCCCGTGCTCGTCCTGGAGAACGATCACCTGCGTGCGACCGTAATGCCCAGCCTGGGCGGACGGCTCTACTCGCTCGTCCACAAAAGCAGCGGACAGGAACTCCTCTACCGCAATCCCGTCTTCCAGCCGGCGAACCTTGCTCTGCGCAACGCCTGGTTCGCCGGCGGCGTCGAGTGGAACGTCGGCAGCACCGGCCACTGGACCGGCACCTGCGCTCCCCTGCACGCCGCCCGTGTCGAAGGCCCGGACGGTACGCCGGTGCTCCGGCTCTGGGAGCTCGAACGGACCCGGAACCTCGTCACCCAGCTCGACTTCTGGCTGCCGGCCGACGCGGAGTTCCTGTACGTCGGGGTCCGCCTGCAGAACCCGTCCGACACCGAGGTCCCGGCGTACTGGTGGTCGAACATCGCGGTCGAGCAGTCGCCGGAGACGCGGGTGCTGGTGCCGGCGGACCAGGCCTGGCGGTTCGGGTACGCCGGTGCGGACCGCCCGGATGCGACCGGCCGATGGCTCGACCTGATCGGCGTACCGGACTTCGACGGCATCGACCTGACCTACCCGATGCGGCATCCGCGGGCGGTCGACTTCTTCTTCGAACCGCTGGCCGGCGAGCGGCCGTGGATCGCGTCGGTGGATGCGGCCGGCCACGGGTTGGCGCAGGCGTCGACCGAACGGTTGCGCGGGCGGAAGCTCTTCGTCTGGGGTGAGAGCGACGGCGGCCGGCGCTGGCAGGACTGGCTGGCGCCGGGCCTCGAGGGCGGCGGGTACGCCGAGATCCAGGCCGGACTGGCGCGGACTCAGCTGGAGCACTTGAAGTTGCCCGCAGCAACTTCCTGGCATTGGCTGGAAGCCTACGGACGGATGTCGGTGGATCCCGCTCTTGCGCACTCGGAAGACTGGCAAACGGCCCGTAATGCAGGGGCTTCGGCACTCCGTCCAGTAGTCGATGACCTGGCGGCGCGCGAGCGGGAGTGGCTCGCGGTGGTCGATGCCGCACCGGTCGAGCAGTTGGCGGTCGGGTCGGGGTGGGGTGCGTTGGAGGTGGCACGGACCGGGTGGACGATCTCACCCGGTACGCCGTTCGCCGACGACACGATGACCTCGCGGGAACGCGCATGGTCGCCACTGCTGGACGGGCGGTTGCCCGCGGTTGACGGCGTACCCGATGGGACGTTGGTGGCGTGGCGGGAGTTGCTGGAGAGGGCCGAGGACAACTGGCTGGTCTGGTACCACCGGGGTGTCGCGCGGCACTGTGCCGGCGAGGTGGAGAGTGCGGTCGACGCGTGGCGGCGGTCCGGCGACAACCCGTGGGCGCTGCGCAACCTCGGGCTGGTGACCGGCGACCTGTCGTACTACGAACGCGCGGTCGAGCTCCGGCCCGACCTCGTGCCGCTGGTCGCGGAAGCCGTCGCCGCTGCCCTCGACACGGACGTAGCGCGAGCCGAGCGCATGCTCGACCATGCTCCGGACGACCCGCGGATCCGGCTGCTGCGCGTCCGCCACGCGCTGCAGATCGGCAACCCCCAGACTGCCCACGAGCTACTCGCCGAAGGCATCCAGCTCGCGACTGTCCGCGAGGGTGCGAACCCGCTCACGGACTACTGGCTTGCCGCCGAGGAAGCCCTCGGAACCAACCGTCCCGTGCCCTCGCGGTACCAGTTCGGCATGGGCGGAAACTGACCGCGCTCCCTCCCACCACGCTCCGTCTGCCCCGACCACAGCCGCCACTGTCTGCTCTGTCAAAGATCTTTGTACTGACCTGGAACCGACTGGTCGCCTGCGGCGTCTCACCGGTGTGCGGCAAGGGCCGCGCAAGGCAGTTCGACTACGACGACCGCGCTGCTCGCGGGCGGCGCGTCGGGGGTGAGTGCCATGTTGACGATCGTTGTGCTCGGTGGGTTCGGCCTGGTGCTGCTGGTCACGGCATGCATCGCTGCAGACGTGATCGGCGGTCTGCGCCGGAACGAAACCCCGTCGGGTACGGAGGAGAAGACCGCGGGGCAGGTGATCCGGGTTCGTGGCCCGGTCCGCGGTCAGCTGGACGGCGGGATCCCGGCCGAATACACCGAGGTCACCGTCGAGTACTGCACCCGCCGGGGTGAGGGACCGTTCGAGGTGTCCCGGAAGTTCCCGACCGGGAGCCGGATGACCTACGCCAAGGGTGACCGGGTCATCGTCAGCTACGACGTACGGACGCCCCGCCGGGCCCGCATCGCCGGCCGGGTCAGCCACTGGCCCCAGCTGGGACCGCGGGCCGGACAGTCGGCGGATCCAGTTCCACAGCCATGAAGAGCTGACCGCGACAGCGGTCGGCAACCGGAGTGATCCGCAATCCCTCGCCTTCGAGGCGGGGGCCTTTCAGTTTTCCGCACCTGCCGTCAGGACGGCAGGTGCGGGGCCAGCAGGTTGTACAGCACCGGACGTCCCTGCGACAGAACGAACTCCGCTTCCGCGGCCGGCAGCCGATCGGCCAGATGCGCCAGGGATTCACCCATCGCGATGCTCAGCGTGACCGCCAGCCGGAACTCGCGGCTGTCGTCCGCGCCGAAGCGAACCGCCAGCAGCTCGGCGAATTCACCGGCATGCTGGTCGTCGTACTCACCAGGCTGGGTTTCCAGGTCCGGGTCACCCAACCCGCTCAACACCACCGCGCGGAAGCCCGGGTCGTTGCGATGCATCTCCCGGAACGTGTCGAGCGTGACGTCGACAGCACCACGCCAACTGGTTACCGTCGCCAGCCGCTCGCGGACCGCCTCGGTGTAGCGCGCCTGGTTCCGGCGTTCGATCGCCTGGATCAGGCTTCGCTTGTCCGGGAAGTACCGGTACACGCTGCCGACCGCGATCTCGGCCCGCTTGGCGATCCCGCTCGTCGACGCGGCGTCGTACCCGCGCTCGACCACCTCGGCGCAGGCCGCGTCCAGGATCCGCTCGACCTGCCGGCTCGCGCGGTCCTGGGTGGGCGTCCGGCGGAGCGGATAGGCCCCCGAAGTCACCATGTCGCTCATTGTCCATCCTCCAGGGGGACAACGTTGGCACCTTACTGTGACAGATTGCCGTCAATCGCTGTCCACAGGAGGGGAACTCTTCGCATGCGCATCAGCAGAACGATGGTCGCCGGCGTGGCTTCCGCCGCGGTCGCCGCCTCCGGCCTCGCCGGTACGGCGCTCACCGGCCGGCACGACCCACAGGGCGCGGGGGCGGGCCTGCGACTCAACCAGATGCAGGTGGTCGGATCGCACAACTCCTACCACCGCGAGCTGAGCCCGAACGAGCAGAAGGTCCAGCTGCAGAACAACCCGGGCTCGGTCGATCTCTGGTACTCGCACGCCCCGATCGACCAGCAGCTGGAGGACCAGAACGTTCGGTCCCTCGAGCTCGACCTGTTCCCGGACCCGCAGGGCGGGCTGTACACGTACCCGTTGATCCGGAAGCTGACCGGTCAAGGCCCGCTGACCGACCCGGCGATGGCCCAGCCCGGCATCAAGGTCATGCACGTCCCGGACTTCGACTACAACACCAACTGCGACACCTTCGTGCTGTGCCTGCAGCAGGTGAAGACCTGGTCCGACGCGCACCCCAACCACGTACCGATCGCGATCAACCTCGAGCTGAAGCAGTCCGACCCGAACGTGGTCGCCGCCGGTGGTGTGAAGGCGCCGCCGTGGAACGCGGTGAACCTGGACTCTGTCGACACCGAGATCCGCTCGGTGTTCACCGAGAAGGAGATCCTCACGCCGGACGACGTACGCAAGCCGGGCCTGACGCTCGAGCAGTCGGTGCTGACGAAGGGCTGGCCGAAGCTGAGCAGCGCCCACGGCCAGGTGATGTTCTACTTCGACAACGGCGGTCCTGGTGAGATCCGCGACCTCTACACCGCCGGCAAGCCGAACCTGGAAGGCCGGGCGGTCTTCACGCGCGGTCCGGAGGGCGCGGCCGACGCCGCCGTCACCGAGGTGAACGACCCGCGTGGTGCGAACCAGGCCGAGATCCAGCGCCTGGTGAAGAAGGGGTACCTGGTCCGGACCAGGTCGGACGAGCCGATGGCGACGATCCGGGACAAGGACTACAGCCGGCTCGGGATCGCGCTGGCCAGCGGTGCGCAGTGGGTGACCACCGACTTCCCGGTCGCCGGGATGGCCGCCCGCTACGACAGTGACTTCGTCGCCAAGCTGCCCGGGCACACTCCCGTACGATCGAATCCCGTCACCGCAACCGCGAGGACGGCTGTCTCGGAAGGATGAGCTGAGCATGTCGGAGCACGTGGTCGATGTCAGTTGGAGCCGTGGTGAGCACGAGTTCGGCTACGACACGTACAACCGCGACCACGAGTGGCGCTTCGACGGCGGGATCACCGTGCCCGGGTCGGCGAACCCGAAGTACCTCGGCAACCCGGGCCCGGTCGATCCGGAGGAGGCGTTCGTGGCGGCGCTGTCGTCCTGCCACATGCTCACGTTCCTGGCGATCGCGGCCCGCAAGCGTCTGGTCGTCGACGCGTACGACGACCACGCGGTCGGGGTGATGGCGCCGAACGAGGCGGGTCGGCTCGCGATCACGCAGGTGACGCTGAACCCGAAGATCGTTTGGGGCGGCCCGGAGCCGGACGCCGAGGTGCTGGAGCGGATGCACCACCTGGCCCACCAGGAGTGCTTCATCGCCAACTCGGTCACCACCGAGATCACCGTGGCCGGCTGACCCCCGCTCACCTTTCTTTGTTTTCCTTCCTTCCCTGCAAATAAACCACCCGCCGGTTTGGCCTGAGCCTCGCGCAAGCGGCGTCAGGACAGCCGGCGGGTGGTTGCGGTGCATCTCTGTGGTGATGCACCAGACGGATCCGGCGGCGCCTCGCACTGGGCGCCTCTGCGTTGGTGCGACCTCCGTGCGGTCTAGCTCGGTGGGCAAGACCGTCCGGGTGCGCCGCCTGGATCCGTTCGTCCGGTTCGCGCCAACTACTGCTCGGCGGCGGCGTCGCTCCGGTCGTCTGTGGTCACGGTCGTGTCGATGGCCAGCAGATCCTCGAGCCGGCGAACCTGCTCGGTGGCCATCGAGGTCATCAGTCGGTGGATCGTCATGCCAGTGAGACGCACGCGGTCCCGGGGTATGACGGGAATCCGGCTCATCTTTTTGATGTGACCTACTTCTCATCCAGCCCGTCGGGGCGGAGCGGGACCAGGTCGCGGGCTTCGTCGTACGTCGTCCCGGTCAGTTCGAGCAGATCGACCACGGTGGAGCGGATCTGGCCGAGGACCACGATCGCCGACAGGCCGGCAGGCAGCGGCATCTTCGCCGTGCGGCGGCCGAGCTCGCCCAGCACGCGGTGGGCGGCGACATCGGCGGCCGGCTCGAACAGCGACTCGCCGATCAGCCGGGTGCCGTCGGCGAGGCGGTCGAGCAGCAGCGGGTACTCGTCAGGCATCGCCTCGTCACGCCAGACGGACACCGCGCAGCGTCGTACCAGGACGCGGATGTTCCGGATCGCGCGATCCAGCGGTACGACGAGGTCGGCGATCTCCTGGACCCGGCCGCGGTGCCGGCGCCGGAACGGCGACAGCCGGACCACTGCGACCCCCTCGTCGGCGGCGCTCCGCAGGTCGTCCAGCAGTGACTCGGAGGCGCGGGCCCGGCGCAGCGCGTCGGTGACCGCCACCTCGTCCCAGGCCCGGAGGCCGTCGGCGGTCTCGACCAGAATCTCGGCCAGCTCGGTCAGGACCCCGTTGGCCTGTTGCCGGGGACGGCGGATCGCCGTGACCGGGGCGATCGTGGCGGCGGCCAGCGCGACCAGGCCGCCCAGGACCGCGTCCAGCCAGCGGCTGAAGCCGGCGCCCGGGTTCGGCAGAAGGGTGGTGACGATCGCGGCCTGGACGCCTGCCTGCGTCGACATCAGAGTGCCGGCGCCGAGGAGGACGGCGATGCTCATCGCGAGCGCGATCACGAAGATGATCTGCGCGACCCCGGTGCCGAAGACGCGGACGAACAGGTCGCCGACGCCGACCCCGACGGCCACGCCGACCATCACCTCGACGACCCGGCTCAGCCGCTGGCCGAAGCTGAAGCCGAGGCACACCATCGCCGCGACCGGAGCGAAGAACGGTGTCTTGTGGCCGACGACGTACCGGGCCAAGGCCCACGCCACCCCGGCCGCGATGGCGCATTGGGCGATGAAGAAGACCCGGCTCTGCCAGCGTTCCACCCGGCGACGGATCGAGGCGCGCGAACGACGGGCTGCCTGCGGCGCGATGTCGTCGCGCAGCTCCCGCAGTTGGTCCAACGTCAGCCTGACCGGATCCACGCGCCCCATTGTGGTGCACGAGCTCTCCGGCTTGCTTCGCCCGCTCCTGGGCGTCAGGGTTGGGGCATGACGGAGAACAACCGTGAGGACTACGGCAGCTACAGCGTCGACGACGAGGACCAGCTGCAGGCCGAGGACACCCTGAACGACCGTGGGGTGGAGGACCTGCTCGACGAGGGGTACTCGCCGCCGGAGAAGTGGTCCGCGGGCGAGGGATTCGGTACGACGGCCGAGGAGGCGCTGGAGGGCGAGACGCTGGACCAGCGGATCGCCCAGGAGGAGCCGGACGTCGACCCGTACGCCGAGGACGGCGAGGACGTCGGCGGTCCCGAGATCGGGGTCGAGCGCTCCGGCCGCCTGGTCGCACCCGACGAGGGCGCCCACAGCGACGACGACCAGGAACTGATCGCCGAAGACGTCGGCTTCGACGGGGCCGCGGCGTCCGCCGAGGAAGCCGCCGTCCATGTCGTCGACGACGAGGAGAACTTCGAACTCGAGGACGACGACGAGGAAGACCTCGAGTCCTACGAGAACGTCGACCTGGGCGACGTCGGCGACCCCGAAGACTAGGAAGTGGGGAGGATCCCGGCGCGTATCGGCGCAGGATCCTCCCCGCACTACTTGAGATCAGCGGCGGGTGACGATCACTTCGGAGCCTCGGCGGGGGACCAGGGTGACGTTCTTGGCTTGAGCCGGCTCGGGCTTGGGGTTCGGGGCGGTGAAGTTGTAGGCGGCGAGCGCGGCACGGAGGATCTCCGTGCCTTCCATCAGTGAGAAGCCGGCCCCGATGCACCGCCGCGCCCCGCCGCCGAACGGCATCCACGTGCCGGGGGCCGGCGGATCATCGGAGAGGAACCGCTGCGGGCGGAACTCCTTCGGCTGGGGAAAGTGCTCGCCGTCCCGGTGGACCAGGCCGATCGCGGCCATGATCGTCGTACCCCGTGGCAGCCGGTAGCCGGCGATGTCCGTGGTCTCGGTGACTCGCCGGCCGACCTGGTACACGACCGGGTGCAGTCGCAGGGCCTCCTTGAGGATCGCCTCCAGCTCGTTGTCGGCACCGGCATCCGAAGCCCGCTGACCGAAAGCCAGATCCTCCGGACTTCGGGCCAGCTCATGGAACGTCCAGGCCAGTGCGGTCGCGGTTGTCTCGTGCCCGGCCAGCAGCAGCGTGACCAGCTGGTCCCGCAGCTCCTCGTCCGTCCAGTTGCCGGCAGCAAGCAACCGCGAGAGTACGTCGGTGCGTCCGGCAAGATCCCCGCGGCGCTTGGCGATCTCGTCGTACAGGATCTCGTCGACCTGCTGCTGGGTCTCCAGGTACGTGCGCCACGGCCGGATCCGGAGCAGCGCCGGGTAGAACCCGCCGAGCATGATCACCGGCGACACCGAGACGATCTTGTCCATCAGCGGCCTTAGCAAGGCCAGCCGGTCGGAGTCCGTCACGCCGAAGATGACCTGAAGAATGATCTCGAGGGTCAGATTCCGCATCCGCTGGTGCACTTTGAATGGAGTGCCGGTCGTCCAGGTGGCGACCTCCGCAAGGGCGAGTTCGTGCACCATCTCGGCGTACCCACGCAAGGCCTGGCCGGAGAAGGCCGGCATCAGCTGCCGGCGCATCCGGACGTGGTCCTCGTCATCGAGGAGGAGCAGCGAATGCGAGCCCATGATCGGCTCGAGCACGGTGTTGCCCTCGCCCGCGTGCATCACCGACGGCGGGCTGCCGAACACCTCGCGGATGTGGTCCGGCCGGCTCAATACGACGCACACGCGGCTGGACGGAACCAGTCGGATCGTGAACACATCGCCGTACTTCTCCCGCATCCGTGGGAAGAACGTCCGGCGGTGACTCGCGAACAGGACGGTCTGAACCAGCGTGGGCAAGCGCGGACCTGGCGGGAGCGTGCGCGCCGTCTGCCGGTCGAGCGTCCGGGCACCGAGCAAGGGTGTCGAGGCCATACCTTCACGCTACGTCAGACGGGTGAACACCGGGCGTCGTCCGCGACAAGCGCCGCCGCCCGCCAGCCAGAAGCCGGGGCCGTGGACAGGAACCGGGGGCCTGGGACAGGTTATTGCCTGTCTCAGGTCCCCGGTGGGGGTTCACGCCCCCGGCTTGTGGCCGGTGGTCAGGAGCGCTTGAAGCGGAGGGTGAGGATCTGGAACGGGCGGAGCTCGAAGGAGACCCCGCCTTCCGTCAACTCGCGGTCCGCCAGGTGGCGCTCGAGCAGGTCGACCTCGGTCACCGACGCCGCGCCGAACGACGGCGTGACGGTGGCGCGAGCGCGGCCGCCGGAGGACTCGTACAGCCGGACGACGACGTCGCCGGACTGGTCGTCGGCCAGCTTCAGCGCCTCGACGATCACGTTGTCGTTGTCAACGGCAACGAGCGGCTCGGCACCCTCGGCTCCGGTCACGACCCGCTCGGGCAGGTTGATCCGGTAGCCCTCCTCGATCGCGTCCGGGATCCCGGCGCCGACCACCAGCGCGTGGTTCACGGTGTGCACGCCCTGGTCGGTCTGCGGGTCGGGGAACCGCGGCGCCCGGATCAGCGAGGTCCGGATCGTGGTCGTGGTCCCGCCGTCCTCGCGGGCGGTCCGGTTGATGTCGTGGCCGTACGTCGAGTCGTTGACGACGGCAACGCCGTACCCTGCCTCGCCGACGTGCACCCAGCGGTGCGCCGCGATCTCGAACTTCGCCGCGTCCCACGAGGTGTTCTGGTGGGTCGGCCTGAAGATGTGCCCGAACTGGGTCTCCGACGCCGACCGGTCGGCGTGCACGTCGACCGGGTACGCCGCCTTGAGGAACTTCTCCGCCTCGTGCCAGTCGATCGTGGTCTCGATGTCGACCCGCTTCGCGCCCGGCCGCAGCCGCAGCGTCTGGGTCACCGACGACCGGCCGAACGACCGCGTCACGACCACCGTCGCGACGCCGGAGACGGTGCTGAAGTCGACGCTGTCGACCTCGGTGACGTCCCGGACGTTGTTCTTGTAGAACGAGTCGACGTCCCACGCGTCCCAGTTGTTCGGGGTGTCCACGTGCAGCTGCAGAAGGTTGCCTGCGGCACCTGGTGCGATCACCTCACGCTGGGCCTCGACGTCGTACAGCGAGGTGATCAGACCGCGCTCGTCGATGGTGACCCGGATCAGCCCGTTGTCCAGTACGCCGTTCTCGACCGACACGGACTGGCCTTCGCCGGCCGCGATACCGGCGCCGAGTCCGGCGACACCGTTGCGCCCGTGCGGTGCGGCGTTGAACACGATCTGCGCGTCACCGGAGCCGGCCAGCGCCTGCTGCGCCGTCGCGATGATCGCCTCCAACTCGGAAGCCAACCGAGCGTACGTCTCCTCGGCCTCGCGGTGCACCCACGAGATCGACGAGCCGGGCAGGATGTCGTGGAACTGGTTCAGCAGCACGGCCTTCCAGATCCGGTCCAGGTCCTCGTACGGGTACGCGTCCAGCTTGCCCGCGACCACGGCCGCGGCCGACCACAGCTCGGCCTCGCGGAGCAGGTGCTCGCTGCGCCGGTTGCCCTGCTTGGTCTTGGCCTGCGAGGTGTAGGTCGCCCGGTGGATCTCCAGGTAGAGCTCACCGGACCAGACCGGCGCGTGGCCGGCGTACTCGTCCTCGGCGGCGCTGAAGAACTCGGTCGGGGACTCGATCGTCACCCGCGGCGAGGACTCCAGGTTCGCCACCCGGCGAGCGGTCGCGACGAACTCACGGGTGGGGCCGCCACCGCCGTCGCCGTACCCGAACGGGACGAGCGAGCGGGTCGCCGCACCGTTCTCGGCGAAGTTGCGCTGGGCGTGCGCGAGCTCCCGGCCCGACAGGTCGGAGTTGTAGGTGTCGATCGGCGGGAAGTGGGTGAACACCCGGGTGCCGTCGAGGCCCTCCCACCAGAAAGTGTGGTGCGGGAACTTGTTCTCCTTGTTCCAGGAGATCTTCTGGGTCAGGAACCACCTCGACCCGGACAGCTTCACCAGCTGCGGCAGCGCCGCGGTGTAGCCGAACGAGTCCGGCAGCCAGACCTCCTGGGTGTCGATCCCGTACTCGTCCAGGAAGAACTTCTTGCCGTGCACGAACTGCCGGGCCAGTGCCTCGCCACCGGGCAGGTTGGTGTCGGACTCGACCCACATACCGCCCACCGGAACGATGGTGCCGTCGGCAACGGCCTTTTTCAGCCGCTCCCAGACCGCCGGGTAGTTGTCCTTCACCCAGGCGTGCTGCTGGGCCTGCGAGAACGCGAAGACGAGCTCCGGGTACTCCTCGGCCAGGTTGGCGACGTTGGACACCGTCCGGGCCACCTTGCGCCGGGTCTCGCGCAGCGGCCAGAGCCAAGCCGAGTCGATGTGCGCGTGCCCGACCGCGGACAGCTGGTGCGCGCTGGCGTGCGCCGGCCGGCTCAGTACGTCGGTCAGCTGTGCGCGGGCGTCAGCGGCGGTGCCGGCCACGTTCTCGTAGTCCAGAGCGTCCAGCGCGCGACTCAGCGCCCGCAGGATCTCCCGGCGGCGCGGCTCCTGCAGGGACAGTTGCTCCTGCAGGCCGTTGAGGGCCTCCAGGTCGAGGATCAGGTCCCAGACCTCGGCGTTGAACACGGCCACGTCGGCGCGGGTCAGCCGGTAGATCGGCGTGCCGCCCGGCTCGGGCTTGCTGCCGACGTCGGTCGGCGCGAACGCGTTCGACCCGAGCACCTCGGGGTTCGCGGCCGCCTCGACGTAGAACTCGATCCGGTCGCCGGCGTGGGCCGGCGTACCGTCGGGGCCGAGGATCGACAGCGGGGCATAGGTCTGGCGCGGGTGCAGACCCTTCAGCGGTACGCCGGAGGTCGTGTGGACCAGACCCTCCGCGGAGAACCCGGGGCCGCCGCTGAAGCCGAGGTCGATGACCGCCTCGATCTCACTGCCGCTCCACTCGGCCGGCACCTGGCCGCTGAACTTGAACCACGCGGTACCCCAGGCTGCTCCCCAGGGCAGACCGATCGCGGCCGGCTCGTAGGTCTGGGCGAGCGCCTCGGCGGGGGACACGGGCTCACCAGGGGCGTGCCACACCTCGATGTCCAGCGGGACCGCCGCGCCGTAGATCGCGGGGCGGATCCGTTCCCGCAGGGCGCGCTGAAGCCGCTCCTCGATGAGTTGACGGTCGTCGTGCACGAAATCATCCTCCGGGGAAGGGGTCCTCACGCGGCCCACGCAGGCCGCACGGATGACAACGCTGTCACACCTACCCCTGACACGTCCAGACATAGTTTCATCGCGGTCGTCGCCGTACCTGCGGGTAGCGGTTCGGTTGCGGCCGGGGACGCGGCTACCCCGGAGGCCCCGTTGTTGTCTAGGTTGTCTGCATGGATCGCCCCCGCCTGCTGACCCCTGCCCGGCCGACTGGGATGACCCGACGCAGCGTGCTCGGCCTAGGTGCCGCCGCTGCCTCGGCTCTGATGCTGCCCGGCTGCTCCCGCGGCCGAGCCGACGAGCCGGCTCCGGCCGGACCGGCCACGTTCGCGACCGGCAACGCCGGTGGTGTCTATGCGGTCTTCGGCAGCGCGCTGAGCGGACTGGTCAGCGAGGTCACCGGCATGGAGCTCAAGCCGGTGCTCACCAACGGTTCGATCGACAACCTGATGAGGGTGGCCAGCGGCAAGGCCGACCTCGGCTTCGCTACGTCGGACACCGCGCTGGCGGCGTACGAGGGGAGTGGGCAGTTCGACACCGGCCGGCTGAAGTTCTCCGCGCTCGCCCGGGTGTACGACAACTATGTCCACGTCGTCGTACCGATGGCCTCGAACGCGTCGAAACTCGAGGACCTGAACCAGAAGGACCCGAAGAAGCCGCCCCTGGTCGTCAGCGTCGGCCCGACCACCTCCGGCACCAGGGTCGTCGCGGATCTCATCCTGGCCGCGGCAGGCGTCACGGTGACGAAGAAGTACCTGACACTGGAAGACGCGGTCAAGCAGTTGGAGGACAAGGCCAACGGCAAGAACCCGAAGGGGATCGATGCGCTGATCTGGAGTGGTGGTGTACCGACCGACCCGATCAAGGAACTGCAGAAGAGCATCGGGTTCCGGCTGCTCGACATCGGTCCGGTGGCCGAGAAGATCGCGCTCACGCGGTTCGGCGGATATGTGGTGTCGTCGATCCCGCCCTCGCAGTACGGGCTGGCCAGTTCGGTGGCGACGCTGGCGATCCCGAACTACCTGGTCACCAAGCCGACCCTGTCCGACTCGTGGGCCTGGTGGACGGTCAACACGTTGTTCCGCCGGCAGAACGACCTGGTCAAGAACCACCCCGAGGCCGGCGCCCTGGACCCGCGCTCAGCGATCGCGACGATGCCGGTCCCGCTGCACGCCGCCGCCGAACGCTGGTACCGCAACAACCACATCTGACGCCCGCGGGGACCCGGCGGGAGCGGGTGCGCAGGCGGTGTAGTCGTGCTCAGGCGTCGTAGTCGTCGATCAGGGGGACGCGGACCTCGATCACCAGGCCGCCGCCGATCGGCGGGCGGGCGACCACGCGGCCGCCGACCCGGGCCGCCTCGGAGCGGACGATCGCCAGCCCCAGGCCGGTGCCCGGCATCTCCCGGTGGTGCGCGCTGCGCCAGAACCGCTCGCCGACCTTCTTCAGGTCGCGCGATCCGAGCCCGAGCCCGTGGTCGCGGACCGACATGACGACCTCGGTGCCGTCCCGGGTCACCGAGACCTCGACCGGCGGAGCGCCGTACTTGGACGCGTTGTCGAGCAGTACGTCGAGGATGTCGTCCACCTCGAGCTCCGGCGCGACACCGCCCGGCACCATCTCGCCGGTGATCAGTTCCAGGTCGTCGGCGGCGTACACGGCCTTCCAGCCGACCAGCCGCTCCTTCACCGCCTGCGCGAGGTCCAGCGGCTCTTCGTTGCCCTCGACATCGGCTCCCGGGCGGTCCGAGCCGGCCAGCCGGGACAGTCGCTGGACGATCCGGCCGAGTCGGTCGATGTCGCTGAGCGCGAACCGTGCGGTCGGCGACAGCCGGGACAGGCCCTCGATGTGGATCCGGGCCGAGGTCAGTGGCGTCCGCAGCTGGTGCGACGCGTCCGCGACGAACTCCCGCTCACGCTGGCGGGCCTGGTGCAGGCTGAGCGCCATCGAGTTGAAGCTGTCACCGAGCCGGCGCAGCTCCGGGGCACGCCCGTCGGTCGACACCCGGGTGTCGAGTGCGCCGCGGGTGATCTGGTGGGTCGCGTTGTCCAGGTCCTTCAGCGGCCGCAGCACCCAGCGGGTGATCGGCCGGACGATACCGATGATGATCGCGCCGATGCTGATCAGCAGACCGCCGAGCAGCAGCAGCAGACCGCTCTGCACCGTGTCGCGGGACTTCTCGGTCGGCACCCGCAGTACGGCGGCACCGAGCACGCTGCCGTTGTTGACGACCGGGCGGGACACGATCATCTCGCCGGAACGCCACGGCCACAGGGCCGGCGGCTCGGCCGGCAATCTACCGGCCAGTGTGCTGTGCAGTGCGGCCTCGATGTCCGGTTCCTTGACGTTCACACCGGACACGGAGGTCGCGACCACCCGGGAGTCGACGTCGACCACGAAGACCGGGGTGTTGTAGAGCTCCTGGTACCGAACGGTCAGCTCACGCAGGTTGGCGATGTCGCCGGTCTGCAGCGGCGACTCCGCCATCGCGGCGAACCAGTCCGCGTCGTTGCTGCGGGACAGGAAGAGGGTGCGCGACGCACTCGTGGCGATGTAGTTGGCCAGTGGTACGACGGCCACGATGGCGAGCGCGATCACCATCGGAACGAGGGACTGCAGCAGGCGACGGCGCAAGGGTCAGTCCGAACCCAGGCGGTAGCCGACACCGCGGATCGTCTGCACCAGCTCCGGCCGGCCGAGCTTGGCGCGCAGGCTGGCCACGTGCACGTCCATGGTGCGCGAGGAGGCCTCGAACACGGACTGCCAGGCATACAGCGCGACCTGTTCGCGGGGGACCACCCGGCCGTGATGAGCGGCCAGCACAGCTAGCACGTCGAACTCCTTGCGGGTGAGGCTGATGGGCTTGTCCGCGACCTGTACGGTCCGGGCCTCGATGTCCACGGTCAGGTCGCCGACAGTCACCCGGGGGCGGGGCTGCAAGAGGCCGGTACGACGAAGTACAGCATCGATGCGGGCCAGTAGCTCGGAAATCGCGAACGGTTTCACCACATAGTCGTCCGCACCGCTGCGCAACCCGCGCACCCGGTCGGCCGCCTCGCCCCGCGCGGTCACCGCGATCACCGGGACGTCGGAGACCGTCCTGATCTGCCGGCACACGTTGATACCGTCCCCGTCCGGCAGACCGAGGTCCAGCAGGACCAGGTCGCCGGGGTCCGCCGCGAGGGCGTCCGCGGCCGTCCGGACATGCGTGACCATCAAGCCGTAGCGCCGCAACGCGGGTATCAGGGCATTCGCGATATCGAGATCGTCTTCGACCAACAGAATCCTGACCGCGCCACTCATGCGGTGATCGTAGGCCAGGAGGCGCTCACATGTGTCAGATCTTGGTAAAGACGTAATCACGTGACTCCACCCAGTGTTCGGCAACATTAGCCTTCCGGACACAGGAGGGAACCGATCGATGACTGTCGGTATCGGCACGGGGGCCGGTTTGACCGCGCCCTCCGACGAAGAGCTCGCCGAGTACGAACAAGAACGACCGGCTCGGCGGCTTCGGCCTGCCCTGGACCTGGGGATCTCGGTCTGGTGCGCAATCATCAGCATCGGCGTGCTCGCGCAGGTCTTCTTCCCATTACCACAGGGCACGCAGTTTTACTTGGTGATCTTTCTCGCAGCGGTTCTGCCGATCACGCTGCTGTGTTACCGCGGTTGGAAGGTTCCGGCGTTCCTGAATCCGTTGCGTCGGAGGGCTGGTGACGACCCCGGGATCACCGACTGGATCCTGGCCGTCGTCGCGTTCGCGGTCTGTATCTACCCGCTCTTCGACTTCGACGCCTATCTCGAACGGCGGCAGGCGCCGACCACGTTGGACCTGGTGGCTGGTGCGCTGCTGCTGATCCTGTTGCTCGAGGCATGCCGTCGTACCACTGGCTGGGTGCTGCCGGCGTTCAGCCTGCTGTTCATCGCGTACGCGTACTACGGCGGCTATCTGCCCTACACGTGGTCGCTGGCGCACCAGGGCTTCAACTTCGACGCGATCATCGCGCAGTTCACCATGGGCACGGCGGGGTTCTACGGGACGCCGTTGAGTGTCGCGGCCAGCTACATCGTGCTGTTCACCATCTACGGCGCGGTGCTCGACTACTCCGGCGCCGGCAAGTTCTTCATCGACCTGTCGTTCGCCGCCTTCAAGCGCAGCCGTACGGCGCCCGGCCGCACGGTGACCCTGGCCGGCTTCCTGCTCGGCAGCGTGTCGGGTTCGGGTACGGCGACCGCCGTGTCGCTCGGCACGGTCTCGTGGCCGATCCTGCGCCGGGCCGGCTACCCGGCCGAACCGGCAGGCGGAATGCTCGCCGCGTCCGGCATCGGCGCGATCCTGTCACCACCCACGCTCGGCGCGGCCGCGTTCATCATCGCGGAGTTCCTGCAGGTCTCCTACCTGACGGTCCTCGGGTACGCCGTGATCCCGACGATCCTGTATTACCTGGGCATCCTGCTCGCGATCGAGATCGACGCCCGCCGGCACGGGACCACGTCGGCCGAGACCTCTGATCAGTCCGCGTGGCGGTTACTGCTGCGGTTCGGGTACCACTTCCTCTCGCTGTTCGTGATCATCGGCTTCATGGCGGTCGACGTACCGCCGTTCAAGGCCGTGGTCTACGCGGTGATCATCCAGTTCGCGCTGTCGTTCCTGGACCGCGAGCATCGGCTCACCGCCGGGCGGCTGTTCAATGCGCTTGCCCAGGGCACCCGTTCGGTGCTGCCGGTGGCGGCGACCTGCGCGACGGCCGGCGTGATCGTCGCGGTCACCACGCAGACCGGTCTCGGGCTGAACCTGGCCGAGATCATCGTCGGGGCGGCCCACGGACTGACCGACAACCACACCGTCGTCCTGATCCTGACCGTGGTGCTGTCGGGGTTCGCCGTCCTGATTCTCGGACTCGCGGTGCCGGTGACCGCGTCGTTCATCATCGCCGCGGTGATCATCGCGCCGGCGTTGGTGCAGCTCGGGGTGACGCAGCCCGAGGCGTACATGTTCATCTTCTACTACGCCGTACTCTCCGAGGTCTCGCCGCCGACCGCGCTGGCCGCGGTGGCGACGGCCGCGATCACGGGCGGCAAGGTGATGCCGACGATGTGGCAGGCGTGGAAGTACACGCTGCCGGCGTTCCTGGTGCCGTTCGCGTTCGTGCTCACCGACAACGGCGCACACCTGCTCGGTCAGGGATCGTTCGTCGGCATGGTGTGGACGCTGCTGGTGTCGATGCTGGCCGTCGCCGCGCTGGCCGTGGTGACCGGTGGCTGGATCTTCGTGGCGACCAGTTGGATCGAGCGTGCGGTCTGCGTGCCGGCCTCGCTGCTGCTGCTCTACCTCGCGCCCGTAACCATCACGGCCGGAATCTGTTTGCTACTTGTTGCCGTCGCGATCAATCTGGTCCGGCGGCAACGCCAGGCCGCCGCCCCGAAGGAAGGACCCGTCACTTCATGAGACTCCGTCGCCTCCCCACCGCCGCGGTGGCGCTCGCCGCCGTGGTCTCGCTCGTCGCCTGTGGTGGCCAGCGCGAACCCGCTGGAACCGGTACGGCCGACGGTGGCCGGCTGACGATTGCCACCGGCAACACGACCGGTGTGTACTACCAGCTCGGCGGTGCACTGGCCTCGGTGATCTCGCAGAAGGTCTCCGGCTACCGGGCGACCGCGAGCGAGACGGGGGCGTCGGTCCAGAACGTGCAGGGCCTGGTGGCGGGGAACTACGACATTGCCTTCTCCCTCGGCGACACCGCGGCCGACGCGGTCAAGGGCGTGAACAGTTTCAAGGTGCCGCAGGACGTCGTCGCGCTGACCCGTCTGTACAACAACTACACGCAGGTCGCCGTCCGTACGTCGGCCGGGATCAACTCGATCGCCGACCTGAAGGGCAAGCGGGTCTCCACCGGTTCGCCGAACTCCGGCACGGAGGTGATCGCCCGCCGGCTGCTCGAGGCGGCCGGTCTGGACCCGATGCGCGACGTCACCGCCCAGCGGCTCGGGCTGCCGGAGTCGGTGGACGCGATGAAGTCCGGCTCGATCGACGCGCTGGTCTGGTCCGGCGGACTGCCGACCGGTGGCATCACCGACCTGACCACCAGCCTGGGCAAGAACGTGAAGCTCTTGCCGATCGTGGATCTGCTGCCGAAAATGCAGGAGAAATACGGCACGATCTACACCCAGGCGCCGATCCCGGCGGCGACGTACAAGCAGCCGGCCGACGTGGCGACGATCATCGTGCCGAACGTGCTGCTGGTCCGGAAGAACATGAAGGACGAGCTGGCCGAGCAGTTGACCAAGGTCATCTACGACAACAAGGACGCACTCGTCGCGGTCAACGCGGCGGCCAAGGGCATCACCGCGGAGAACGCCGGCAAGACGGACCCGGTGCCGTTGCACCCCGGCGCGAAGAAGGCGATCGACGGACTGAAGTGACACACTGACCGTCCTCCCCCGCACACCAGGCGCAGCGGGGGAGGACGCACAGGGACCCACCTCCGCACACCAGGCGCAGCGGGGGCGGGACCCAGCCGGCCCCACAACCAGGCGCAGTGAGTGCCGGCAGACCGGGCCGGCCCGTCGGAGGCATCCGAAGGGCCGGCCCGGTCACCTACTTCTGGTCGTCCTCCATCGGGGTGCCGTAGAGGTAGTGCGAGAGTGCGGAGTCGCGCTTCGGGTGGGCGTGGTACCTGATCGGTACGACGCGGCCCTCGGCGCTGTCCCACGCGTTGTCGGCCATCCGCCACATGCGATGCACCCACCGGCCGGCCATCCCGGTATGCGGCGAGACTGGATGTGCGCGGGTCGGCGCGATCTCCTCCGCCTCGAGGAGCTGTTCGGTCAGCGTGTTGACGTCCGAGCCGTCGAGTTGCTCGGAGATCCGCCGGCTGTACTCCGTCTCCATCGTCTCGTGCCGCATCAGGAGCCGGTCGATCTGCTGCCAGAGCTCGTCGTGATGCAGGTGCAGGAACCGGCTGTCGCCGTACTGGCGTCCCTTCAGGAACCGCAGCGAGCGTTCCAGGTCCTTCGCGTTGTCGACGTACTTGGTGACCAGGTCGTCGCCGTCGGGCAGGCGTCGTACGTGCGGGAGGAGGACATCCTCGGCGGCGGCCAGGTGCTGGGCCGCGATCGCGTAGAACCAGTCGGTCTGGTGCCTGCGCTCAGGATGTGCGGCGTCCGGGTGGTGAGCCGGCTCGGCCAGCTCCCGGATCCGGGCATGTTCGTACGTCAGGGCCATTTCGAGCGTCGAAGCGGTCATGACAACCACCTCCTGGAGGGTCTCCTTCCAGCCTGTGCCCATCGCGGGAGGACTGCAACCACCCGACCCCGCTCCGTGGCCCAAACACAACAACTGCCCCGTAGCCAGGGCTACGGGGCAGTTGTCTTCGAGGTCAGCTGTCCGAGCTCTTCTTCCAGAGGTTGATGCCGGCCTCGACGGCGTCGGCGTCGATGGCTTCGAGCTCGTCGGCGGAGAACTTCAGGTTGCGGACGGCGGCCAGGTTGTCCTCGAGCTGGGCGACGCTGGAGGCGCCGATCAGGGCGCTGGTGACCCGGTCGTCGCGCAGAGTCCAGGCGAGCGCGAGCTGGGCGACGGACTGGCCGCGCTCCTTGGCGATCTCGTTCAGCGCGCGGACGTGCTTCAGCGTGTCCTCGGTCAGCGAGTCCGGGTTCAGCGACTTGCCCTGCGCCGCGCGGGAGTCCGCGGGCACGCCGTCCAGGTAGCGGTCCGTGAGGACACCCTGCGCGAGCGGCGAGAACGCGATCACGCCGACGCCCAGCTCACCGACGGCCTCCAGCAGATCCTCCTCGATCCAGCGGTTCAGCATCGAGTACGACGGCTGGTGGATCAGCAGCGGCGTCCCGAGCTCCTGCAGGATCCGCGCCGCCTCCCGGGTCCGATCCGCCGAGTACGACGAGATTCCGGCGTACAGCGCCTTCCCCGAGCGCACCGCGGTGTCGAGCGCGCCCATCGTCTCCTCGAGCGGCGTGTCCGGGTCGAAGCGGTGCGAGTAGAAGATGTCGACGTACTCGACACCCATCCGGCTCAGCGACTGGTCCAGGGACGCCAGCAGGTACTTCCGCGAGCCGCCACCCTGACCGTAGGGACCCGGCCACATGTCGTAGCCGGCCTTGGTCGAGAGGATCAGCTCGTCGCGGTACTGCTTGAAGTCGCGGGCGAAGTGCGTCCCGAAGTTCGTCTCGGCCGAGCCGTACGGCGGGCCGTAGTTGTTCGCCAGGTCGAAGTGCGTGACGCCGAGGTCGAACGCCCGCCGCAGGATGTCGCGCTGCGTGGTGAACGGCTTGTCGTCACCGAAGTTGTGCCACAGCCCCAGCGAGATCGCAGGCAGTTCCAGCCCGCTCCGTCCCGTCCGCCGATAAGCAATCTGGTCGTCATACCGGCCCTCAGCCGCCACATAATCAGTCACGGAACCCCAGTCTGCCCCATGTCGCGACAAGTACGAAACCCCTTGTTTTCAAGCAGAAATCCGAGCACTGACTCCTAGAACCCGACCTTCTTGATCTAGGTCAGGCCCGACCAGGGCTCAGGTGGGTCGGCGGCGAAGAACCGGAGGATGCCGAGGAGCCGGCTGGCAAGTGGAGCAGTCCAGTGTCGTTGCCCCGGCCAGGGCTCGGCTGTGAGCTTGCCGAGGCCCCATTCGAGGTGCAACCACAATGCCCCCGCGGCGAGCTCGTCCTCTCGTCCGTCGCCCTGCGTGTGGCGGACGTACTCGGGGAGGATCGCCGCGACCTGGTCCAGCGGGAGCTTGGCGAAGTCGACCGCCCGCGGGGCATGGGCGGCGTCGCCCCAGTCGATCAGGGCGGCGAGTTCACCGTCCGGGCCGGCCAGAAGGTTGTGAGCGGCAACATCTCCGTGAATCAGCACCATCGGCTCGTCCCGGTCGAACCGGCCGGCCAGCCGGGTGAACCAGTCGCTCAACCACTTCGCCGTACCGAGGTCGACGTACCCACGTTCCACGAGATCGTCGACGGTTCGCCACGGATCACCCCAGCCGTCCTGCGGTAGGTCGTAGGTTCCCTCAGCCTGGTGCAAGCGCGCGAGTTGCTCCGCCAAGCCTGCCGGTACGCCGGTCGGCTCGGTGCCGTGAACTCGCTCCATCACGACGTACGGCGCGTCGATCAGGGTGCGGCTCTCGTCGTACTCAACGATGGCCGGCGTCAGCACGCCCGCCGACCGCGCCACCGGAATGACCGTGGTCTCCTTCCGCAGATCCGCCTCGAACCCCGGCCGCGCCACCCGCACGAACAAACCCTCGCCAACCACAAACCCCCGATTGGCAACCCCACCCACGACCTCCCGCACCAGCCCAGCCCCCACCCCATGCCGCCCAGCCACCACCCCCACCTGCCCCAACACCACATCCACCCCCTGCCCCGCAGCCCCGTCCGCCACCCGCTCCACAGCCCGGTCCACCACCTGCTCCGCAGCTCCGTCCGCCACCTGCCCCGCAGGCCCGTTCACCCCTGCCCCGCAGCCCTGTGCGCCACCTGCTCCGTGAGCCGATCCGCCGCCTGCTCCATGGGCCTGTCGTGCTCCAACCTGTGCCTCCGTCGTCCTGGACGATTCGCCTGATCGATCCTGATGCCGGGGTGCGGCGGCGTCCACCGCATTTGATGTACTGCGGACGTGCGTGTCGATGTGGATCCAGACGTAGTGAGCCGGCGAGAGTTCTACGCCTTGCTGAACTCCGTGGTCGTGCCACGGCCGATCGCCTGGGTGTCGAGCCAGTCAGCCGACGGCGTACTGAACCTCGCACCCCACTCGTTCTTCACGGTTGCGTGCGTCCAGCCACCGATGGTGCAGTTCACCTCGGTCGGCCGAAAGGACAGCCTGAACAACGTCGAGGCCACCGGCGAGTTCGTCGTGAACTTCGCCGCGGAGCCCCTGTACGAACAGGTGAACGCCTCGGCCACGAACTTCCCACCGGAAATCTCCGAGTTCGAGGCAATCGGCGTCCACCCCGAGCCCTCCCGAACAATCGCCGTACCCAGGGTCGCGGAGTCCCCGGTCGCCATCGAATGCACCCTCCACACCACCCTCGAACTAGGCGACTCCACCGTCGTCATCGGCCGAGTCCGCCACTTAGCCCTGGACCCATCAGTCATGGATGGCGACCACCCCGAAATCCAACTCCTCCGCCCCCTGGCCCGCCTAGGCAAAGACGAGTGGTCCACCATCGGCGAAGTCCGCTCCATCACCAGAATCCGCCACTCCAACTGGCCCGACCACTTCACCCCACCAGCACCCTGACCCCGCATTACCCGGCCACCGCTCGCAGACCAGTTCCTTCAGGTTTGAGCGTCGTACTGCCCGGAGTGGGCAGCTCCACGTGCGAACGCCATGCCCACAGGCGAGCTAGTTGCCGAGAGCCCCTTCCCGCCGGTCAGCACCTGCCCGCGCCACGAGATCGTGGGCTAGGGCGGGGGTGGTGGGGGTTCTTGGGTGGCTAGGAGTTTGGTGAGGGACTCGAGTTCTGGGGAGAGGCGGAGTGGGGTGTGGTCGACGGAGGCGGTGGTGGCTGGGTGCCAGGTGTATTGGGTCGAGATGGGGTTGGGCTCGGCGGCGGGGGTCGTGCAGGCGCCGGTGGTGAGGGTGGTTGCGGGGTGGGTTGGGGTGGTGGGGAGGGCTAGGTGGACTTCGGGGGATAGAGGGCTGCGGTCGTGGGTGTGGGAGCGGGCGGTGAGGTTGAGGAGGAGGCCCAGGGCTGGGATGAGGGAGAGGTTTTGGATTACGTGGATGAGGAGGATGTCTCGGGTGGGGAAGGAGACCAGGAGGCCGTGGGGTGGGGTTTCCAGGTGGAGGGACTCGCGCAGGACGGTGTCCAGGACCAGGGCTCGGGAGGCGGTGAATGAGGTGCCGGTGATGAGGGCTAGGCGGATGTCGTCGTGTTCGACGTACTCGACGTGGTCGGTGAGGCGGCGGAGGTTGGACAGGCCGAAGTGTTCGGCGGTGGACCAGGTCAGGCCGAAGTCTGGTGGGTTGAGGTACATGGTGACGACGTCCTCGTTGACGGTGGCGGGGACGGACACCAGGCCCGGGACGAAGTCGGGGCGGTCTGCTGTCCAGTTGTCGGGGAGTGCGTGCCGGGGCACGAGACGCTGGATCAGCTGTCGCTCGGGGTCGGTGGGTGGGTCGGGCGGACCGTGGCGGAGTTGCTGCAGGATTTGCGTGAAGTGTTCTTTGATTAGGGCGGGCCAGTCGTGTTCGCCGTACCTCGAGAGGGTTCGCGCGAGGTTGCTCAGGCCGAGGATTGGGCTGGAGGGTGTCGGGGTAACCGGGACGAGGGCTGCGTCGCCTTTGTAGGTGACCTCGAGGCCGAGCTCGGCGGTGGTGGTCAGGCAAAGGCGGACGAGCCGGGCGGCTTGGGCGCGGGTGAGGGGAGTCAGGGCCGGGTCGGGCCGGTCGGAATGGTTGCCGTGGGCATGTTCGGTGAAGCTGTCGATGGTCATCGGGGCCACCTCCTCGCCAGAGAAAGTACGAGGATCAGCACTCCGCGAGACCCGCGATTTCGTCCCTGTGGATAACCGGGCCGGGATAGTCTGCGCTGGCCCGGGTTGGTGAGTTGGAGGAGTCTGTATGTCCAGCAGTCCGTTGTCGCGGCCGACTTCTGAGACGCGGCTGTCGTTGTCGCATATCACTGCGCAGAGCGAGGCCAATCTGCTGGGGACAGTGCATGGTGGCGTGATCATGACGCTGGTGGACTCGGTCGCTGGGGTGGTGGCGGCGCGGCACTCGGGTGGGGCGGCGGTGACGGCGTCGATGGACGAGATGGTCTTTCTGGTGCCGGTGCGAGTAGGGGACGTCGTGCACTTCAGCGGGCAGGTGAACTGGACCGGGCGGAGTTCGATGGAGGTCGGCGTACGGATCACTGCCGATCGGTGGGACTCGGTCGGACCGCAGGTTCATGTGGCGTCGGCTTATCTGGTGTTCGTCGCGGTGGATGCGGATGGCAAGCCTCGGGAGGTGCCGCAGGTCGTTCCGCAGACGGATGAGGAACGGCGGCGGTTGCGGGAGGCCGAGATCCGCAGGAGTCACCGGCTCGCCCGGCGCGCGGCGATCATCGCCTCCCGCGAGGAAGCAGCACGCGAGGAAGCAGCACGCGAGGATGCAGCACGCGGCGGTGGGGAGGACAGTCCGTGAGTGTGGTGGGGAGTGCGCGGCGGCATCCTTCGGCGGTGTTGCTGGTGGTGCAGTTGCTGGGCGTGTTGGTCTACCCGGCGATGGAAGGGTCGCGCGGCGGGCGGGTTGCGTTCGAGATTCTCGGCATCGTCGTGCTCGTGCTCGCTGTCTTCTCGGTGCGGGCCACGCCGGGACTCACCTGGGTCAGCATCTGCCTCGGCATTCCAGCAGTGGCACTGTCCCTGGTCGACGCGTTCAACCCGACCGAACCGGTCGTCGCCATCTCCGGCGCGCTCCACGCCGCGTTTTACTTCTACGCGGCGTACAGCCTGCTCCGCTACATGCTGTCCGACCACGACGTCAGTGCCGACGAGCTCTACGCGACCGGTGCAACTTTCACCTTGGTGGCTTGGGGTTTCGCCTACGTGTACGTGTTCGTGCAGGTCCTGGTCCCCGGCAGCTTCACTGCGGCTGTTGACCCAGGCAACGATCGCACGTGGATGGAGTTGCTGTTCCTCAGCTTCACCACCCTGTCCAGTACCGGCCTGAGCGACATCATCCCCATCACGTCATGGGGCAGGTCAGTGGTCATGCTGGAGCAGCTGGCAGGTCTTGGGTACGTCGCCATGGTCGTGTCCCGCCTGGTCGGCCTGACCATCATGCGGCGCAGCAACTCCTAGACCCGCGGCCACCCGGCCAGTAGATCGGCGGCGGCCCGCGCGGCCACCTCCGGCGCACGCTCCATCGCAGCGACGCGATAGCTGACCAGTGCGCCCTCGTGCAGCAACAGCAACCGGTCCGCGAGCTCGTCAGGGTCAGCGAGGCCGGCCAGCGTGGCCTGTGCCTTGAACTCCGACCGCATCCACTGCTTCTGTCCCACGATCACCGGCATCGCCGGATGGTCCGGCGCCGCCAGCTCCACGCTCGCGTTGATGAACCCACACCCGTTCCGCGACCCGGCCAGCCAGTCCGTCAGCGCAGCGAACAGCGCGAGGATCACCTCTTCCGGCGTCTCCGGCCGTCGCGCAGCCAGTTGCTCGTCGAGGAACGCGTGCCACTCCCGGTTCCGCCGCTCTAGATACGCCGCGATCAGACGATCCTTCGACCCGAACCGGTCGTACAGCGTCTTCTTCGTCACGTCGGCCTCATGCGCGATCGTGTCCACGCCGACGGCCCGGATCCCCTGCTCGTAGAACAGCGTCGACGCCGCCGTCAGGATGCGCTCCCCGGCCGGCGTCAGCGGGGTCGCCGCGGAGACTCCGCGATCGACCAGCAGTCTCATCTGGTGGTCCAGCATACTGACAGTATACCGACCGGTGTGGTTACTGTCGTGGCCATGACCACTCAGCAGGCAAAGGCCGTGGCAGCCGGAGCCGGGTTCGTCGTGTTCTGGAGCTGCGGCTTCATCGGCGCCCGGTGGGGAACGCAGTACACGTCGGCGTTCGACCTGCTCGCCTGGCGCTTCCTCGTCGCCGGCGTACTCGCGGCTGTCGTCCTACTGATCAGACGGCCGAAGATCTCCCGCAGGGACCTGGTGACTCAGGTGTGGATGGCGTTCCTCACCCAGTTCGTCTACCTGGGCCTCATCTTCACCGGCATCGACCACGGCATCACGGCCGGAGTCACGGCACTCATCGGCTCGCTCCAACCCCTCCTGATCGCCACAGTGGCCGGACCGCTGCTCGGAGAACGCGTCAGCCAACGCCAATGGATCGGACTGGTTCTGGGTGTCGCCGGAGTCGGCCTGGTCGTCGCCGACGACCTCAACGCTGGTCATGGCTCGGCACTGCTCTTCCTGGTACCTCTCGGCGGTCTACTCGGCCTGGTGATCGGCACTTGCCTGGACCGGCGCCGAAAGCCCAGCACCAACTCCCTTGACGCATTGGCGGTGCAGAGCATCGTCTCGGCCGTTCTGTTCACCGCACTGGCCGCGTCTACAGACCAGTTCACTGTTCCGGAGGAGCCAGGCTTCTATGGCGCAGTCGTCTGGCTGGTGCTCCTGGCAACAGGCGGTGGCTGGGGTCTGTACTTGGTCAACCTCAAGCTTTCCGGCGCAACCCGCATCAGCTCACTGCTGTACCTCGTACCGCCGACCACGATGGTCTTCGCCTACCTGATGTTCGACGAGACCATCGGGGCGCTGGCGGTGATCGGCATGCTCGTCTGTGCCATCGCCGTACTCCTGATCCGGATCCGCGAACAAGTACGCTGCGGGGATGGCGGAACCCCGGTGGCTGGACCAGAGAGAAGCACAGGCCTGGCGCGCGTTCATCGCGGCACAGCGAGTAGTGAACAGCAGGATCGAGCAGCAACTGCAGCGCGACGCCGGAATCCCGCACACGTACTACGAAATCCTGGTCCGGCTCTCCGAAGCATCGGACGGCCGGCTCCGGATGAGTGAGCTCGCAGTCGCCACCCTGGGCTCACGCAGCCGGTTGTCGCACGCGGTGAACCGGCTCGAGCAGAACGGCTGGGTACGGCGGGAGGGCATCGAGTCAGACCGGCGTGGTCAGGTCGCGATCCTCACCGACCTGGGCCGGAAGAAGCTCGTGGAGACGGCGCCCGGTCACGTCGAGGAAGTACGGAAGTCGATCTTCGACGCACTCACCGAAGAACAGGTCGAGAACCTGTACGACGTCTGCGCGACGCTGGCCCGGCACTCCGGTGACACGGTCGACCGCGCCGCCTGGGAGCGTCGCTGAAATGAGTCGTCCGGTCGCATTGGTCGCGTTGACAGCACTTGTCCTCGCCGGCTGTAGCGACAGCCAGTCCCCGCCGACCGCCGGCCCCAGCACAGTGCCGTCATCCTCGGTTCCACTGCCGACGACCCAGCCACCCACGACCGAGCAGCCGAGCGCCACCCCGACCAACACGCCGACGCCGACGCCGACAGCCACGTCGGCGAGCTGCGTCGACCAGAAGCTCAAGACCCTCACCCTCCGGGAGCAGGCCGCCCAGCTGATCATGACCGGCATCAGCGCCAACGGCATGACCTCGGCCCAGCGTCCCATCGTGCAGCAGGAGAAGCCCGGTGGCGTCCTCCTGCTCGGCACCGGCGGCAGCCTGTCCCACACGCGTACGGCGATGGCCGCGGCAAGCACCGCGGCCACGGTGAAGGGCGTCCGTCCGCTGGTCGCCGCGGACCAGGAAGGCGGTCAGATCCAGCGGCTGAAAGGCCCTGGGTTCGACCGCATCCCCGCTGCGACCGTGCAAGGCACCTGGTCCGCCGACAAGCTGACCGCCCGCGCGAAGCAGTGGGGCGGCCAGCTCAAGCAGGCCAACGTCAACGTGAACCTGGCGCCCGTCGCTGACGTCGTACCGAGCTCTCTGAAGTCTCAGAACGCGCCGATCGGCAGTCTGGACCGTGAGTACGGCAACACGCCGGAAGCGGTCGGCCCGTCGGTGCAGGCGTTCGTCGAGGGGATGAAGCAGGCCGGCGTGATGACCTCGGTCAAGCACTTCCCCGGACTCGGCCGGGTGCGTGGCAACACGGACTTCTCCTCCGGTGTGGTGGACACCGTCACCGTTCGCGGGGATGCCGACCTGCAGCCGTTCGCCGACGGGATCGAGGCCGGCGCCACCATGGTGATGATCTCCACCGTCACCTACACCAAGATCGACCCCAACAACCGTGCGGTGTTCTCGCCGACCGTCATCCAAGGCATGGTCCGGGGTGATCTGGGCTGGAGCGGCGTGGTGATCACCGACGACGTCGGGGCCGCCGCCGAGGTCGCCTCGGTGCCGGCGGGACAGCGGGCGACCCGGTTCGTCGCGGCGGGCGGCGACATCGTGATCAACGCCAAGGCCGCGCTGACCGCCACCATGATGAACGCACTGGTCGTCAAAGCCCAGCAGGACAAGGCCTTCGCCGCGAAGCTGACGAGTAGCGTCAGGCGCGTGCTGACTCTGAAGCAGGACCACGGCCTGGTGAGCTGCGGATGACGGTAGAGCAGGAGCCCGACTATCGCTTCACCCTGGCGAACGAGCGGACCTATCTGGCCTATCTGCGGACCTCGCTGGCCTGCTACGCGGGCGGACTGTCCGCGGTGCAGTTCCTCGATCTCGGTCCGGACCGCTGGCCGGCCCGGATCATCGGTGTGGTTCTGGTCACCGTCGGCATCATCACTACCGCCGGCGCCTTCCGCCGCTGGCAGCAGAACCTGATCGCAATGCGCCGCGGCAGCCCGCTCCCGGTGACCCGCCTGCCCTTGATGCTCGGGGCAACGATCGCTGTCGTGGGCCTGATCGGCTTGCTCTTCTCACTGTGGCGATGAGCACACCGGATCCCGGGCTGCAGCCCGAGCGGACCTTGCTCGCCTGGCGCCGTACCGCGCTAGGCCTGATAGCCAACGGCATCCTCCTGATCGCATCCGGACACGGTTCGTCGGACGTCCGCACCGGCCTCGGCATCGTCGTACTGACGCTCGCCCTGGCCTGCTGGGCGGCGGTGAGCGCGGTGTACCGCCGTACGAACGGCTCGAAAGTCCAGGCGCTCGGCCATGAGCGGGTGCTCCGGGTCGCGGCCGGTCTGGTGCTGATCGTCGGCCTCTTCGACCTTTACGCCGTGATCGCCCGGTGAAACCGATCGGTAACTCACTGTCCGTGTCGCCGCGAGCCAGTTCACTCCGACGCGCTACGTTGACAACGCGGATGCAACGTCAACCGCAGGTTCCCCCTAGCATGTTCACGGTTTGTCCCTCGTTCATCCGGAGCTTGAAGTGCCGTTACGTCTGCGTCCGAACGACCCGACGTTCTACGACCTTTTCACCGAATCCGCCAACCACCTCGTGGACGGATCGAAGATCCTGGCAGAGCTGCTCGGCAGTACGGCCGGAACCGGACTCTCCTCGAGTCACCAGATCGCCGCCGAGATGAAGGACGCCGAACACGCGGCCGACGAGACCACCCACTCGATCATCCGCCGCGTCAACTCCACCTTCGTCACCCCGTTCGACCGCGAGGACATCTACCGGCTGGCCTCCGATCTGGACGACGTGATGGATTTCATGGAGGAAGCGGTCGACTCCGTCCACCTCTTCAACCTGGAGAAGTTGCCGGAGGAAGTCGCCGAGCAGATCGAGGTGCTCCAGCGGATGGCGCAGCTGACCGCCGAGACGATGCCCCGGCTGCGCACGATGAAGGACCTGGCCGAGTACTGGATCGAGATCAACCGGCTGGAGAACACCGGTGACGCGGTGCACCGCCGGATCGTCGCCAAGCTCTTCAGCGGTGAGTACGAAGCGCTGACCGTGATGAAGCTCAAGACCGTGGTCGACCTGCTGGAGGCCGCGATCGACGCCTTCGAGCATGTCGCCAACACGGTCGAACAGATCGCCGTCAAGGAGAGCTGAGCGTGGAGTTCGCGCTCGTCATCGCGGTCGTCGTCATCGCGCTGTCCTTCGACTACACCAACGGCTTCCACGACGCGGCCAATGCGATCGCGACCTCGGTCTCGACCCGGGCACTCACGCCGCGGGTGGCGCTGGCGATGGCCGCGGTCTGCAACTTCCTCGGCGCGCTGGCCGGCACCGAGGTGGCCGAAACCATCGGCGAGGGCATCATCAGCATTCCGAGCGGCGAACCCGGCCTGGTGATCGTGATCGCGGCACTGATCGGCGCGATCACCTGGAACCTGATCACCTGGCGCCTCGGCCTGCCCAGCTCCTCCACGCACGCGCTGATCGGCGGACTGGTGGGCGCCGGACTCGCCTCGGCGAGCGTCGTGGAGTGGTCCGGGATCCTCGACAAGGTCGTCATCCCGATGGTGCTGTCGCCCGTGATCGGCTTCGCCGGGGCCTTCTTGCTGATGATCGCCATCCTCTGGACCTTCCGGCGGAGGAACCCGGGCAAGACGACGCGAGGCTTCCGGATGGCCCAATCGCTGTCGGCTGCCGCGGTGGCGCTCGGGCACGGCCTGCAGGACGCGCAGAAGACGATGGGCGTGATCTTTCTCGCCCTGCTCGCCACCGGTCACGTGAACGAGGGCGACGGCATCCCGCTGTGGGTGAAGATCTCCGCCGCGACCGCGATCTCGCTCGGCACCTACTCCGGTGGCTGGCGGATCATGCGTACGCTCGGGCGCCGCATCATCCACCTGGACCCGGCGCGCGGGTTCGCCTCCGAGGCGGTCGCCGCGTCCGTCCTGTACGTGATGGCGATCGGCCTGCATGCGCCGGTCTCCACCACCCACACGATCACGTCGGCGGTGATGGGCGCCGGTGCGACCAAGCGGCTGTCGGCGGTTCGCTGGGGCGTTGCCAGAGGCATCGTCACCGCGTGGGTGCTGACCATCCCCGCCGCCGGGTTGGTCGCCGCACTCTGTTATGGGCTTGCGCACCTGATTCTGGAGTAAGTTGCAGCCGAGAGTTCATTTCGAATTCACCCACTAGGCCTACCGTCGATCGATGGTGTGTCTTATTTCCGCCTAGGGGGAGTGATCGCGATGGACCTCTCGTTCCTCGTCGTCGTGGTGATCATCACCGCGTTGGTGTTCGACTTCACCAACGGTTTCCACGACACCGCCAACGCGATGGCGACGTCGATCGCTACCGGCGCCCTCAGACCCAAGGTCGCCGTCGCCCTGTCCGCGGTGCTGAACCTGGTCGGCGCGTTCCTGTCCACCGCAGTGGCCAAGACGATCTCCAGCGGCCTCGTCGATGACTCGTTGGTGACGGTGCCGATCATCTTCGGCGGCTTGGTCGGCGCGATCCTCTGGAACCTGGTGACCTGGTACTTCGGCCTGCCGAGCTCCTCGTCGCACGCCCTGTTCGGCGGCCTGATCGGCGCCACCTGGATCGCGGCCGGCAGCAGCGCGGTGAACTTCGGCACGCTGGTGCAGAAGATCATCATCCCCGCGGTCGCCGCGCCGATCGTGGCCGGCGTCGTCGCGCTGCTGGGCACCTTCCTGGCTTACAAGATCACCCAGCGGGCCCGGAAGAAGTCGGTCAGCGACGGGTTCCGGACCGGCCAGATCGCGTCCGCCTCGCTCGTCTCGCTCGCTCACGGCACCGGTGACGCACAGAAGACGATGGGCGTCATCACGCTGGTCCTGATCACGTCGGGCAGCCTCGCGCAGGGTTCGGCCCCGCCGACCTGGGTGATTTTCGCGGCCGGCCTCGCGATCGCCCTCGGCACCTACTTCGGTGGCTGGCGGATCATCCGGACGATGGGCAAGGGCCTGACCGAGATCGAGTCGCCGCAGGGCTTCACCGCCGAGACCAGCTCGGCCACGGTCCTGCTGGCCTCGTCCCACCTGGGCTTCCCGCTGTCCACCACCCAGGTCTGCTCCGGCAGCATCCTCGGCGCCGGCCTCGGCAAGCGGCTCGCGCAGGTGCGCTGGACGATCGCCGGACGGATGGCGATGGCCTGGCTGTTCACGCTGCCGTCCGCCGCGATCGTCGGCGCCCTGGCCGGCCGGGTGGCCGACACCGGCAACGCCGGCGTCGTCATCGTCGCGATCCTCGCGATCCTGGCCGGCGGCGGCATCTACGTGGCGTCGCGGCGCAGGCCGGTGACGGCGGAGAACGTCAACGAGTACCCGGGCAGCACGACCCCGGCCCCGGCCCCGGCCACGACCGTCTGAGAGGAGTACGGCGATGCACATCAACTGGAGTGCACTCGGTCAGGTGGCACTGGTCAGCCTGCTCTTCGGTGTCGGGCTGGCGGTCATGTTCGCGCTCGGTGTGACCGCGATGTCGCGGCGGGCGGTGGCGCTCGAGGAAAAGAAGCCGCCGTCGATCGTCGACACCACAGTGGCCGGGCTCTGCTTCGCCGCGTGCCTGGCAGCGGTGCTCTACGGGCTCTACTTGATCATCCCGCAGTTCCACTGACAGCTAGCGGTTCCAGCGTCGTACTGACTTGGCCACGTCCTTGGAGCGGATGGAGCCGAGGTTGTACTCCCACGCGGCCGCGAGCTTGTCGCCCAGGATGCTCGCGTCGAGATAGGTCCGCGGCCGCACCGCCACCGCCCAGGTAGCGGCAGCCGCGTGGCCCTGCTGGTGGAGCAGGTGGTCGACGGTCGCCTCGATCCGGGTCCGGCTCTCGCCCCTGAGGCCATCGGTGGCCCAGCGCTGCAGGATGGCCGTGTCGTCGGACGTCATCCGGGCCAGGTAGGTCAGCGGACCGCGCCAGAAGCCCTTGCTGCCGATGCTGTCCAGGCTCTCGAGCGGGAACCAGCCGTTCTGGCAGCGGCGCCCGTTCACCGCGGACTCGACCTCGAGCGCCCGGCCCGCGGGCAGGCCGCGGGTCGCCCACTCGACGAAGAACGTGCCCGCGTCCGGGATCTGATCCGCCACGTGGGGCGCCGGAGTCATCATGCCCGGTTCGAACAGATGAAGCTCTTCCGGTGAATCGAACAAAACCTTCCCCGCCCGCCTGAGTACCGCGGCCGCGCGTACCGCTGCCCGGCCCGCCACACAGGGACCCCCCAGGTTCCTGTTCCATCAACAACGACAAGTCTTCGTACCCTCGATTCGGCCCGAGGGTCAAGGTCCTGTCCGCGCTACCGGTCCTCCTTGGTCCGCCGTGCGGCCCGGCGGGCGAGCTCTTCCTGATCCAGGCGCTCGGCTTCGGCCGGAGTCGGCGCGGAACCGCCGTACGACGCCGGCAACCACCAGGCACCGGCTGGTTGCTCGGGGTAGGCGCGGATGGTCTGATCGAGCATCCCGGCCATCGTCGCGTGCAGCCGCGCGGTCGCCTCGGCCGAGTCGTCGGCCCGGGTGACGGTCATCGGCGCGCCGACGGTGATCGCGATCGTGCGGTGCCGGGAGAAGTCGCGCGGATGGTCCTTGGTCAGCATCCGCTGCGTACCCCAGAGGATCATCGGAATGATCGGTACGCCGGCCGCGGCGGCCATCCGGACCGTGCCGGACTTGAACTCCTTGAGCTCGAACGACCGGCTGATGGTGGCCTCCGGGAACACGCCGACGACCTCGCCCTGGCCGAGATACCGCAGCGCTTCGCGGTACGACGCCATACCAGCCGCGCGATCCACCGGGATGTGGTGCATGCCGCGCATCAGGGGGCCTGAGTACCGGTTGCGGAACAGCACCTCCTTGGCCATGAACCGCACCAGCCGCTTGCTCGGCACCGCGCCGTACCCACCGAGCACGAAGTCGACGTAACTGATGTGGTTGAGCGCGATCACCGCGCCGCCGGTCCGCGGCACGTTCTCCGTCCCGGTCAGCTGGAACTTCACGTCCAGCACCTTGAACGCCGCCTTCGCGAAGCCGATCACCGGCGGGTACACGACATCTCGCATGCCCCGACGCTACAGCCTTCGTCTAGGGTGGCGGTCACAACTGGAGATCGCGGGAGCTCGCACCGTAGCGGGCTGAGAGGGCGGCTGGATCAACCGGCGCCGCCGACCGCCGAACCTGTCCGGGTAATTCCGGCGTAGGGAGCAGCAAGGTGAATGTCAGCACGATTCGACCGACTGTCACCACGGGCCCGATCTCGGGGTCCGAGAAGATCTACCGCGGCGAGCTGGGTGTTCCGGCCCGCCGTGTCCGGCTCACCAACGGCGAGCACTTCGACCTCTACGACACCTCGGGTCCGTACACCGACGTGTCCGCGCAGATCGACGTACAAGCCGGTCTCCCCGCAGTGCGGCGGGACTGGATCGCCGGGCGCGCACCGCTGACCCAACTGGCGCACGCGCGCGCCGGGACGATCACCGAGGAGATGAGGTACGTCGCCACCCGGGAGGGCGTCGACCCGGAGTTCGTCCGGTCCGAGGTGGCCCGGGGCCGGGCCGTGATCCCGGCGAACCGGCGGCACCCGGAGAGCGAGCCGATGATCATCGGCAAGAAGTTCCTGGTGAAGGTGAACGCGAACATCGGCAACTCGGCTGTCACCAGCTCGGTCGAGGAGGAGGTCGAGAAGCTCGTCTGGGCGACCCGGTGGGGTGCGGACACGGTGATGGACCTGTCCACCGGCAAGAACATCCACGAGACCCGGGAATGGATCCTGCGGAACTCGCCGGTGCCGATCGGGACGGTGCCGTTGTACCAGGCTCTGGAAAAGGTGAAGGGCGATCCGGCCGCGCTGTCGTGGGAGGTGTATCGCGACACGGTGATCGAGCAGTGCGAGCAGGGTGTCGACTACATGACCGTGCATGCCGGCGTACTGCTGCGATACGTGGCGCTGACCGCGCAGCGGATCACCGGGATCGTGTCGCGGGGCGGTTCGATCATGGCCGCGTGGTGCCTGGCACATCACCAGGAGTCCTTCCTGTACACCCATTTCGCCGAGCTGTGCGAGATCCTGCGGGAGTACGACGTGACGTTCTCACTGGGCGACGGGTTGCGCCCGGGATGTATCGCGGATGCCAACGACGCGGCGCAGTTCGCGGAACTGCGGACGTTGGGGGAGCTCACTCGCGTTGCGTGGGAACACGATGTGCAGGTGATGATCGAAGGCCCGGGACACGTGCCGATGCACAAGATCGCCGAGAACGTGCGGCTCGAGGAGGAGCTCTGCGGCGAGGCGCCGTTCTACACCTTGGGGCCGTTGGCAACTGATGTGGCGCCGGCCTACGACCACATTACATCGGCGATCGGTGCGGCCCAGATCGGCTGGCTGGGTACGGCGATGCTGTGTTACGTCACGCCCAAGGAACACCTCGGCCTGCCGGATCGTGACGACGTGAAGACCGGCGTGATCACGTACAAGATCGCCGCCCACGCGGCCGATCTGGCCAAGGGACATCCGGGCGCGCAGGACTGGGACGACACGTTGTCCAAGGCAAGGTTCGAGTTCCGCTGGGAGGACCAGTTCAACCTGTCACTGGACCCGGACACGGCGCGCTCGTTCCATGACGAGACCCTGCCCGCCGAGCCGGCCAAGACGGCTCACTTCTGCTCGATGTGCGGTCCGAAGTTCTGCTCGATGCGGATCACCGCGGACATTCGCGCGTACGCCGAGGATCACCAGCGCATGCTGCCGCTGGTCGACTGAACGCTGTCCGGCCCGGAGTACGCCGTACTCCGGGCCGGAAGTGTGCTGACTCCGCGTGAGGCCGGTGGGGTGAGTCGGGATGCCGAACCGACCGAATCCAGCAGAGAATGGGGGAATCGGAATCCTCCAGAACGGTCACTGGGAGTGACCGGGTGAACCGATTCAGGTTTTTTCCTTCACTCTACGTGAATAAGACTGTAGCCTTAAGACGTTCGGAAGGAGGTGCAGGGCGATGGTCTTCGTTCTCACGGTAGATCAGCGCGGTAGCCGAAGCATGAGCGATCTCGTACCCGAGCTGCTGAACTCCCTGAACCGCCGGCCGCGACGGACAGGGTTGCTCCGCAAGTTCGAGCGGACCGCCGGCGACGAGGTGCAGGGTGTGCTCTCGGACGCCCGGGCCACCGTCGACGTGATCGTCGAGCTGCTCCGCCCCGACATCTGGTACGTCGGACTCGGCGTCGGCGAGGTCGTCCAGCCACTGCCGAGGAGCACCAGGGCGGGCAGCGGTGACGCGTTCGTGTTCGCGCGGGAGGCGGTGACCCGGGCCAAGTCGAGCCCTCATCACGTCAACGTGGTCGGCTCCGACTCGCGAGCCGCGGAGCGGGTGGAGACAGTGCTCTGGCTGATGGCGTCAGTACTGCGGCGTCGTAGCGACCGTGGCTGGGCTGTGGCCGACCTACTGGGCGAAGGACTCACCAGGCGGGAGATCGGTGTGAAGCTGGGGATCAGTCAGTCGGCGGTGACGCAGCGGGCGCAGGCCGCCGGGTTCGCCGAGGAACAGCGTGGACGGGTGCTGGCGGCCGAGTTGCTCGACGCTGGGGCCGCTGCGTGACGGCACTGATCCTGTCGTTGACCGCAGCCGGCCTGATCCTCGCCGTACTGGCGTGGGTGCCGAAGGCCGGCTCTACCGTCGAAATCGTGCTCAGTGCGGCCACGCTGGCCTGCCTGGTCACGGTCGGCCTCCTACTGCTGGCAGGCCACGGCGCGGAGGGCTGGCGCGAGCGCTGGTGGAACGTATTGCTCCTGTTGTCCGGTGGCCTCGCGGTCACCGGTGGCGGGCCGCTCACGACGTCTGTACTGGCGCTGGTCGACCGGGGGAACACCAGAGCCCAGTCGACGCAGAAGGCCGGTGAGGTACTGCGTGGCGGCGCGCTGATCGGTTCGCTCGAGCGGACCGCCATCTTCGCCTCCCTGGTGACCGGGTGGCCGGAGGGCATCGCCGTCGTACTGGCGATCAAGGGGCTGGCCCGCTACCCCGAGCTGCGCAGCCCGGACCAGCCGGCCTCGGTCACGCCACAGGCGGTCGCCGAGCGCTTCATCATTGGCACGTTCACCAGTGTGCTGTGGTCCGTGACCTGCGCCGGGTTCCTCCTGTCCCACTAAAGGTCAGAGCCGGATGACGATGTCGTTGACGACCTTGTCGTGCCAGGTCTGCTGCTTGTCGTCCCACAGCGGCCAGATCACGTTGAGGATGCAGAGCTGGTTGAAGATCTGGGCGCAGATCTCACGGCCGAGGTTCGAGCCCAGGCCGATCAGCTGACCGCTCTGCGCGTGCACCACCCGCAGGCCGGTCAGCTTCTTCCCGAAGGACTGGCCGGTCCGGCCCTGCTGGATCAGCCGGTTCCAAACCCACACCGCGAACCCGACGGCGAAGCCGGTAACCATCGCGATCCCACCGCCGGGCCCGAGCTCGTCCTGGTCGCCGTCGATGACCAGGGCCACGATCACGCCGACGATCGGGGGGATCGAGATGATCAGCGAGTCCAGGATCGAGGCGCCGACGCGGATCGGCCAGCCGGCCAGTTGTCCCGGTGGCGCGTAGCCATAGCCGTATCCGCCCTGCCCTTGGCCGGCCTGTCCGTACGGGTTGTAGCCCTGAGGCTGGAACTGGCCCGGCTGACCAGCCGGGTACTGCCCTGGCTGTCCCGGTGGGAACTGCGGCTGGCCGTCGTACGGAGGGGTGGTCACCTGCCGGTCCTTTCTACGGCCCGGACGCCGCGGCCTGAACAGGCCGCGGCGGCCGGGAGATCGCGGGACGCCGTCCGTGCTTGTTGGCGGAGGTGGTGGTGTTATTTTACGCGAACGTCTGGCGCGTAGCGTCCCACAGCGGCC
>NZ_JBEZYF010000017.1:0-151548 GCF_040638415.1 Kribbella sp. NPDC026596 | reverse complement strand
CCACCCGCTACGACAAACTCGCCACCATCTACCGAGGCGGCCTCGTCCTACGCGCCATCACACTCTGGCTTCGCGAATAAGGAGACACGCCCTAGGCCACCTCATTTGGGTTGAGGACGTCGGGGGTTCGAGTCCCTCCAGCTGGACCAGGCGCCCGCAGCATGCTTGCTACCGGCCGAGCGGGCGCCACAGACGTGCCCTGCGACGGAAATCCGCACCACATCCGGCGCAGGGCACCGAACGCCCGTGGCTCAACCGGAGAGAGTGCCTGCCTACGAAGCAGGAGGGTGCAGGTTCGAATCCTGCCGGGCGTGCTGTGTGATGTCTCAAGACATCGGCATAGCTCCGAACCTGCATCTAGGGTTCGGGGTTATGTGTTTTGGGGCGGGGTCCGGGCGGGAGTCCGCGGGCCTGGTAGTCGCGGGTGGGGTCGAGGGTGAGTTGTCTGATCAGCTCGCCGGTGGCGGCGTTGATGACGGTGATCTGCAGGTCCTGGACGAGCATCATGACGGGGGTTCGGGCGTGGGTTCGCCCGAGGCCGATGTGGTGTAGTCGCCCGTTCATGCGGAGGGTGACCGAGCCGGCGTCGTCGACGCGGTCGGTGCGGACTCGGTTGTGCGTGTCGGTGCTCCGGTCGGTGGTTGGGGTGGCTTTCGGGCGATCGGTGTAGGCGACCGCCGGGGTGCAACTGTGCGGCAGGGATCGGTGCGGCCGGTGCTGGTTGTAGTACTGCATGAAGGCATCGAGCATGCCCTGGAGTTCGGTGAGCGTGGCCGGCTGGACCGGCTGCGCCCGCAGCCACTTCTTCAGCGTCTGCTGGAACCGCTCCACCTTCCCGCACGTGGTCGGGTGGTTCGGCCGCGAGTTCTTCTGGGTGACATTCAGCTTCCGCAGTTCGGTCTCCAGCCCGTTGCGGCCGCCCTTCCCGCCCGACAACCTCGTCGTGTAGACCATCCCGTTGTCAGTAAGCGTGGAGACCGGGACGCCGTACTGGGCAACGGTTTCGCGGAACGTGGTGAGCACGATCGCCCCGGTGATCCGGGTGTGCGCGGTGACCGCTAACGCGTAGCGGGAGTGATCGTCGAGCCAGGTGATGATCTCCACCTCCACCCGCTGCCCGCCAGCTCCGGCCGGGTGAGCTGGTAGTGGGTGAAGTCGGACTGCCAGCACTCGTTGGGCAGCTCGGCGGCGAACCGCAGGTACGACGACCTGGGCCGCTTCCCCGGATCGGGTACGACGGTGCCCGCGCGGGTCAGGATCCGGTGGATCGTCGCCCGCGACAGCCTGACCTGGTGGTGGTGTCGCAGGTGCCAGCCGAGCGTGTCCGCTCCGGCGTCCAGGCCTTGCTCAGTCAGCTGTTTGCGCAGCTCGAGCACCAGTTCCACCGTCACCGCCGGCGTCGCGCGCGGTGAGGTCTTCGGCCGCCGCGACCGCGCGGCTCGAACACCGCCTCACCCTCCACCGCGTACCGGGCCAGCAGCCGGCTGATCCAGCCCTGCGACACCCCATACGCCCGAGCCACCTCCGACTGCGAACGCCCCGCCAGCACCGCCGTGATCACCAACCGCCGCTTCGACACCCCCGAAACATCGCGCCCCCACACCTATTCCGATGTCTTGAGACACCCCATTCCGATGTCCTGAGCCACAACACTGCCGGGCGTGCTGTGTCCGAAGCAGAAGCGGCCGATGCACCGGGATGTGGCCCCGGAGGAAGCGGGTTCGAGCCCCGTCGGACACCCTCAAGTACGAGCGTCGTACGCCGGCCGCGCGGGCGAGCGCCGTACCGGACGGAACGTCGTACCGACACCGAGATCACCGACCTGGCTGCGCGCGGTCGGGCACACTGGAGGGGAGGAGGAACCACATGAGCGGTGTGATCGTGCTGAACGCCTCGTACGAGCAGCTCCATGTCGTGTCGATCCCGCACGCCATCCGGATGCTCGTCCGGGAGGTCGCCGTCGTCGAGGAAGCGCATGACGGCGCCAGCATCGGACCGTTCCCTCTTCCCCGGGTGCTCCGACTGGTCCGGTACGTGGTGACGAAGTGGCGGTACGCCTCGGGCCGGCTGCAGTACACACGGGCCGGCGTGCTGAGGCGTGACAAGTTCACCTGCGCGTACTGCGGCAAGCCCGGCGCCACCACCATGGACCACGTCGTGCCACGGTCCCGCGGTGGACGCGGTGAGTGGCTGAACGCCGTCGCCGCACACGCAGGGTGCAACGAGAAGAAGGGCTCGCGTACGCCCGAAGAGGCCGGCATGCCATTGCGGTGGCAGCCGTGGATCCCTTCGCGTGCCGAGTTAGCGCTCTGACGCGACCCCATCCGGCGTCGCGAAGGAGTGCGATGCCAGGTGGGCGACGGTGACCCACCCTCGGTTCTGACCCGAGGCCCCGCAGGTTCGAGCCCTGCCCTGGCAGCTGTACGCCGTACTTCGGCGTACGTGACGAGAAGGGGTGGGGAGATGAACGTGGAGTTTCCGGTGGAGCTGAGTGGGGTGAAGGGGTCCACGCTCATGTGGGCGGCCGAGCACGAGGTGGGAGCGCAGGCGCTGCAGCAGTTGCGGAACATCTCGGCGCTGCCGTGGGTGCATGGGGTTCGCGTGATGCCCGACGTACACCTCGGCAAGGGGGCGACCGTCGGGTCGGTGATCGCGATGAAGCAGGCGGTGTCGCCGGCCGCGGTCGGGGTCGACATCGGGTGTGGGATGGAAGGTGTCCTGACCTCGCTGACGGCCGTGGACCTGCCGGACGACCTGTCGGCGATCCGGTCCCGGATCGAGGCGGCCGTACCAGTCGGATTCCGGGCGCATGTGGACCCGGTCGGCGTACGTCGGCTCGGGCTCGACCCGCGGCCGTGGGATCGGCTGTGGGGAGGGTTCACCAGCCTGCACGACGGGGTGCAGGACCGGGAGCGGAAGGCCAAGCAGCAGATGGGTTCGCTCGGCGGCGGGAACCATTTCATCGAGGTCTGCCTCGACGACGAGGACCGGGTCTGGCTGATGCTGCACTCGGGCAGCCGCAACATCGGCAAGGAACTCGCCGAGCGGCACATGCGGATCGCCCGGGGACTGCCGCACAACGCGGACCTGCCGGACCGGGATCTCGCGGTGTTCCTGTCGGGTACGGCGGAGATGGACGCGTACCGGCGGGACCTCACGTGGGCGCAGGAGTACGCGTCACGTAACCGCGCGGTCATGCTCGGGCTGGTGATGCAGTCGGTACGGGAGTCGTTTGAGCAGGAAGTGCGGTTCGAGCAGCCGATCTCGTGCCACCACAACTACGTGGCCGAGGAGCACATCGACGGGCTCGACCTGCTGGTCACGCGCAAGGGCGCGATCCGGGCCGGGCTCGGGGATCTCGGGCTGATCCCGGGGTCGATGGGGACCGGGTCGTACGTCGTCCGCGGGTTGGGCTCGGAGCGGTCCTTCTACTCGGCCTCTCACGGGGCAGGCCGGCGGATGAGCCGCAACGAGGCGAAGCGCCGGTACACCGTCGATGACCTGGTCGCACAGACCGCGGGCGTCGAGTCTCGCAAGGACGCCGGGGTGATCGACGAGATCCCCGCGGCCTACAAGGACATCGAGTCCGTCATCGCCGCCCAGTCCGACCTGGTCGAGGTCGTCGCCCATCTCAAGCAGATCATCTGCGTCAAGGGCTGAAGGGGGCCGCCCGCCGTCGTCAGGGGAGACGGCGGGCGGCGGGCGTAAGAACAGGAGGTAGTGGAGTTTGGGCTGGATCGTCAGGCGGGGGCGGGCGGGCGCGCGGGGACTACCTCCTGTCGTTGGGGACGTGGTGGCGTACCGAAGGACGGGTAGTGGTGGGTAGACGGCCGGGTTGGTGAGCGTGGTTGGGTGAGTGGATCGGCTGGGGTGAGGGGCCACTACCCGTTGTTGTGTACGTTTTGGTGAGGTCCGCCTGTGGGCAGGGGCAGCGGTTTGCTAAACCGTCGGTCGGTTGATGCCGGCTCGCGAGTTCGAATCTCGCTCTCACCGCTGGGCGGTCGGGGAAGACCGGCCGCCCTGCCAGCCCTGTTGGTCTAGTGGTCAGGACGTCCGGTTCTCAGCCGGAAGATCACCGGTTCGAATCCGGTACGGGGTACGTGGTTTTGCGCAGGGCCCGGGTGCCTGGGACTGCGAAGTTCTTCGGAAGCGAAGGGCAGCGGCCGGCGCCTAGGGTCGGTAGCGAGGTGAGCTGGCTATGGAGGAGAAGGCGCGGACTCGGCTGATGAGCGGCCTCGCCGTCGAGGAGCGGCGGCTTGAGGTCGACGGCATCGGTACGACGGTGCTCGAGGGTGGGGACGGTCCTCCACTGCTCCTGCTGCACGGGGGAGTCGAGTGCGGAGGGATCTACTGGGCGCCAGCCATCTCCCGCCTTGCGCAGCACCACCGGCTCGTCGTCCCCGACGTACCTGGCCTTGGAGAGTCCCAGCCGGCCGGTCGGTTGGACCAGGAGACCTTCGCCGGCTGGATGACCGCGCTTCTCCGGCTGACGTGTGCGGAGCCTCCAACTCTGGTCGCGCATTCGTTGCTCGGCACTCTGGCTGCGCGGTTCGCGGCAGGGCACGGCGCGCAGCTGCGCCGATTGGTGATCTACGCCGCGCCCGGTGTCGGGCCGTACCGGATGCCGATCGGACTCCGCGCAATGGCGATCAGGTTCGCGTTGCGACCTTCCGAGGCGAACATGGAGCGGTTCGAGCGCTGGGCGTTCGCCGACCTCGACCGGGTACGACGGCAGGACCCGGACTGGCTCGACGCCTTCACCACCTACACGCGGCGCCGCGCGGTCGTGCCACACGTCAAGCGGACGATGCGCCAACTGGTTGCTGCTGGCACCAAACAGGTCCGCGAGCGGATCGACGTGCCGACGACCCTGCTGTGGGGTGCCAAGGATCGATTCGTCCCACTGGGTCTTGCCCAGGATGCAAGCGCCCGGCTCGGCTGGCCGTTGCAGGTGATCGACGATACCGGACACGTCCCGCACATCGAACGGCCGGAAGCATTCGTCTCCATGCTCGAGGAAGCCACACGAACGCCGAGCTGACCGCGGCGTTGCGGAACATCCCGATCCCCGAGGCCGAACTGGCCGGGATCGCGGCCGGGATCGCGCTGGAGCAGGTGCGACCGTGGAGGCTTCGCCCGGTACGACGATCTGTCGGATACACGATCGTCGCCGCGGGAAGCATGATTATCGCGCGATCGTTGAAGGCAGCGGGGAGCACGGAGCTGGGCCGGCCCCGAGAACTCGTGACCACCGGGCCGTACGGCGTCACACGCAATCCCATGTACGTCGGCTGGGCGTTGCTCCACCTGGGGATCGGACTGGCCGCGGGGTCCGGGTGGGTTCTGACGATGCTGCCGTTGGTCGGCGCGGTGGTGCACCGCGAGGTTCTGAGTGAGGAACGACGGCTGACCGAGCTGTTCGGGGATGAGTACGAGCAGTACTGCGCGACGGTAGGTCGCTACCTTCCCAGGCGATGAGCAGGAGCGCCACCGTTGGAGAGGTGGGGCGGGCTGTAAACCTGTCGCTGCGGCTGAGCAGGTTCGAATCCTGCCTCCTGCACGGCTCGAGGCGAGGATGCCTTGGGCAACAAAACCACGTGACAAGAGAGGAGGACCGGCTATGGCCGACCTCAAGAACAGAAAGCGAGTGCCCGGTGGTAGGACCGGTGCTCCGGTCGAACAGGGTCACGCGATGCGGCGGGTGCTGCTGGCCTGCGGGCACGTGCAGCGCGATCGAATCGCACACCGTGGGGATCACGTGTGGTGCGAGGCCGACTGCTCCGACTGGGTCCGAGTGGTAACGGTCGAGGAGTAACACACACAAGCTGTACGCCGCCATGTTCAGCACCCGGATGGCGGCGTACTAACCCTCTGGTGACGGACTCACACCGGGCTTTCCGAAGGCTCGGGTCCTGGTTCGACTCCGGGCAGGGGGACGGTTGGGTCGTGGTGGACGGAGAGGGTGATGTCGGCGGCCCCGCGGGTCGAGAGGATGCGCGCGCGTACGGCGGTTGCGGAGACGGGCTCGGGGAGCGGTAGCAGGCGGCGGTGGCCGATGGTGGTGCCGGTGGCGATCTCCGTCCACGAGTCGTTGACGAGAGCGTCGACGGCGAAGGACTCGACTTGCTGGCCGGACTCGATGTTCTCGCGGAGGCCGATCACGTTGAAGGTCCCCGGCAGCTCAACCTCGGTGTCGTAATACTCGCGCACCGCGGCACCGAACTCGGCCAGTCGCTCGACATCCGGCGAGGCGAATAACCCGCGGCGGTCGGGTGGGATGTTCAGGAGCAGTACGGCGTTGCGGCCGACCGACTTGCGATAGATGTCCAGGAGTTCCGGCAACGACTTCACCGCTGCGTCCTCAGCGACGTGGTAGAACCAACCCGGCCGGATGGAGACGTCGACCTCCGCCGGATACCATCTGAGTTGGTCCGCCCGAAGCAGTTCAGCAGGGCCAGCAACGGCCGCCGCGCTCTGAGCCGCGACCATCTCGCCGCCGGCGAACGGTACGACGCTCCACTCGGCCTCCCGAGCCAACCCGTCTTCGTTGCCCACCCACCGCACGTCCGGTCCACCGACCGCGATAGTCGCATCGGGCGCGAGCTGCCGAATCAGATCGAACCAAGCCTCATACGCGTAGCCCTGCGCACTGCTCGTCGGATTCGCACCGTCCAGCCAGACCTCAGCAACTGGCCCGTACTCGGTCAGCAGCTCGTACAACTGGTTCAGATAGAAGCGGTTGTAGTCATCGACGTCGTACCGGAACCGCGCACCACCGTGATCCAGCGAAGGGATCTCCGAAGACACCACAGGACTGCCGTTCCCGTAGTACCCACCCGGCGCCTTCTCCTGATACAGATCAGCCGGCGACAGATACAACCCCAAGCCCAGCCCATGCTCCCGGCAAGCCTCCGCCAGCGACGCCAGGACGTCGCCGCGATACGGGCTCGCGGCAACGGTGTGCGGCAGATACCGGCTCGGCCACAGACAGAACCCGTCGTGATGCTTGGCCGTCAGAATCACGCTTTTGAATCCGGCGGACACCAACGTACGAACCCACTGCGAGCAATCAAGCGCCGAGGGGTCGAACACGGCCGGATCGTCGACCCCGGTCCCCCACTCCAGATCGGTGAACGTGTTCGGCCCGAAGTGCACGAACGCGGTCAGCTCCTGCCGCTGCCACGCGACCTGCCGCGGCGTCGGCCGGACCGTCGAGGCCTTGCGTCGCAGATCATCCGGGCTGTCCGACGGCTCGACGTCGACCACCATCAAACGAGAACCTTCCCAGGATTGAGCAGGTTGTCCGGATCGAAGGCCTGCTTGATCCGGCGGTGCAGTTCGAGGCCGACCGGTCCGAGTTCGGTCTCCAGCCAGCGGGCCTTCAGCGTGCCGATGCCGTGCTCGCCGGTGATCGTTCCGCCCAGCGACAGCCCGAGCTCCATCACCGCGCCGAAAGCCTCCAGCGCCCGCACCTCGGCCGCCGGATCGTCGCGGTCGAAGACGACCGTCGGATGCATGTTCCCGTCCCCCACATGCCCAGGGCAACAAATCAGTACGTCGTACTTCGCGCCGATCTCCGCGATCCCCCGCAGCAACGCGACCAGCTTCGACCGCGGTACGGCGACATCGTCGATCAGCGTCACCCCGAGAGGCTCGAGCGCCGAGTTCACCAGCCGGCGAGCCTCGAGCAGCATCCGCGACTCCTCGGCGTCCGACGCTTCAGCAACGTCGATGGCGCCATGCTCCGTGCAGATCGCCGCCATCCGGGCCACGTCCTCAGCGGCGCGCGGACCGCGGTCGGACTGGGCGATCAGCATCGATCCGACATCCTCGGGGAGTCCCATGTCGCGGTAGTTCTGGATGGCATGCAAGGTCGGACGATCCAGGAACTCGAGCAGCGACGGACGCAAGCCCGATGCCATGATCGCAGCCGCGGCGGCGATGCCGTCCTCGATGGACAGGAAGGTGGCCGCCGCGGTCAGCGCCGCCTCCGGCGCAGGCCGCAGCGCGAGCGTCGCCTCGGTGACCACGCCCAACGTGCCTTCGGACCCGACGATCAACCGGGTCAGGTCGTACCCCGCGACGCCCTTCGCCGACCGCCGGCCGGTGCGGACGACCTCGCCCGACGCCAGCACCACCTCCAGTCCACGCACGAAATCCGACGTCACGCCGTACTTCACACAACACAGCCCACCGGCGTTGGTCGCGATGTTCCCACCCACGGTGGACATTTCCCACGACGACGGATCGGGCGGGTAGAACAGGTCCTTCTCCAGGACGGCTCTCGACAGATCCGCGTTCACCACACCGGGCTGAACAACGGCGACCTGGTCTTCGACAGAGACCTCCACGATGCGGTTCATCCGCGCGGTGGACAGCAGGATGCAGCCGTCGATGGCATTCGCCGCACCTGAGAGACCTGTGCGGGCGCCCTGGGTGACGACCGGCACGCCGAAGGATCCGGCCGCAAGCATGACCGCCTGCACTTCCGCGGTGCTCAGAGGGCGAACGAGAACCCTGGGAATGCCCGCAGTGCAGAAAGTCGCGTGGTCGTTGCGATGACTGTCCAGTACGTCGGGATCGTCGACGACCGCCGAATCACCCAACGACGAACGCAACCGCGCGACCAGCGGATCTGAGGTCATCCCTCATCCTGTTCGGCCAGCAGTCGGAGGATCAACTCCGCCCGGCGTACCCGCTCCCGCCCGAGTGCTTCCGCCGTACCGGACAGATGCGCACCGACCGGGTAGATGTTCGGCGCGTTCCGCAGCCCCATCTTCAGGTACACCGGCGCCGCGACCCGAACGATCTCCGGTACGTCGTAGAACCGCACATGACCGCCCTGGTCATCGGGCACCTCGATGTACATGTCGATCGGCACGGTCGTCACCGACCGGATCTCCGCCAGCACCGGCACCGGCAGGTCCGTCGACACGTTCAGGCTCGTCGCGCCCAACCGCTCGTACAACCGGGCGGTCGGTGCGTTCGGCAACGGCATCAGCACCGACGTCTTCAGCACGAGATCCGAAGGCAACTCTCCTTCGATCTTCAGCTGCCCCAGCAACTCCAGTACGCCGATGTCCCCGACCAGCAAGCTCCGTACGCCGAGCTCCACCGCGCGATACGCATCACACAGGGACGCGGCAACCATCTCGTTGCCCCGCGCAACTCCACCGACCGCGGCCGACACTTTGGCCTGCCCGCCGATGTCCCACGCGCCACGCGGTCCGAGGAACAGGCAGACCTCGACGCCGGACGCCGCGCCGAGCGAGAGCATCTCCTCGATCTCGCCGTCGGTCAGCATCATCACGCCGCTGCCCTGCGACACGCGGTCGATGGTGACACCGCGGGTCTTCGCCTCCTCCAGCACCGCGGTCATCACCCGCGGCCCTTCACAGGACGGGATCTCCACCTTGTACGGCGAGCCGTCCGGGAACGTCCGCGTGGACGTCTCGCCGGGGCGGAAGCCACGGTCGGCCAGCAGTGCGTGTGCCTCGCGAAGGTTCATCTGTCACTCCAGGGTCCGAGCCGCCCGGCCGACGTCAGGTCCCGCGCCGTACCGGTGATCTCCAGGTCGAATCGGTCACTTGCCTCGGTCAGCAGGGCCGGCGTCACCATCAACTCGTTCGGGGACAGCGTGTCCTTGATCCGGGCCAGCCGGAGCTCGGACCAGTGTCGCCGGCCGCACATCGTCACGGCGGCGAGAACGGCGGCCTCGTCGTCTTCCATCACCATCGGCAACCGGGACCGGCGCGCTCCGCCGGCACCGGAGGTCAGGGCGTTCACATAGCTCACCCGCAGGTCGATCTGCTCCAGCAGGCGGGCCGGCATCACGTCCGCCATGCCCAAGCCGGACGCGTTCCCGTGCGAGGCCGGGGACAGCGAGTGCACGCTGATCGCCGCGATCGAGGGCGTCTCGAATTCGGGGATCCCGTGCACCCAGCACCGGCCGATCACGTTCGTGTCCATCCCGGCCCCGGACTTGTCCTTGCCCATCTCGTCCACGACCAGTACGTCGAGCTCGTCGAACGGCAACCGCCCGAGCATGCTGGAAGCCCTTTGCAGCAAGGCGGTCTCAGCCGCCTCGGCGATCCCGTCGGCTTCGAGCAGCTCGACCGAGGCCGTCTGCTCCCGCGCGTTCTCGAGGATCGCCAGGCCACCGAGAATCTTGCCCTGCGCAACGACCATCCGGGCGGCGGCTTCGATGTTGGCGCCGAGCGACGGGATGCCGCCGGCGTGCAGCGAGGCGGCGCCGACGTGGTTTCCGAGGCCGATCGCGAGGACCTTGGCGATGCCGCTCTCGATCGGGCCATGGAAGTCGGTGTGCGGTTTGACCCGATTGACCAGCAGTACGCCGTCCGCCTTGGCGGCGATCGCGTCGTGATGGATCTCGGTGCCGTCGGGCAGGGTGCCGACGACGACCGTCTCCATCGTCGCCTCGATCGGGCAGCCGACGGACTCGGGGGTGATGCCAAGGCCGGCAAGCATCTCCCGCTGGCCGTCGGCGGTCGCGCCGCCGTGCGAGCCCATGGCTGGGATCACGAACGGCGCGGCGCCCACTGATGCCAGCCAGTCCACCGCGGCGCGAACCACTGGCACGAGGTCGTGGATGCCGCGGCTGCCCGCGGTCACCGCGATCCGCGCGCCGGGGAGGATCCGGCCGCGCAGGGGTTCCAATGCAGCCAACGCGTCGGCGTACGGATCGGCCGAGACCGGCAGATCCGAGAGGATCCGCCGGATCGGCGTCACCTGCGGGATCACACCGGTCGGCCGCAACCCGCGGACCGCCTCGAAGGGTCCCCAAGAACGCCTCGCTTCGCTCGGCGGCTGTGACTGCGACATCAGTGGCTCTGTCGGGCCACGGCCGAGCCGGTGCGGCCGATCAGGAAGTCCAGGTCGCAGCCCTGGTTCGCCTGCGTCACGTGGTCGACGTACAGCCGCGCCCAGCCCCGATCGGTCGGTGGCGCCGGCGGCTGCCAATCGGCCCGCCGCTTCTCCAGTTCCTCGTCGGACACATCCAGGTGCAACCGCCGGGCGGACACGTCGAGCTCGATCCAGTCACCGGTCCGCACGAGCGCCAACGGCCCACCCACAGCCGCTTCCGGAGTTACATGGAGTACGACGGTGCCGTACGCCGTACCGCTCATCCGCGCGTCCGAGATCCGCACCATGTCGTCGACGCCGATCTCGGCGAGCTTGCGCGGGATCGTCATGTTGCCGACCTCGGGCATGCCGGGGTAGCCGCGCGGACCCGAGTTCTGCAGGACGAGCACGGTGTCCTCGTCGACGTCGAGGTCCGGGTCGTCGACCGCCTTGTCGTACTCCTCGATGCTGCTGAACACCAGCGCCTTGCCGCGGTGCTGCATGAACCGCTCCGACGCCGCCGACTGCTTGATGACCGCGCCGTCGGGGGCCAGGTTGCCCTTCAGTACGGCGGTTCCCGCACCGCTGCCGAGTGGGTCGCCGACAGGACGGATCACCGCAGTCGCAGGCTGCCCCTCCTGACCGCTCCAGTCGGTCCGCTCGGCCCGGGCGACGTTCTCACCCATGGTCTTGCCGGTCACCGTGATCGCGTCGGCCTTGAGCAGCGGCAGGATCTCCCGCATCACCGCGGGCAGGCCGCCGGCGTAGTAGAAGTCCTCCATCAGGTACTTGCCCGACGGCTGCAGGTCCACCAGCCACGGGACGCCCCGAGCCCACTCGTCCATGTCGTCCAGCGTCAGGTCGACACCGACCCGTCCGGCGATCGCGAGCAGATGGATGACGGCGTTGGTCGAGCCGCCGATCGCCGCGTTCGCCCGGACCGCGTTCGCGAACGCGTCGCGGGTCAGGATGTCGCTCGGCTTCAGGTCTTCCTCGACCATCTTCACGATGCGCTGGCCGGCCTGCTGCGCGATCGAGTACCGCCGCGAGTCGACGGCCGGGATCGCCGCCGACCCGGTGAGCTGGAGTCCGAGCGCCTCAGCCATGCAGGCCATCGTGGACGCCGTACCCATGGTCATACAGTGGCCGTTGCTGCGGGACATGCCCGACTCGGCCGCCGCGTAGTCCTCCTCGGACATCCGGCCGGCGTTGCGGTCCTGCGTGAACCGCCAGACCGCCGTACCCGAGCCGATGTCGCAGCCGCGGAATTTACCGTTCAACATGGGACCGCCGGTCACGACCAAGGTCGGCAGGTCGACGCTCGCGGCACCCATGATCGAGCCGGGTGTGGTCTTGTCGCAGCCGGTCAGCAGGATCGCGCCGTCGATCGGGTTGCCGCGCAGCGACTCCTCGACGTCCATGCTGAGCAGGTTGCGGAACAGCATCGCGGTCGGCCGGAGCATCGTCTCGCCGAGCGACATCACCGGGAACTCGAGCGGGAAACCACCGGCCTGCCAGACGCCGCGCTTGACCGAGTCGGCGAGCCGGCGCAGGTGCGCGTTGCACGGGGTGAGCTCGGACCAGGTGTTGCAGATGCCGATCACCGGGCGGCCGTCGAAGACCTCCTCGGAGAAGCCCTGCGCCCGCATCCAGGACCGGTGGATGAACCCGTTGCGGTCCTTCTCACCGAACCAGTGGTCGAAACTCCGCCGCCCGATCGGCGCGTCAGGACGCCCCGGCTCACCGGTAGTCCCGGTCTTCTCGGGGGTCGGCTCACCCGAAACATCAGCCGGGATCTCACCGTCGCGCGGGTCGTTGGTCGGGGGCAGATCAGTCATCGAGACACCTCACCTGTGGTCACGGTCCCGTTCACCCGGCGGCTGATGCCGGCCGGGTTCGAGTCCTTCAGTACGACGGGCAGCACCGCATCGGGAGCGTCCTGGTATGCCACGGGCCGCTGGAAGCGGCGGGTCGCGGTCACTCCGACGCTGGTGTGGATCGAGCCGACTGTCGACGGGAACGGACCGCCGTGGTGCTGTGCCCACGACACCGCGACTCCGGTCGGCCAGCCGTTCCAGAGCACGCGACCGGCCCTTGCCGTCAGCAACGGCAGGAGCTCCGACGCCAGCTCCACATCAGAGTCCTCGGCGTGCAGCGTCGCGGTGAGGTTGCCCTCGAACGCCTCGACTGCCGCACGCAGCTCATCCAGCGAGGAGTACTCGACCACGATCGAGACCGGTCCGAAGCACTCCTCGAGGATCTCGTCGCGGCGGGCGAGCAACTCGGAGACCGTTGTCTGCAGCAACGTTGCGGCACCGGACGCCCAGACCCGGACGCCGTCGACCTTCTGCAGCCGGTCGAGGCCGGAGCCGAAGCCGTCCTTGATCCGGTCGTTCAGCATCGGCGCTTCAGCCACTCCATCGACTGCTGAAGCGAGCTGCTCCTGGAGGCCGTGGCCGGTCGGCAGGAAGAGCAGGCCCGGCTTGGTGCAGAACTGACCAACGCCGAGTGTGAAGGAACCGACGTACCCGGTTGCGATGTCCTTGCCGCGGGCATCGATCGCGGCCTGGGTGACGAAGACCGGGTTCAGGCTGCCGAGCTCGCCGTAGAACGGGATCGGCTCGGGCCGCGTGACTGCGATCTCGTGCAGCGCCTTGCCGGCCGGGACCGAACCGGTGAAGCCCGCCGCGGTGATCCGCGGGTCCTTCAGCGCGGTGACGCCGACGTCGAAGCCCTGGATCAGGCCGAACGAGCCGTCCGGAGCACCAGCAGTCCGCAGTGCCTCGATCATCACCTCGGCCGTACGCGCGGACAGCTCGGGGTGGCCCGGGTGCGCCTTGACGATCACCGGGCACCCGGCGGCCAGCGCGGACGCGGTGTCGCCACCACAGACGCTGAACGCGAACGGGAAGTTGCTGGCGGCAAACACCAGCACCGGGCCGAGCGGCACGAGGACGCGCCGCAGATCCGGCCGCGGCACCGGCTTGGCCTGTGCGTCGGCGGTGTCGATGGTGACCTCGAGCAGCGAGCCCTCGTCGAGCACGTCCGCGAACATCCGCAGCTGACCGGTGCTCCGTGCGACCTCGCCGGTCAGCCGCGCCTCGGGCAGCGACGACTCACGCATCGCGATCGGCACCAATTCGCCGGCCGCCGCGTCCAGCGCATCGGCGACCGCGCGGATCCAGCCGGCCCGGGTGGCGGGCTCGGAGGTACCAAAGGCGGAGGCCGCCGCGGCAGCCGCGACGAGCGCCTGCTCGAGCTCCGCGGGAGTGGTATCGGAGACGGTGCGTGGCGTCGAGCCGGCGCCGGTGTCCGGGGTCATCTCTTTCCCTCCAAGTTCTCGGTTGCCAGGAACGCGAAGGGTTCCCGGCCGGTGGCCACCGTATTCGTCAGGGTGCCGACCCCTGCGATCGTGATCGTGATGACGTCGCCCTCGGCCAGCGCGAAGTCCAGTTCCGGAACGATCCCGGTACCGGTCGCCAGGATCACGCCGTCCGGGAAGTCGTTCGGCAGGAACAACACGTCGATCAGGTCCTGGAGCTCGCGGACCAGCTTCGCGGTCGACGTCGTGTCCGCGAACACCTCGTCGCCCGCGCGCTCGATGACCACGCCGATCTCGAGGTCCTTCGGGTTCTCGACCTCCCAGACCGGCCGGATCCCGGTCGCCAGTGCGCAACCGCCCGCGAACAGCTTGGCCTGCGGCACGTACAGCGGGTTCACGCCCTCGATCGAGCGCGAGCTCATGTCGTTGCAGACCGTGAATCCGACGATCTCGCCGTGACTGTTGGCCACGACCGCGAGCTCCGGCTCGGGTACGTCGTGACCCGAGTCGACCCGGATCCCCACCGGCTCGCCATCGGTGACGACCCGCCAGGCCGGCGCCTTCTGGAACAGTTCGGGCCGGTCCGCGGTGTAGACCTTGTCGTACACGGACTGCTCGGTGCTCTCCTCCATCCGAGCGCCACGGGAACGCTCGTACGTGACGCCCGAGCACCAGACCTCACCGCGCCCATCGAGGGGCGGGAGGAACTTGAGACCGTCGACCGGAACCGCCTCACCGGTCTTGCCGACTGCGGTCTGCAGCTCGGCCAACGGGAGTCGCAGCAACTCCGCGACGCTGTTGACGCCCTCGAGCGGCGCGACGGTGTCGTCGGTACGTACGCCGACCACCGGCCGGCCATCAGGCGACTGGTAACGGACCAAGTGCATGGAAAGACCTTTCACATCGAGGTGCCGAGGAGACCACGGGTGATCTGGAAGCCGATGTTGCCGGAGGCAACCGCCTTGGGGACGAGCTGCCGGCTCGCGACCGCCGCGATCGTGTCCAGCCCGATCCGCGCCTGGTCGGCCGCGCTCCCGGTGGTAACCGCGTCGAGGTCGTCGCCGTACGTCGCGACCGTCGCCGCGTCGTTGCTGAACTCCACGACCGGCACGAACCGTTGCGCGGACAGGGTTCCACCGGCGACATGCGCGAGTACCTGCTGGACCCCGGAGGCACCGAAGCCGGTCGCGGTCTCCATCCAATCGGTACCAGGCATCCGCATCACGTGCCAGCCCGGCTGCGCGAGTCGCTGGCCGTGCGCGATCGTCGGGCCGACCTCGTCCGCCGAACCGAAGGCGGCCGAGCGGAAGCCCGCGTCCGCGAGCAGTGCACCGCGCGACGACAGTACGACGGAACCGCCGGAGCCCACGATCTCCCGGCCGATCAGGGCCAGCGCCTCGGCTGTCGCATCGGTCAACGCGCCGCGCGCTTCCAGGCCGACTGTGAGGGCGCCGAGGTCCCCACTCTGCTCGACGGGCTTGTCCAGGTCGAAGCTGTTGAACCAGTCCTTGACCTTGCTACCGACGGCGTCGAGGCCACCGTCGGCCTGGATGCTGGCCCAGCCGAAGCGGGACGGATCCGCGCCGGCCTCGACCAGACGCGAGCGGAAGTAGTCGTTGTGGGTCTTCTCGCAGCCGTGCTCCAGCAGGAGCGCCATCCGCGTGTTCGGGTGCAGGAGGTAGCCGAGCATGATGCGGGCGAACGTCTCCTCGGACGCGCCGCCACTGCTGCCGCAGCCCTCGGTGTGCGGGAGCGCGACCATCCGCGTGACCGCGTCGCCGGCCCATTTCTCCAGCTCCGCTTGGGCTGCTAGCCGCAAGGCGATCTGTCCCGAGCACAGGCTGGTCGGCAGGATCAGGCCGACGGCCTCGGGGACGAGTCGGTCGTCGACCTGCAACAGTCGAGCGGACGTCCGGCTGTCAGCGCCGAGACCAGCGAGCGGGAGGCCGTCGAGCGGCGCGTCGCGGTCGTCGGCCGGGAGATCGGTCAGCTTGCGGCTCATGCGGCCGTCGGTCGTGATCGAGATTCCCTCGCGCGGACCGCTTTGCTTCCAGTTCCGCCAGATCGACACCTGGCTGTGGCCGGCCCGCTCCCCCGCGCTCGGTTCGCCGGACGCGACCCGGACGGTCAGGTCGAACGTCTCCGCGGTCAGCTCGGCCATCGGTGTACCGGTGAGGTACTTGCCCGCGTCCACGTCCATCTCCGCGTGCAGTCGCTCGTACCGGGCGCTGGTGGTGACGAACTTGAGGGTCGGGACGAACGGGAAGTTGGTGATCGAGCCGTTCCCGGTGGTGAAGAAGATCAGGTTGCAGCCACTGCCGATCTGGCCGGCCACGGACTCGAGGTCGTTGCCGGGGCTGTCCATGAAGATGTAGCCGCTGCCGGGCAGCGGCTCGCCGTAGTTGATCACGTGGTCCAACCGGACCTCGCGGGGCAGCTTGCGGGCGGCGCCGATCGACTTCAGGACGATGTTGTAGAGACCGCGATAGACGTTGCCGCCGGACGGGTTGCCCTCCGCGGTGTGGCCGTGCCAGCCGACGCGCTCCTTGAACGAGCGGATCGTGGCGAGGAACCGCCGAGCGGTCGCCAGGTCGCGGACGTTCTTCAGCACGTAGGGTTCCGCGCCGATCAGCTCGTCGGTCTCCGCGAGTACGGCGGTGCCGCCGTGCTTGATCACCTCCGCACCGACCAGACCGGAGAGCGGGTTGGCCGAGATCCCGGAGAACGCGTCAGATCCACCGCATTGCAAGGCGATCTTCAGATCCGCGAGCGGGACCTCAGCGCGCGTCTGATTGTCGACAATCGGCAACCACGGCTCGACCAGCGCACCGGCCGCGGTGAGGTCATGCTCGAAGCCGGCCTGGCGGGTGAAGAACGCGTGCGGCACCTTGATCGACGGGTAGTCGTGCTCGGCCATGAAGTCCTTGATGGCCTGGCCGGAGACCACGTCGTCGCCGGTGTCCACGATCAGGACGGCGCCGACGTTCGGGTTCAGCGTGAAACCGGCCAGCGTGGCGAGCAGGAAGTGCAGGTTGTTCGGGACCTCGTCCTCGCCGCCCTCGGTGTGCGCAACCGGTACGACGCCGTCGCCGGCGGCCGCGCCGTCGAAGCGGCGGGCGAGCTCGGTGACAAAGCCACTGCTGCGGGAGCTGGTCGCCAGCAGGACCACGTGGTTGCGGGTGCCCGCGGCGCCCTGCTCGCGGCGGTAGCCGAGGAAGGTGCCGGGTTGCTCGACGCTGGTCACCTGCTGGCCGAGGTTGAGCGCGGACTCGTCGAGCTCGTATGGGTCGAGGGGCTCGTTGGTCGCCGAAGGCTCGGCCGGGAGCCCTTCCACTTCGCGAGCGCTGACGGCCGCGAGGCTGGTCGGCGTACACACGTAGTCGCCGGGGACCAGGTCACGGGAAGCCCGGGCGAACGGGGTGTTCCAAGAGGTGATCGCCTCGCCCTGGGCGACCGGGCGGACGATGAAGCGATGTCCCTCGAGGATCGTGTGCGGCAGGGTCACCACAGTGCCGTCGAGGTCGATCGGCGTACCGGCGTCGAGCCGGCGGGAACAGATCGCCGCGTTGTCCTCGGGTTCTGGCAGGACGCCGACCTCGTCGAACCTCAGCATGTGTCGCCTCTCTGGCTCTCTCACCACGAATCGTGCATGATGCATGATTACAGTGACACCCTGCCGAAGACCACCCGGCTGGGTCAAGGCCGCGACCAGGATCCGGAGAGGACCGATGACGGACACCGTGGAGCCGCAGGACCGGCGGCTGCTCCGGCGGCAGATGCTCGCCGACGACGTGTACGAGGCGATCAAGACGATGCTGATGGACCACGTCATCCGGCCGGGCGCGCGGATCTCGATCGACGGGCTGGCGCGCGAGTTCCAGGTGTCGTCGACGCCGGTGCGGGAGGCGTTGGCGCGGCTGGAGTCGGAAGGGCTGGCGGTGAAGGAGCCGCTGAAGGGCTACCGCGCGACCCCACTCCTCTCACTCGAGGAGTTCGACGATCTCTACAGATTCCGGCTGCTGCTCGAGCCCTGGGCTGCCCGGCGCGCGGCCGAGCTGATCGACGACCACGGCCGCGACCGGCTGCGGACCGAGCTGGCGACCGCGGTCGAGCCGACTTCGGTCGACTACGCCGGCTACAAGTCACTCACGGTCCACGACAGCCGCTTCCACCTGCTGATCGCGGCGCTGTCCGGCAGCGAACAGGTCCGCTCGGCGTTCGAGCGTACGCACTGCCACCTGCACATCTTCCGCCTGCACTACGACCGCGACATCGGCCCCGAGGTCCTCACCGAACACCGCACCCTGGTCGAGGCCATCACCTCCGGCGACCCCGCCACCGCCGAGTCCGCCATGACCCACCACATCGAGAACTCGATGAGCCTCCGGCTCCGCAGAATCTACGAGTGACCCGCCGCCCTTTCCCGCTGGCCATCCCACCGATCCTGACGCCGTACATCCTCGACTTCCACTGGGACGTTGAGTTGCTCCACCGGCTCGATCTCCCCACAGCTGAGCTCCCGCTGTCCGACTTGGCCCATCACCTGGACCTGCCGTTCTGGAGGTACGACCGACCTTTCCAGGTCACGCCCCGGCAGGTCGCCGCTGATCCGGATCGGTATGACGAGCAGTACGCGCGGACGTTGGCCGCGGACCTCCGCCACCCGCTGGACGTCGTACGCCGACCGGACGGCCGGATCACGATTCTCGACGGAATCCATCGGCTGTTGCGGGCCGAATTGGACGGGCGAGAGGTGATTGGGGTTCGGGTGTTGGAATGGGAGGACCTCGACGCGATCGCCGTACGTAGGCGAGCGTTTACTGGAGTGCGGTGCGGGCACCGGCGACGGGATGAAGGCACCGGCACTGCCCGCTCCCCGTCCGGTTCTCTGGCCGTTGCGGCCACTGGAGTCTGCGGCCGTGACCACATCGTCGGACGACAGCCGAACCGTCGTCACGATCGCCCATGCACCACTGCAACAGGTCACGCCGGACATGCTGGCCTGGTGGTACGGGCACATCCCCGGGACGATGCAGTACGCCGGTGAGACCTGGCCGCGGTATCTCGTCTGGCACCCGCTGGACCACATCACGTACGAGCTCACGACCCCCGGCGTCGTCGGTGCGGGTTCACAGCTCCGCATCACCGAGGCTCTCGGCCGTGACCTGGACAAGCTGGTCGACCTACAGCTCACGGTCGAGACGATCGACAACGAGGCGGCGATCATCTCCAAGCGGGTGCTCGGCAGCTCGATCATCCGGCTGGAGAACGAGTTCACCCCCACCAGCGCCGGCTGCCGCTACCTGACCCGGCTGACCGTCGGCGACACCACGACGCTCGGGCGGCTGTGCCTCAACTCGCTCGCCCACAAGCACGCGTTCCCACCGCCGAAGCTGGCCGCCTGGATCCGCCACCACGTCGAGGAGATCGGCAACCTGGAGAACTTCCTCCCCGACCTCTACCACTACCGAGCCGACCACGAACCCTGATCGACCTCACTCCACCGGGGCGCCGCCGTACGAGACCTCGTTGCCGTCTGGGTCGTAGAAGGTGACGTGCCGGACGCCGTTCTCGTACGTCTCCCGCACCGCCGGCTCGATCCCGCGTTCGGCGATCGCCTGGATGACATCTTCGAAGTCCTCGACGAACAACGTGTGCTGGGCATGTCCGGCGTGCTCGGGCACCACCTCGATGTAGAGGAACTGGTGCTCCCCGACCTCCCACACCGCCTCGATGTCGTTCGGCAGAAAGCTCGGCGGTGCACCCAGCAGTTGCTCGTACCAGGCAACTGCGGCCGCGTAATCACTGACAGAGATCCCGGCAAACAGGTCCAGAGCCATAACGGATCGTACCCAAGAACAGGAGGTAGTCCCCGGGATCACGTCACCCGCGGTGCGCCCAGGCGGCGCGACCGACCGTGAGGGCACTACCTCCTAATGACATCACCTCATCGGAGGTCTGTCCTTAGAGTCGGGACATGAAGGTGAATCGGCTAGATCATCTGGTGCTCACCGTCGCCGACCTCGACGCGACGACCGACTTCTACGAGCGCGTGCTGGGGATGGCGGCGGTCACGTTCAAGGGTGGGCGACGCGCGCTCGCCTTCGGCACGAGCAAGATCAACCTGCACCAGGTCGGCCACGAGTTCGAACCCAAGGCCGAGCACCCCGGCGCCGGCACCGCGGATCTGTGCTTCATCGTCGACGAGCCGATCGAGCAGATACAGGCCGAGCTGATCAGCCACGGAGTCGAGATCGAGGAAGGCCCGGTCGAACGCACCGGCGCAACCGGGCCCATCGTCAGCGTCTACCTCCGCGACCCCGACCAAAACCTCATCGAACTCAGCAACTACCTCTAGACCGGGGCGTCGCCGTGGTCGGGGATTTCTAGTTGTACGCCGCCTTGTAGGGCGGACTGGTGGGCGTAGATGCCGGGGAGGGTGTAGCGGGCGGAGACCCACGCGTTGATCGGGGGGAGGGTCTTGTCGGCGACCGCGCGGACGAAGTCGTCGGCGAGGAAGTGGTGGGAACCCTCGTGGCCGTTGTGGAGGCCGTCGAACTCGGCCGGGAGACGGCTGCGGTCGTGGACCGGGGAGAGACCGGAGCGGAACGCGTCCCGGAGTGCCGGGTCGACGTTCGCGAGGTCGGTGTCGTCCAGGTTGCTGCTCGGCTTGGTCTCCATCAGGTGGCTGACGTCCTCGACGCCTTCCTTGGTCTGCCAGAGCGTGGTCGTGGCGAGCTGCTCGAAGCTGCCCTCGGTCCCGAACACGCGCAGCCGGGACTCGCGGAGGTGCGACGGGTACCCGACGCGGCGCATCTCGTTGGTCCGCATCACGCCGCCGTCGGCGAGCTTGAACAGCGCGGTCGCGTTGCTGAAGTCGTTGTCGAACTGGCTGACGTCCTTGTCGAAGACCCCGTCGCCGCGGTCGTCCTGCACCCCGATGGCGGACACGTGCGTCGCGTGCTGCCCGGTCACCGAGAGAACGTTGCCCACGGCATGCGTCGGGTAGAGCAGGGGCGGGAACGACGCGGTCTTCTTCCAGTCGTCGCCACCGCTGTACTGGTACGCGGCGTAGAACCCGAGATCCATGTCGTGGACGTAGTCGCCCTCGGTGTAGAACACCCGGCCGAACTCACCGGCGGCGAGCTTCTGCCGGCAGTACACCGAGGACGGGTAGTAGAAGCTGGTCTCGCCCATCATGTACGTCAGGCCGGTCTCCTTGACCAGCTCGATGATGCGGGCGATCTGGTCCGCCTCGATCGCCATCGGGACGGTCGAGTACACGTGCTTGCCGGCCTCGAGCGCCCGGATCGCCATCTCGCCGTGCAGCCACCGCTGGGTGAAGATCGCCACCGCGTCCAGGTCCGACTCGAGCATCTCCTCGAACGACGCGTGCGTGACCTTGATGCCCTGTTTGGCCGCCATCTCGGCGGTCCGTTCGGGCAGTACGTCGGTCAGCCGCACGTCGGACACGTCCGGGTGCGCGGACCACAGCCGCAGGAACGAAGGAGCGAACTGGCCGGCGCCGACCACACCGATGCTGATTCCCATGCGGACTAGGCAATCACACATTTTTCTTCCACGGAAGAACAAATTCACACGTTGGAACGTGTGACCCCGACCACGCGACCTAGGGGCGCTGGAGGAGGTGGGGGTTGTCGGTGGTGATGCCGTTGACGCCGAGGGCTACCGCCTGGGTGAGGGTCTCGGCGTCGGGGACGGGCCAGGCGGTGACGGCCAGGCCGGCGGACTGGAGTTCGGCGACGCCCTCCGGGGTGAGGCCGGCGATGCCGCACAGGGCCCAGCCGGCCTCGGCCTCGCGGGCGAGCGTGAGTACGTCGGCGACGGGCGGCGTACGACCGAAGATCCGGCCCGTGGACACGTCCGGGAAAGCCTGGCGGACGGCCAGCAGGATCTCCGGGTGGAACGACGTGACCAGCGTCCGCTCCGCCAGCGAACGGTCGGCCTTCAGCGACTGCGCCAGCAGCGTACGGCGGCCTCCGCCTTCACCTCGGTCTGGAAGCGGACGTCGATCGCGGCGACCGTCTCCGCCCACGTCGGAACCATCTCGCCGAGTCCGGCGTCGAGCGACCGGACCTCGTCGTAGGAGAGTACGGCGACCTCGCCGGACCCCGACGTGGTCCGGTCGACGGTCGCATCGTGCATGATCACCAGCTCACCGTCGGCAGTGACCCGGAGGTCGAGCTCGATCTCGTCGCACCCGTCGGCGACCGCGCGCCGGAAGGATCGCAACGTGTTCTCCGGTTCGGTCCCGAGTGCACCCCGGTGGCCGGTGATGATCACAGCACTTTCTCCTCGTAGAGTCGTTGGACTTCGTCGCCGATGGCCTCGAGCCGTTTGGCGACCGAGCCGAACACCTTCTTCGGTGCGGCGTTGTCGGCGTAGATCTGCTGCAGTCCGGTGTAGATCTGGACGTTCGCGTTCCGGCCGTAGAGCCGGATCGCGTCCTGCTGGCGGGCGTTGGCGAGCTGCGCGATCGCGACGCCGTAGTTCGGCTGCTCGGCGATCAGCTTCTTCAGCTCCGGGTCTTCGCGGGCCGCGTCCACGACCGGCAGGTAGCCGGTCTGCGTCGTCCACCAGGCGGAGTTCTCCGGGCGCGCAAGGAACGACAGGAACGTGGCGGCGGCCTGCTTACGCTCGTCGGAGATGTTCCGCAGCATGCCGATTCCGCCGCCACCGGTCGCGAGCCCGGACGCCACCTCGGACGGGATGAACCCGGCGCCGACCTTGAACTTCGCCTTACCGGTGATGGTTTTCATGCCACCGGTCGACTCCTGGATCACGCCGACCAGCCCGTTGGCGAAGTCCGTGCTCGGGCTGCTCGCCATGTACGCCGCCCCGAGGTCGTGCACCATCGACCGCTGCCACTCACCAGCCGCGACCGCTCCGGCCTCGTCGATGGTGACGTCGAGCCCTTTCGAGTACGCGCCACCGAACTGCCACACATTGCCCTGGAACTGCCAGTCGCCGTCGACCTTCGCGAACGCGATCGTCCGCAGCGACCGCCCGCCCGACTGCACCTTCGCCAGGTCGGGCACCCACGACCGCAGTTCACTCCAGGTCCGCGGCGCACGGTCCGGCAGCCCGGCCTTCGCGAACGCATCGCGGTTGTAGTACATGATCGGAGTACTCCGGGCGAACGGAACCGCCCAGCTCTGCCCCTTCACGACGTACTCGCCGAACAGCTTCTGCTGATAGACGCCCGGGCCGAAGCCGTCGTTGAAGTAGTTGTTCAGCGGCTCGAGCGCCTCGTTCAGGAAGAAGCGTTCCCAGGTGACGTCGGAGAGGATGGCGAGATCCGGCGCCTGCTTGGCGACCAGCGCGGCCGCGACCTTCTGGGCCACGTCGTCGTAGCTGCCCTGGAACTGCACCTCGACGTACACGTCCTGCTGGGAGTCGTTGAACTTGGCAACGAGCTTGTCGACCGCCTTGCCGTTCACCCCGCCGTACGACGTCCAGAAGACGACGCGGACGCGGTTCGCATACTGCTTCGGGACCGTCCCGGCCGGCTGCGAGTAGATCGCGTCGACCGAGCGGTAGCCACAGCCCGCCAGCGTCGTTCCGGCCGCGAGTCCCAGGAACATCCTGCGGCGCATGATCATGGGCATCGTCATCCCTTCAGAGCTCCCTGCGTGATGCCGCCGACGATGTAGCGCTGAGCGATCAGGAAGATCAGCAGCATCGGCGCGAGCACGAGCAGGGTGCCGGCCATGATGGTGCCCCAGGCCGCCAGGCCCTCCTCGTCCTTCAGGATCAGCAGGCCGACCGGCAGCGTCCGCATCGACGCGGTGTTGGTCACGATCAGCGGCCAGACGAAGTTGTTCCACTCCTCGACCGCGGTGATCACGACGACGGTGATCAGCATCGGCTGCGACATCGGCAGCACCACGCGCCACAACGTGCGCAGGTGGCCGGCACCGTCGACCGCGGCCGCGTCCGTCACCTCCGACGGCAGCGTGAGGAAGTGCTGCCGCATCAGGAAGGTCGCGAACGCCGACCCGATGCCGGGGATGATCAGGCCCGCATACGTGTTGATCCAGCCGAGTGTTGCCACGGTCAAGTAGTTCGGCAGCAGCGTCACGTGACCGGGCACCATCATCGCGCCGAGCACCAGGAAGAACAGCACCTACTTGAACGGGAACCGCAAGTACGCGAAGGCGTACGCCGTCAGCACGGCGTTGATCACCTTCAGGGCGGTCCCCACCACGGTGATGATCGTGGAGTTCAGGAAGAACCGGTCGAACGGCGCCGCCTTCCAGGCCAGGCTGAAGTTCTCCCAGGTGAAGTGCGGCCACCACGCCGGCGGCCACTGATAGATCTCGGTGGGCTGCTTGAACGCCGTCGACAGCAGCCAATACAGCGGTCCCAGGAACACGGCTGCCACACCGGCCAGTACGACGTACTGGATCGCGCGCACCTTCATCGGTAATGCACCCGCCTCTCCATCACCCGGGCCTGCACCGCGGTGACGACCAGCAGGACGACGAACATGATGATCGACAGCGTCGCCGCGCGGCCGGCGTTGAACGCCTGGAAGCCCTCGTTGTAGATCGACCAGCTCAGCGTGGTGGTGGCATCACCAGGGCCACCACCGGTCATCACGGCGATCACGTCGAAGGCCTGGAAGGTCCCGATCACCGTGGTGATCAGGAGGAAGAAGGTGATCGGGGCAAGCAACGGGAGCTTGATGGCCCGGAACCGGGTCCACGTCGAAGCGCCGTCGATCGCGGCCGCCTCGTCGAGCTCCTTCGGAAGTCCCTGCAGACCGGCCAGGTAGATCAGCGCGGCGAAGCCGACGTTCTTCCACAGGTAGACGATGACGAGACCCGGGAGCGCCCAGTCGGAGTTGTTCATCCAGTCCGGCGGCTCGGCGCCGAACGGCTCGATCAGCGCCCGCATCAGGCCGTAGCCGGGGTCGAAGATGAACAGCCAGATGGTCGCGACCGCGGCACCGGACAGGATGTGCGGCGCGAAGGCGAGCGTCCGGACCGCGCCGCGTCCCTTCAACGGGAGGTTGAACAGCAAGGCCAGCGCCAGCCCGATCACCAGGCTGCCGGCCACGATCAGGCCGGTGAACACGATGGTGATCCACAGGGTCTTGTGGAACGCCGGGTCGGTCAGCGTACGGCCGTAGTTCGCCAGCCCGACGAACTTCGGCCGGGCCGCGATCATGTTCCAGTCGGTCAGGCTCAGGAAGGCGTTGTAGATGATCGGCCAGTACGCGAAGACGGCGATCACCAGCAGGTTCGGCGCCACCAGCAGGGCGAACAGCCCGTACTCGCGCCGCCGCCTCCGCCGTCGCTGGTCGATGCCGGCGGCCGGCTTGCGTTCGTCCGGATGAGTCCGGACCGGCAGGTCCAGTGCGGTCACACCGACCTCCTCGGGGTTGTTGGGGCGATGACTTCGACAAGGGTGGCGGCCAGCGCCGGAGCGGCGGCCAGGATGCCGTGCGGGAATTCGGTGCCCGGTCCCCCGATGGTCCGGGCACCGGCTTCGCGTGCGATCAGTGCGCCGGCGGCGATGTCCCACGGCTGAATCACGTGCTCGTAGTACGCATCCGCCGTACCGTCGGCAACCGAGCACAGGTCCAGGGCGGCCGAACCACCACGCCGTACATCTCGCACGGCGGGCAGCACGCGGCGGAGGTGGTCGGCCTGTTCGGCGCGACGCTCCGCGAGGTAGGAGAAGCCGGTGCTCACCAGGGCAGCCTCGAGCGCCACCTCCCGAAGGGGGCCGAGAGCAACGTCCTCGTGACCACTGTCGTCGCGGCGAGCGCCCTGGTCGCGGATCGCCGACCAAGTGCGGCCGGCGCGCGGCTGATGGATGACGCCGACCAGTGCACCAGCCTCGTCCTCGGCCGCGATGGAGACGCACCAGTCCAGGCGGCCGTAGAGGTAGTTGACCGTGCCGTCCAGCGGGTCGATCACCCAGGTGAGTCCGGTCTCCGACGTACGCGCGGCGCCCTCTTCACCGAGCAAGCCGTCGCCGGGCCGGGCCGTCGTGATCCCGTCGGTGATCAGCTTCTCGGATGCACGGTCGGCAGCGCTGACCGGATCACTCGCGGAGCTTTTGGTCTCGACACCGGCGGCATCGATCGACAGACTCCGTTGGCGTGCCAGCAACTCCTCGCCGGCCGCGAACGCCAGCCTGACGGCCAGCGCGCGCAGTTCAGTGAGGGGCGGAGTGTTAAGCACGCCGTGAAATTATCACCGTTTGATGGTTACGTATAGACAATCAATGTGATTTTCTCACCAAGATCACATCGACGAGCAGGATCGCCGCGATCCCGCCGACCAGCAGGCCGAGGCGGTGGAGACCGGCGTCGGTGGCCGGGCCGGCGAAGACCAGCGCGATAGCGGCCGCCGCCAGGTTGGCTCCGACGTACTGCGACGTACGGAACAGACCGGCCGCGGCGCCGACGGCCTCTGGCGGAGCGGCCCTGTAGACGGCCAGCTGGTTGCCGAGTCCGTTGAAACCGTTGGGGATACCCAGCACCGCGCAGATCAGAATCAGTACGGCGATCGGCGTACCGGCGTGGACACCGAAGGCGAGCGCGGCGCCACCGACCAGGAGGCCGGCAGATCCGATCATCAGCAGGAGCCGCGGGCCGTGGCGACGGGCGAGCCTGGTCGCGGCGGCGACGGTGACCGCGCCCAAGGCTGCGATCGGGAGAACGACCAGGCCGACCTGCATCGGATCGAGTCCGCGGCCTTGCTCGAGCCAGCCCGGGAGACCGTAGAAGATCGCGTAGAACGCGACGTAGGTGAGCATCGTGCGCAGGTAGCCGAGGGAGAGCGGTGCGCTGCGGGCGAGGAGCCGTACGTCGACGAACGGCGTGGCGGCACGGCGTTCCCACAGGACGAAGAGAACGGCGAGCGGGATCGCTGCCGCGAGCAACCACCAGGTCGGGTGGCCGGCCAGCGAGAGCAGGATCAGCATCACCGAGGTCATCGCCAGCGTGAACAGGAACAGGCCGGTCAGGTCGATCTCGCGCCACAGCTTGCGGCCGTCGTCCGCCGGTCGCGGCGGATCGGCCGGGACGAGACGCAGGACGAAGAACGCGGCGATCGCCGAGACGGGCAGGTTGACCAGGAAGATCGCCTGCCAGTCGAAGACACCGACCAGGAAGCCGCCGACGCTCGGACCGAGCGCGGCGGAGGTCTGCGCGAAGACCGAGATCAATCCGAGCGCGCCAACCGCGGAGGCCTTCCGGCGGTCGGCGATCCGCCGGATCATCGCGACGCCGGACGGGAACTGCGCCCCGGTCCCGATGCCGAGCAGCACCCGCGCCGCGATCAGCCAGCCAAGATTCGGGGCCAACGGTGCCAGCGCCGACACCACAGCCACCAGCCCGAGCCCGGCCAGGAACACGCGCCGCGCACCCAGCAGGTCGGCCAACCGCCCCGCCGTCGGTGCGGCGACGGCTGTCGCGAGGTAGAGGCCAGAAACCAGCCACTGGGTCTCGCTGCCCGCGTGGAAGTCATTCCCGATCGCCACCAGGGCGACCGCGATCATCGACGAGTTGAGCGGCTGCAACAGCGTGCCCAACCCGACCGACGCCGCGTACTTCGCCGGCAGCCCAGGCTGGACCTGAACCTCCGCGGCAGCGCGCGGCTCTTCGACGACCTTGGTCATTCGTGGACCTCGGACAGTTTGTCCATCAGGCCGGCGGCGAGGCGGAGCAGGTCGCGCTCGGTGGGGGTCAGGGTGCTCTCCATCGCCTGGGCGAGGAAGCTGTCGCGGCGGCGCCGGTCCTCGCGGACGAGCGTCGTCCCGGCCGGGGTGATCTTCAGCAGCACCTGACGCCGGTCGGTCGGATTATCAGCACGGCTGATGAGTTCGGTGGCGACCAGGTCGGCGGTCGCGCGCATCATCGTCTGGGGAGTGACGCGCTCGGCGGCCGCCAGGTCGGCGTTCGTCATCGGGCCTTCCCGATCGAGCCAGCCCAGCACGTTCAGCTGGGAGTAGCTCAGCTCCCCCTCGGGTCGCTCCTGACGCAGCCGCCGGACCAGCCGGAACAGGCTGGTCCGGATCTCGTGGGCAGCGGCATCAGCAGAAGTCATACCATCAGCATAGCTGATGGTCTCAATCGTCGTCCTCGTCGTTCCGGAGCCGGACCCCGGTCACCCCGTCCAGGTCGTCGAGCGCGAGGACGAGGTTCTGCAGCGGCGGGCGCCCGCGGAACCGCATCGAGGCCCGGACCTGCGGCCGGGCACCGTCACGGTGCACCTCGGTGCCGAGCACCGACGCCTCGAAGCCCATCGACGTCGCGGTCCCCAGGATCGAGCGCAGTACGCCGGCGCCGTCGTCGTACCGCACGGTGACAGTCCGGCGACGATCCGGTGACGGCAGGAGCTGGCCCAGCCGGGCGAACGGCCCGACCGCGACGAGATGGAGCACTGTCGCGGCGACCGCAAGCACCGGCATTCCGGCGCCGCAGGCCATCCCGATCGCGGCGGTCATCCAGATCGTCGCGGCGGTGGTCAGCCCGCGGACCACGTCGCGGCGCATGAAGATCACCCCGGCGCCGAGGAAGCCGACGCCCGAGACGATCTGGGCGGCGATTCGCGACGGGTCGAGGTTGACGTCGGTCCCGAGGACGGCGCTGAAGCCGAAGCCCGACACCAGCGTGAACAGCGCGGCCCCGGTGCCGACGAGCGTGTGCGTCCGCATTCCCGCACTCTTCTGCCGGACCTGCCGCTCGATGCCGATGACCATCGACAGCACGAACGCGATCAGCAGCAGCAGGAGCTCGGTCCAGGTGGTTGATGTTGCGAGTTTCATGATGTTCGACCAGTTCCCCGACTACGCGGAAACCAGTCCCAGAGGGTCCTTTCCGGCAAGGTAGGCGGCGACCGCCTCGGCAGCGATCGAGCCGGCCCGGAGGGCGGTCTGCTTGGTCGCGCCGGCGAGGTGCGGTGTCATCACCACGTTGGGCGCGGTGAGTAAACGGGAGCCGGCCGGGACCGGCTCGGCCGGGAACACGTCGAACGCCGCCGCCCCCAGCTGACCGGACTCCAGCGCGTCCACGGTCGCGTCGTAGTCGAGCAGGCCGCCACGCGCTGTGTTCACGAGTACGGCGCCGCGCGGCATCATCGCGATCTGGTCGGCACCGATCAGGCCGCGGGTCTGGTCGGTCAGCCGGGCGTGCAGACTGACCACGTCGGACCGTCGCAGCAGCTCGTCGAGCTCGATCAGCTCGATGCCTTCAGGAGCCTTGTCGATGTAGGGATCGGCAACCAGAACGTGCGCGCCGAAGGCAAGCATCACCCGGGCGACGCGTTGGCCGATCGCGCCGTACCCGACCAGGCCGACGGTCGCACCGTCGAGCTCCAGGCCGCATTCGTCGTACGCGTAGAGGTCGCTGCGCCACTCGCCCTGCTCCAGCGTCCGCTGCAGCCGGGGAAGGTTGCGCAGGGCACCCATCATCAGCGCGACCGCGTGCTCGGCGGCGGCGACCGCATTGCGTCCGGGTGTGGAGGCGACCATGATCCCGCGCTTGGTTGCCGCAGGCACGTTCACGTTGACCGGGCCACCACGGCAGACGACCAGGAACCGCAGATCAGGTGCGTTGTCCAGCACCCGTTCGGTGAACGGGCCCATCTGGGTGACCGCCAGCTCGACTCCGGACAGCGCCTCGATCAACTGGTCCTCGGCATCGCTCGCCTCGTCCACTTCGGCCACCCGTCCGTACGGCGTGAGCGGCCAGGGCAGCGTGATCTCGCGGAAGTCGAAGCTGACGTGCTCGAGGGAGGACAATGCTGTGGCGAGGAGTTCGTTCCGGACGAAGTGGTCACCGGCAAGCAATGTCGTGATGGTTCTCATCGAACTCCTGAATCAAAGGTTGGTGCTGGGTCGGACCAGCGCGGGCGGGCTGCCTCGATCCTGCGCAGGTAGTGGGCGTATCCCTCGGCGTAGAACTCCGCGCGGGCGGCATCGGGATCGACCTGACGGGTCTCGGCGATCCACTCCGGTCCGGCGCTGTCCGGATCGATCGCGCGCCGCGCGCAGATCACCGCACCCCGCGCGGCGACCTGCTCGGCCTCGGCCGTGTGCAGTGGCGCGTTGAGCACGTCCGCGAGGATCTGGGTCCACTCCTTGCTGCGCGCACCTCCACCGCAGACCGTCACCCGGCCGGTCCACCCGGCCGCGTCCAGGCAGTGGCGAGCGGCGTACGCGATGCCTTCACAGGTCGCGCGGACCAGGTCGGCCGTCGTCGTGGACAGCGAGATCCCGTCGATCGTGCCGCGGGCCCGGGTGTCCACGAAGGGCGCGCGCTCGCCGGCCTCGGACAGATAGGGCAGGACGGTCGCGCCTTGTGCGCCGACCGGGCTCTCCGCGAGCAACGCGGGCAGTTGGTCGGTGCCTACGCCGACGAGTGCGAGGACTCGGTCGAGAGCCGCCGTACCGACCATCGCGGGCATCGCGCGGAGCCAGACGCCTGGTGTCCACGTGCCGAGGAACAATCCAGCGGGCTCGCCGTCGACGGGTAGCTCGCGGGTGACCACTTGGCAGGCGAGCGTCGTACCGACGGTCAGCAGGGCGTCGCCCGGTTGATCGACACCTGCTCCGGCGGCTGCGGCCGGCAAGTCGTACGGGCCGGCGGAGACTCTGGTGCCACGAGCAATGCCGGTCGAGTCGTCGCGCAGTTCACCGACGGGTCCGGCCGGCTCCACGGGTGCCAGCAAGTGCTTCAGCTCCGACAGACCGGTCGCCTTCAGCGCCTCGTCGTCGTACTGGTTCGTGCGCGGGTCCAGGAACGGTGCCGACGAGTCCGACACGTCCGTCGCGCGGACCCCGGTGAGGTTCTGCATCACGACGTCCTTGCAGTACGCCGCTGTGCCGGCGCGGGCGATCACCTCCGGCTCCTCCGCGAGTACGGCGGCCAGCAGCGGACCGGATGCCCCCGGGAACATCCGGTTGCCGGAGCGCCGGAACACTCGCTCGGCGACACCGTCGGAGGTCCAGCGCTCGAGGATCGCGCTGCTGCGCGCGTCCAGCCACGAGATCGCCGGGCGGGCCGCCGTACCGTCCGGATCGACCAGCCAGAGACCGTCGCCCTGCGCGGTGATCGCCAGGACACCAGGCCGGTCCCCCACGGTGCCGGCCAGCTCACCGACCACCTCGTTGACCGAGGCAACGATCTCCGCGGTCTCGTGCTCGAACCGGCCGATCCCGGGCCGGACCAGCCGGGTCGGCCGGGACGCCTCGGCCACCGGCCGGCCGGCCCCGTCGAACGCGACAGCCTTGGTGACGGTGGTACCGACGTCAACTCCGACGTCCATCATCCCTCCCTACCACCCCGGCCGCCGCACGTCCGGGGTCCTCAGAGTTTGGCTACCTCCACGGTGGCGCCGTGGTCGCGCAACGAAGTGATCAGGTCTTGCGGGGTCTTCTCGTCCACCACCACGACGTCGAAGTCGGTCAGCGGCGCGAGCCGGTGCAGGGCGGTCCGCTGCAGCTTGGCGTGGTCGACCAGCAGCACCTTGGTCTTCGCCGAGCGCAACATCGCCCGCTTCACCAGGACGATCTCCTCCTCCTGGTGGAACGCGTGCGTCGCCGACACCGCGGACACCGAGCAGAACAGCAGGTCGGTGTGCAGCGCCTCGACCGCCTCGGCGCACGGCATCCCGCCGAACGAGTCGTGCGTCGCGGAGTAAATCCCGCCGAGCGCGAGCAGGGTGATGTCGCGCAGCTGGGTCAGCTTGCTGATCGCGGGCAGGAAGTTCGTTGCCACGGTCAACGGAGTGATGTCCTCGAACAGGTCGACCAGGGCGAGCGCGCTGGTCGAGTCGTCGAGCATCACCGACATCCCGGGTTCGATCATCGCCCGGGCATGCCGGGCCAGCGCCGCCTTCTCGGCGGTCGCCGTGTTCAGCCGGTACGCCACGTTGCTCTCGAACACGCTCGTCGGCTGCGCACTGACGCCGCCGCGGTACTTGCGCACCACGCCTTGCCGCTCGAGCTCGTCGAGGTCGCGGTGCACCGTCATCACGCTCACCCCGAACGCCTCGACCAGATCGTTGGCCGAGACCGAGCCGTGCTCGACGACGTAGGCCGCGATCTCGGCCTGCCGCCGGGCGGGACGGCTCAGTTCGGTGGTGTCACCGTCGACATCCGATGTCATGCCAGGGTCTCCATTCGCGCAGGAGGAATCACAGGGGGAACGTTGTACGCCTCGAGACCCACTGTGCCGTCCTGCCACCGGAAACGCACCAGCGCCGCGGGACCGAGCGCAGGTAGCAGTCTGCGGTAGTCGTTCAACCGCAGTCCGAGCGCCCTGCACACGAGCAGCCTGATGAGAGTGTTGTGCGCGACGACGAGCACCTTCTTGCCCTCGTTCCGCCGCCCGATCTCCTGGAACACGTCGTACACCCGATCGGCCGCTTCGACGGGAGGTTCACCGCCCGGGAAGTGGTCGCGGACCGGGTCCAACTGGAACGCCTTGGCCACGGCCGGCGGGAGTTCGCTGAGCATCTTGCCCTCGGCCGAACCGAAGTCGACCTCGCGCAGCCGCGCGTCCAGCCTCGGCTCCAGCCGGAGGGCCTGCGCTGTCGGCCCGACGGTCTGCCGGGCCCGGAGCATCGGCGAGCACCACAACGCGTCCGGCGCGTAGCCGGTCGCCCAGTCCTTGAGTAGCTGTGCCTGCCGTACGCCGACGTCGTCGATCGGGAGGTCCGTGGAACCCGTGTACCGGTTGCCGTGGTGCCATTCGGTCCGCCCGTGCCGGGCCAGGACGATCGTGGTCCTCATCCGCGGTACCCCCGGCGATCCAGCTCGGCCACGAACTCGCCGTACAGCTCATCGAGCGGCTGCTTGCGCGGTTCGAGTACGTGGTCCACGCGGACCATTCTTCGCGCGGTCGCGGTGAGCTCGTTTCCACCCGACGCGGCGAGGACTGCCATGCCGTACGCCGGGTCCGGGACGGCCGGGAGCTCGACCGGTACGCCGAGGACGTCGGAGCGGAGCTGATTCCAGTAGCCGCTGCGGATGGCGCCGCCGGTGAGCGAGACCGAGCCCACGGGGTCGGCGCCGAGGGACTCGAGGTGCTCGAACGCGAGGCGCTCGATGAAGGCGACCCCTTGCAGGACGGCGGCGTACGTGTGCAGGTCGTCGGTGGTCGCGCCGAGGGTGAAGCGCTCGGCTCGGGGCGCGACGAAGGGGAATCGCTCGCCGGTCTTGGTGAGGGGGTAGATGACTGCGTCGATGGGGCCGAGTTTGCGGGCGGCGGTGTCGAACGCGTCGAGGTCGGCGCCCGGAAGGAGCTCGGTGAGTACGCCGGCGCCGGTGCTGGACGCGCCGCCGGGGAGCCAGCCGCCGTCTGGGTGCCGGTGGCTGTAAACGGCACCGGTCGGGTCGTCGAGGAGGTCTTTGCTGACGCCTTTGAGGACGAGCGTCGTACCGAGGACCGAGTTCCAGGCGCCGGGGGTGAGGGCGCCGGCGGCGATCTGGGCGGCGCAGCCGTCGGTCATCCCGGCGTAGACGGGGACGCCGGCCGGCGTCCGGCCAAGCTCGGTGCCGGGGAGCACGACTTCGGGGAAGGCGGTGAGCGGCAGGCCTAGTTTGTCGAACGCGGAGGTCGGCCAGGTGTCGGCGATCAGGTCGTAGCCGGTCTTGAGGGCGTGACTGGTGTCGGTGGCGACCGGGTGACCGACCAGGTGGGCCGCGACGAAGTCGGCGCTGTGGACGACGCGGTGGTTCGTCAGGTCGTAGCCGTCTGCGACCAGCGCGAGGATCTTCGGGAGTGCCCAGGTGGGTTGCATCGCGGTCGACCAGCGGTCCGGATCGGCGTCCATGATGCGGTCGCGACGATCGGCCGCGCGGGCGTCGTCGTACATGAGCGCGGGGGTGACCGGACGGCCGTTCACATCCGTGAGGAGGAAGGTGCCGGAGGTGGAGCAGATGGCAATGCCGTCGACGAGGCCTTCGGTGACCTCGGCCAGGACGGCGTCGACCGCATCGAGCCAGGACTGGGGATCCTGCTCGTGCCGCGCGCCGTCACGGCGGCTGGTCAGCAGCCGGGTTGCACGAGCCAGAACAGCGCCGTTGGCATCAGCCAGGATGGCGCGCACACTTTGGGTGCCGAGGTCGAGACCGATCCAGCCGGGTCCTGCCACGTCTCGCCTCCCAGGTGAGTGTTATCTACGTTGATAACATAACACCAGATAACGATAAGAACGCGCCAGCCCCCGTCCGAACCCGGCCACCGCCGAGCCGATCTCGGCCACCGCCGGGCCGGTCTCCGCCACCGCCGGGCCGGAAAGCGGGGCCTTGGAGAGGAACCGGGGACTCAACACAGGTTATTTCCTGTTCACGGCCCCACGAAGGGGTCCCAGCCCCCCACCGGAGGCGCGGACGCGACCGGCCCGCTGGAGGAGCGGACGCAACTCGGCTCCCGCAGCTGGGAAGCGTGCGGACGCAGCGCGGCTCCTGCCGCTGGGAGAGGTGCGGGCGTGACTCGGCTCCCGCAGCTGGGAAGCGTGCGGACGCAGCGCGGCTCCTGCCGCTGGGAGAGGTGCGGGCGTGACTCGGCTCCCGACGCTGGGAAGCGTGCGGACGCAGCGCGGCTCCTACTGCTGGGACAGGTGCGGGCGTGACTCGGCTCCCGACGCTGGGTAGCGTGCGGGAGCCGGGCTCCTGTCGGCTGCGCCTGACCGACGGGAGGTCGAAGGAGTGGGAGGTCAGGCGTGCATCAGGACCAGGGACGGGTCGGCGGCGGCGAGCTCGAGGCGGCCGGCGTCGATGGCTCCGTAGGCACCGATCGGGCCGCTGGACGGGCGGCCGCTGCGGTTGACCCAGAAACCCCAGCCGGCCGGAGCGTCCGGCCACGTGGGGTCGGGCTCCCAGCCGACCGGCGGACGCCAACTGTCGGTCGGCGGCTCGGGCCAGTCAGGTGGTGAGTTGAATCGGTGCACGGGCGGTCCCTTCCCCAGATTCCCCAGCAAGATCTGCCCCAGCGATCCGCTGCTCGCGAACTCTCTGACAGATCAACGACCTGGCGCGCCGGACGTCACGGCTAAATCTTCGTAAAGTTTCGCCCTGCACACGGCCACTAATGAGACCACCGGCCTCGAGTCCCGGCAACCACCCGCTCACCAGGCGGACTGCACGTGCATCGGCACCAGCATCAGCTGCCTTGTCCACAACTTTCGTTGGCTTGTCCACAGATCTGCGGAGTTATCCACAGGAACAGGGCCTTTCCAGACTGTTGCCTACGGCACGTCCCAGAGGCGGTCGTGGACCCGGTGGTGGTCGGTGAGGGATTGGGCCAGGCTGTAGCCGAGGGCTCGATAGGCCTCGAAGTCCCACTCGTCGTAGAACTGGTCGCCGGTGGTCCGTCGCGGGAAGTCCGAGTGCTCGACGGCGTACTGCTCGAGGTCCCATTCGAGGTGGCCGGCCAGCATCGCCTTCACGAAGAAGATCTCGGTCTTGTACGGCTTCTCCTCGCCCTCCTTCAGCGGATGGGTCGCGAGTCCGTACGCCCAGGCCCGGTCCGCGCGCGGCTTCGACCCGCGGACCATCGGCGCCGGGTCGATGTCGATCTGGATGCCGTGGTCCATCCGCGCGGTCGCGATCGCCTCGGCCAGTGCGGTGAACCTGTCCTCGGCGTCGTTCGAGGCGTCGATCACGATCACCTGGGCGGGCTTGCGGCGCAGCGCCTCGACCAGCCCGAGGTTGTCGTAGTGACCGCCGTCGGTGACGTAGATCCGCCGTTCGTACATCGACGGCGACCCGACCGCCTCGTGCAGCAGCCGGTACGGACCAGGCTTGTCGATCACGCTGCCGACGTACCGCCGGAGCTTCGGCACGAACCCGTGTACGTCGGGGAACGCGGGCTCGGCGCGGTTGTTCCAGTACGGGTTCGGCAGCCACACACCCAGGCGGGCGTTCAGTACGGCGAGCAGCAGCCGGACCGGCCTGGTCCGTCCATTGACCCGGCCGGTGAGCGGGCTGAGTGCCGCGCCGCTGATCGCCATCGCCGCCGGCACGGTCACCTCCCGCTTCAGCATGTCGGCCTCGCGCTCGTAGTCGTCGGTCGTACGCCGGCCGCCGTCGGGGAGCGACCGGTCCCCCACGATCCCGATCTGCTCGGCATCGAAGATGAACGGGACACAGTCGCGCTCGGTCGGCACGAAGTCGGGATCGTCGACGTTCGCGACGCCGGCGATGACGAGTTGCGGACCGCCGTTGACCGGCTTCGCCCAGTCCGAGTACCGCAGCCGCAGGTGGTAGTCGAGCGCGACCGCGGCGCCGTTGTCCTTGCGCGTCACCAGGAACGCCCGCGACAGCCGCTCGCGGTAGAACGAGTGCAGCGAGGTCCGGTTCGCGTCGGTGAGCACCTTGATCGCCACGGCGATCGCGGCCAGGACCAACGCGACGTTCCAGTCCTCCTGATAGGAACGATCGGTCGCGTAGCCGCCGGTCCACCGCAGCAGCACGATGACCGCGGCAACCACGATGATCGTGCTGCCGACCCAGGGCGCGAGCTTGGTCCGCGCGAACGCGAGCAGCCGCGCGCGCAGGCCGGGCGCCGACTTACCCTCGACCGCGAGCCCGTTCCACACCGACTTACCGAGCCCGATCAGGACGACGACCAGTGCACTGAACGAGGCCAGACCCTGTTTCGTTGGATCGACCAACGCCAGCAACGCGGCCGGGAGACTCGGCTGGTCGGAGGAGTCACCGGGCAGTTTCCCCAGCAGATAAAGGCCTCCCGGTACGCCGAGGAGGAGTACCGCGACGGGTACGCCGTACCGGAGGGTGACGGTCCCGACCGTGGTCAGGACCGTGCGGACGACGTCGGGCATCCGGGCCCAGCGGTCCCAGACCTTCTCGATCACGAACATCGCGGCGCTGACCGCGAGCAGGAACGCCGACAGGCCGACGAAGAACCAGGAATCGTTCGGCCGCCAGTCGACCCGGATCTCGGTGCCCACCGGCACGATCACCTTCTGGTCGGCCAGGAACCAGCCGAGCACCCAGGCGATCGCGCGCAGCATGATCCCGATCAGCAACAGATTGACGCTCAGACCGAACAACACCGACAACGCCGCGCGGAACGTCGCGCGGCCGCCGGACAGCAGGTAGCGGGTCTGCCGGCGGAGCCTCGCCAGCTCCGGCGAGCCGGGTGAGAACGGGTCGGTGCAGGTCCGCCGGAGTACGTGGAACGCGGCGGCCATGTAGCCGCCACCGCTGACCCCGATCACCGTCGACGCCTTGTCGTACAGGCCTCGCTCCCGCAGGAGTTGCAACGCGCCGAGGCAGAACGACGCGGAGCGGATGCCGCCGCCCGAGCACGTGATCACGAGCCGCCCGGTGTCCTTGCCGTCGTCCATGGGCCGTTTGAACGTCGCCGGTGGGTCGAGCCGGACGCCGTACAGCTTCCGCTGGCCGAGGCGACTCGTCGCGAACAAGCAGACCGCGAGTACGAGCGCTCCCGCCAAACCGACCGCCCGCATCAGCCAGGTGAACCAGCCGGTCGAGAGATCGGCGCACGGGCCCGTCGACGCGCCGAACTCGCTCCACAGCCAGACGTCTTCGACGATGTCGAGAACGGCCGCGCCGAAGACCAGCCACGAGCCGACCGCCGCGATCCCTTCCCAGGATTGACGATTGAGCAAGGATTGGCGGTTGAGGAACTTGACGTACTTGTAGGCCCGGAACGCCGCGTAGACGTAGGCCATGATGAACATCGCGTCGACCAGCAGCGAGAGCCGGCCCGGCACCTCACAAGCGAACGCGGAGCCGGCCGCGTCGTGCACCGCGGCACGCATCGGCCATTGGACGACCGCGAGAATGATCGCGAGTTGGAGGGTGGTGGTGAAGGTCCGGCGCCGGCCGATCTGCTCGATCGTGGCGTTGCCTGTCGTGCCGTCCGATTCCCCGAGCATCGCCCCAGGATGCCGCCCGCGGGGTGCACGCGGCCAGGTCTGCGGCGCGGTAGTTGCCGAGCCTTGACCTAGGCGGCCGCGGCGCGGGACTCGCTGATCCGGCACGGAAGAGTGCCCGCGGCAATCGCCTGGTCGAGGGCGGCGAGCGGGGTGCACGCGAGCGAGATCGCTTCAGCCTGCGTGCGGCAGCCGTCGGCGTACCAGAACGGGTCGTCCGGCTGACGATCGTCCGCGTCGTCGATGTCGGCGTACCAGCAGTCGTGCCTCTGACAGCGGTAGTGCACGACCCGCACCTTCAGCTTCATGTGCGGTACGACGCCCGCCGCGAGGCGCCGGTTCCGGCCGCGGGACTCCGACACCAGCCCCAACACGCGGATGTGGGCGCCGGCGTTCCGTCACGTCGACGGCCGCTGGTACATCTACTACACGGCAAGTGCTTCTGGGGCAACGACCGCTGGAGCAACGCAGTCAACGCGACCGCCACCATCCCGAACGGCGCCCACACCTTGACGGTCCGAGTCACCGGCGACAAGAACCCTGCCTCCAGCAACACCGTGATCAGCCTGGACCGCATCGAGGTCTACTGACCATCAGCTACGCCGGAGAATCACCGGTCCGAAGAGGCCGGATTCCTTCTGGCCGGGGAAGACGAAGTGGGTGGGGCTGACCGCGTCCAGGTAGGGGGCGGCGGTGTTGAAGACCTCGATGGACAGGGTGTGCTTCCCGGGCGGTACGTCATAGACATACGGCGCACAGAACCGGACGCCCTGGCTGATGCCGTCGACAAGTACTTCGGCAGTTCCGCGGACCCTCCCGAGGTCCAGCCGCAGCGCGTCGGCTTCGGGGAAGTCGATCTCCCTGGAATAGCGGACACCACCGGAGTACTCGGACAGCCCCCGGTCCTCCCAGTTGCCCACGGCAACCCGACCAGTGCCGACGTACACCCGGATCGGGCCGGTGAGGGCGGCGCCGGATTCGAAGCCTGGTTTGGTCAGGAGGGTCAGCACTCCGACGCGCGAGCCGATCGGGACGGGCGTCTCGAGGTGGCCCGAGCCAGTGGCGAGTTGATGGCCGTCGACAACGAGGACCGCTTCGCCGACGACGTCCAGTTCGAGACGGCTGCTGCCTGGCGGGAGGTCGAAGCGCAGGTGCTCGATGCGTTCGGTCTGCGACCTGGGTACGGCGAAGGTGACGGGCTCGACCGCATCGGTCGACGTACCGTCGAGCCACGCAGCCCCGGGGAGCGGGTGCGGGCGCCGGGTCAGGTAGAGGTCGGCGAGCGCGCGGTGCTGGGGACGGCGTCGTACGGTCGGCACCGGCTCGCCGTCGATCACCGCCTGCCAGTCGTGGTCCGAGATGACCAGGCCGTCGACCAGGATCGGCGTCGGCTGGGTGACCTCGATCGTGACGGTGTTCTCTCCTGGGTGCAGCGCGGCTGCGGCGTCGTACCGGCGTACGCGCGGAGTCGTGCGTTCGTACGGCAGGAAGCCACCCTGGCGGCCGACCTCTTGCCCGTTGACCAGCAGCCGGGCCGAGCCCCAGGCAGTCAGGGTCAGCTCGGTGCAATCGGCCGGTACGACGGTAGTGGTGAAGTGGATCGTCGTTCCGGGCGCGGGCGGCTCGGCGACCGCGATCCAGTCGGGACGTCGATAGGTCTCGGTATCGCGGACGAAGGCGACGTTCGCCCGGAGGCGCAGCTCCTCGGACGGAGTCAGCCGCAGCTCGAGCTCATGCGTGCCGGCCGCGAGTACGGCGGGAGCCGCGCCGAAATGGCCGCCTTCGTCGGAGATCGGCAGCGGTCGGCCGTCGATCAGCACCTCCTTCGCCGCCGGAGCACCGACGACGACCGTGGTGTCCAGGTCGGCGGCCAGTTCGAAGGATGCGGTGAACTTCACCGTCCGGCCGGCCTCGACGGTGCCGAAGTCCAGGAAGTCCTCGGGGACGTGACCCTTCGGGCCGAGGGCGTGGTGGTGGATGGGGTCCTTGTGGATCCCCAGCCGATCGGAGTACTCGACCGGTCGGCCGTCGATCAGGCCGTGCGGGCCGAAGGTGGCGTGGGCGGGCTGCCAGTCCTCGGAGCCCTCGACGCGATGCTCCAGCGCCCATCGCTCGACCACAGCGTCCGCCGAAGGCGCCGAGGCCGGCCAGGCGAAGTCGCCCCAGCTGTTGTCGAGGGTCGGGATCAGGGTCGCGTCCCAGTCACCCTCCAGCCGCTCCGACTGCCAGACCACCGGCTCGGACTCGGTGGCCTCCTGGTTGCCTGGGGCAAACACCACCAGCGCAGCGGGACCCGCGTCGAACGGGACCATGACCTCGGTCAGGTCACCGACAGTCTTCGCTGCCAGCGGCCGGGGCTCGCCACCGAACGGATCCGCCAGCAGCGGTGGGCCTGGCACGTCCCGCACGCGGAGGACGACCTCACGGCGATAGTGCTGCGGATCGAAGCTGTACCCCACGCTCGCCCACTCGTGACTGATTCCTCGCCCGACCGGCGGACCGGCAATCTCGGTCGCGCTCCACTCCGTCGGTGTGACGAAGACGACCAGCGCGTCGTCGAGGGCCCGCGCCAACACGGGTACGTCGGCCTCCACCCGCCGCTGCAGCCGACCAAGCGCCTCCGGGACGTCCTCCGCCGACGCGACCGTTACGACGCCGTCCGGCAACCCCGCCGGAACAGTGCCAACAGCAACAACCAGGCCACCGGCCACCACGAACTCAGCCAGCCGTTCCAGCACCGCGTCCTCGAGAACAGTTGCCGCAGGCAACACGATCGCGCGGTAGACCTCGTCCGCGATGAACAGCCCGTCTCCCACCTCGGCGCCGGCGAGGGAGTCGTCGTCGATCACGTCGGCGTCGATTCGCGCGCGATCCAGGACACCGGGCACCGGTGCGAACCAAGTCGCGTCCCCGATCAGCTCCCGGTACACCTCCTGCGCCCGCACCGCGGCGGGCCCCGGACCGTCGAGCGTCTGATCCGCTTGCGCCGTCGCGTTCGGGAACAGTACGGCGACATCGCACACGTGCCGACCCAACGACAAGGCCGCGCACAGCCGCGTCACCGCATCGGCGAACGACTTGTGGTGCCGCCAGTACGGCTGACGCCAGTCCGTCGACGGCGGCGCCCACTCCCACCAACCGGCCCGCGTCGAGTAGTAGACGGCATGTGGGTTGTACAGCGTGGCCCCGGTCCGCAGCCACGGGAGCAACCAGTCGAACGTCTCCTCCAGTGTGCCGCCCCACCCGGTGGAGTGGAACGCCTCGATCCACGTCCGCGGGCGCTCGTACAGATGGGCCAGCGACGAGTGGATCCGCGCATCCCCGTGATGATCGGAGCCTGGCGCACTGAACCACCGGTGCGTCCGGGCATAGTCGGCGTACAACTGGACGCCTTCGACCGGACGCCCGGCCCGCGCCGGGTCCTGCTGATCACAGCCGACAATGAGCCGGTGCTTCTCGTGCCACTCGTGCAACGGCCGGAAGAACGCCTCTTCGGCCAGCGAGGCCCGCAACGCGTGATAGTCGCGCCGCACCCGCTGCCCATCGGGTACGTCGAGATCCCACAGGGCACCGAGTCGGTCGCGCAGGTCATACCCGTACCGCGCCGAGAACCGGTCCGCGAAGTCCGCAGACCAGGTGGGCACCGATGGCAGCTCGTCCTGGAAGGACCCGACGACCACGCGGCCGAGTCGATCCCCGAGGCGCCGCTCGAACTCGCCGTGCACCTGATCCAGCAGCGCCTCGCAGGCCGACGTACTGAGGTAGTCGAAGCCGTGATCGGTCTCGTAGAACAACGACAGCCGCGACTCCATCAGCGCGTCGCACTCGGCCCGATCGGAGGCAGTCGTCACCGACTGCGGCGGACCGCCGTCCACCGGTTCCAGCAAGGCCGCGATCGCACGACCTCCGGCGGGACAACGCAGTACCAACTGGCCCGTCCCGGTGACGGTGAGCCGCTGGATCCGGCGCCCGGCGAAGGCCGGCTGCCGGGCTACCAGCCGAGCCTGGATGTCCGCGCCCGAGAACCCGAGCTGGTCGTAGAACCACAACGAGACACCCAGCTCCTCGGCGTCGTCGCAGACCCCGAGGAAGATCTCCCACCACCGCTCCGAGAAGAACGGCGGATCGTCCGCGTCACAGCCGTGGTCGGTGCCGGCGGGCGCCAGATTGAGTACGACGAGTTGGTACACGCCACCCTCGACGAACCGTTCGAGTTGCCAGCGCAGCCGCGCAGGATCGAGCGGTTCGCCGCTCCACCACCAGATGGGCACCGGCGAGAACGCCCTGGGCGGATCGGACAGAACCGTCGCCAGGCGAGCGGGGAGAGGCACAGTTATCCCTTCAGGCCGCTGGAGAAGCCGCGAATGACGTACCGCTGCAGGACCAGGAAGACCAGCAGGATCGGCAGTGCCGCGAGGACCAGGCCGGCGGCGACCAGTCCGTAGTCGGAGGTGTATTCGTTGACGAAGGCAAACACTCTGACCGGCACGGTCTCCCGGCCGGAACCGCCGAGGTACAGCAGCGGGGTGAAGAAGTCGTTCCAGATGTGGACCGCGTTGAGGATCAGCACGGTGCCGGTGATCGGCCGCAGCAGCGGGAAGATCACGTAGCCGAAAGCCTGCAGGTGCGAGGCGCCGTCGATCAACGCGGCGTTGGTGTAGTCGGTCGGCAACGACCGGATGAATCCCGTGTAGAGGAACACGGTGAACGGCAGCTGAATGCCTGTGTAGAACAGGATCATGCCCTGGTACGTCCCGAGCAGACCCAGGTCGTTGACCAGCTGGTAGAGCGGGATCATCCCGAGCTGGAACGGCAGGATGATGCCGACCAGGAAGAGGATGTACAGGCTGTAGCTCAACCGGGACGCGGTCCGGGCCAGGAAGTACGCCGCCAGCGATCCGAGCACGATCAGGATGAGCACACTCGACACCGTGATCAGCGCGCTGTTGAGCAGCGCCGACCCGAGTGACGCCGACTGCCAGGCCTCCGAGAAGCTCCCGACTGACGGCGGGTTGGGGAGCGACAGCGGCTTGTTCGCGATCTGTCCCGGATCCTTGAAGGCGAGCGTCACCAGGGCGTACACCGGGAACAGGAAGGCGACCGCGGCCGCGATCATCACGATCTCGCGGACCAGCGTGCGGGGACGGTATCCGGTCCTCATGCCGACGTCTCCCTCGAGCGCAGGTACCCGATCTGGATGAACGACACCGCCGCGACGAAGATCGCGAGTACCAGGGCGACCGCCGTGCTGTAGCCGAACTTCCCGAAGACAAAGGCCTGTTTGTACAGCACCGTCGACAAGGTGTCCGTCGCGTACCCGGGTCCGCCATTGGTCATCGCGATGATCTGGGTGAACAGCGTCAGCCCGCCGACCGTCGACAGCATCACGTTGATCGTCACCGCCGGAGCAAGCAGCGGCCAGGTGATGTGCCGGAACCGCGCGACCGTCCCCGCACCGTCCACCATCGCGGACTCGTGCAGCTCGGCCGGTACGCCTTCGAGCCCGGCCAGGAAGATCACCATCGAGTACCCGGCGCACTGCCAGATCACCGTGAACGCGACCGACCAGATCGCCAGCGACGGGTTCCCCAGCCAGTCCTGCCGCAACGAGCCGAGTCCGATCGCGTTCAGGGCGGCGTTGAGGCCGGCGTCCGGCGCCGGGTTGTAGACGTACTTCCACAGGAACGACACCATCACCGGACTGACCACGACCGGCGCGAAGAAGATCACCCGCAGTACCATCCGGCTCTTGATCCCGGTGTGTACGCCGAGCGCCAGCAGCAGCCCGATCCCGTTCTGCACGACCACGATCGCCACCGTGAGCAGCAACGTGTTCCGCAACGCCCCGAGCGCCTGGTCATCGGAGAACAACTGCTTGAAGTTGTCGATCCCGACGAACGACCGCGCGTCACCGACCCCGGACCAGTCCGTGAACGCCGACCCCGCCCCGACGATGCTCGGATAGAGCATCACCAGCGCGTAGACGAGGAGCGCCGGCACGGCGAACAACCACGGTGGGGTGATGCCGCCCCCGCGACGCCGCGATACTTTCACGGCGTCGCGGCGTACCGCCTGTGCAGTGATCGTCATGCGCTCTTCCGGTAGGCCTCGTCCATCTTCTTCAGGGCACCCTGGACTGTGGTCTTGCCGCCGAGGAGTTCCTGGACGACGGCGAAGTGGGTGGGCTGGACTTCGGCGTTCGGCCAGCGCTGGTCCATGAACGGGACCGCCTTGTTGTCCTTCAGGTAGGGCAGGAAGGAGGTGAGGACCGGGTCGACCTTCGCGTCACCGTCGGAGTACACCGGTACGCACGCCACCGCCTCGGCCCACGCGTTCACGACCTCCGGCTGGCCGCAGTACTCGATGAACTTCTTCGCCTGCTCGGCCTTCTTGCTCTTCGCACTGACCGCGATACCGACCACGACACCGCCGGGAATCCAGTTGTCGGCCGCAACATCCGTGGCCGGGAACGGGAACATGCCGAGGTCGTCCGGCGACGGCGCCGCCGCCCGGAACGCCTGCAGGACGGCGGAGACCTGGATGGCCATCGCAGCCTTGCCGGTGCCGACCATCGAGGTGGCCTGCTCGTACGTCGTACCGTTCGGGTTGTCGTTGAAGAAACCCTTCTTCTGCAGCTCCAGGTACTTGTCCATCGCGTCGGCCCAGCCGGAGTCCGCGAAGGACGCGCTGCCGGCGATCATCTTGTCGTCGAAGTCGGGCGTCTTGGCGTAGACCGTGCCCGGGACCAGCGCGTAGTCGATCAGCTGGGTGACCCACGGTGTCTGTGCGCCGAGAGCGATCGGGACGATGCCCTTCTTCTTCAGCTTGTCGCAGACCGAGAGCAGCTCGGACCAGGTGGCCGGAATCTCGACGCCCGCGGTCGCGAACGCCTTCTTGTTGTAGATCGCGCCGAGCACACTGGTGCCGGGCGAGAAGATGAACGTCTTGCCGTCCTGCTGGAAGGCGCCCTTGAAGCCGGTCGGGATCTTCTGCGTCCAGGACTGGCTGCTGAGGTCGGCGAGCAGGTTGGCCTTGCTCAGCTGGACCATCGACATCGCACTGCCGTTGCCCGGGTAGACCGCGTGCAGGTCGGGTGCGTTGCCGGCCGCGAGCTGCGCGCGGAGGGCGGTCTGCAACTGGTCGGCGGGCGAGAACGAGAGGTTGAAGTCGAAGTCGGAGTGCGCCTTCTTGTAGTCGTCGAGCGCCTTGCGCAGGCCGGCCTCCTGGCTGCCGGCGCCGATCACCTTCAGCGTGCCGCCGGACGAGGACGAGCCGCCGTTCCCGCCGCCGCAAGCTGCCAGCGTGCCGACCGCGGCGGCGCCGCCCATCAGCTGGAGGAGCCGCCTTCGGCTGACGGACTGTTCGAGTGCCATGGATCCTCCTGAGCGCCCAGCGCTGAGATACCGCTGGAGAATGTGAAGTAACCGCAAGATCGTGTTACTTTTGACACGCGGGACGCTACGGACGGCCCGGGAGGGTGTCAAGACCTCGTTGAAAGGATTCAGTCCGACACAGTGTGAAAACCGTTTGCCCCGGCTTTGGGAGCCTGCCCGTCTCGCCTGAGAAGATGTCGTCATGCCCACGACCGCCACTGCCAGCGCGCCGTACGCCGTGCTGCGGACCGGCGGTCCGGCCATGGGCTCCCCGCGTGATCCTGGACCGGTGCTCGGGTGAAACGGCTCCTCCTGACCGGCCTGCTCCTGCTGGCCGTCGCTCTCGGCGTCACCGGCGGCTACTTCACCGGCGACCGCTTCGACACGCCCTCCGCCACCCCTTCGGGTAACGCGGCACCACTCGGCGACGTGTCACCGTCCGAGCCGGCGCTGCCGGTCAAGACCCCGGTGCCGAGCAACCTCGCCGCCCTGGAGACCGGGCTGGACTACGAGCGCCACACCTTCACGGTCGCCCCGAAGGGCCAGCCCTCGGTGCAGCTGTCGATCCAGACACCGGACGGCTGGCGCCTGACCAGGGATCCGGAGGCCCCGGGCGAGGTCAAGTTCCTGGACAAGTTGCGGGAGCGCGGCGTACGGGTCGAGGCGGACGAACCCGCGACCCGGACCCCGGCCGAGGCCAGCGCGAAGCTCGTCGTCGACCTGGAGCAGAGCCAGGCGCCGGAGAACGACGTCCGCATCGTCAGCCAGACCGACGGCCAGATCGAGGGCGACGACGGCACGACGCGGACGGTCTCGACCCTGATCTACACCTATATCCCGAACAAGTCGCTCCGCTACGTGATCGTCCGCTGGATCGCGACCGGCGACGACGGGCTCACCACAATCGAGATGAGCATCACCGGCGTCCCCCAGGACGCCCCGGCTCTCGACGAAGTCCTCCTCAACGCCACCCGCTCGGTCCACGAAACCGGTTGAACGGCTCCGTTTTCACGGAATTGTTACCTGGGGGATGCAACCTGGTGGGGGTCTTGCGGGTCTTTGGAATAGGGAGGTGCAGGCGTGGCTGGTCGGGGGACTGTGGGCGCACTGCTGGCTTCGGGGCTGGTGGCGATGATCGCCATCGGCGGGGCCGGTGGGTACGGCGTTGGGCTGTTGACCACCGCGGAGCAGTCGGCTGCCGCGACGGGTACGCCGGCTCCGCTCGGGAGCGTCAGTCCGTCGACGGCGTCGCCTTCGGTGAACCCGTCACCGACTCCACCGCCGAAGAAGATCGTGCCGGACGACAGCGAGCCACTGAACGCCGACGACCTGTACTACAAGACCCGCCAGTTCACGGCGACGAGCGCGGTGCGCTCGAGAGTCAGCGTGCGGGTGCCGTCGAACTGGAGTTTCACGCAGCCGGATCCGCCGAAGATCGGGCGGTACACCGACCCGACCGGCAAGCGCTGGCTGCGGATCGAGGCAGGGTTCACCATCAGCCGGGCGCCGTCCGCGTCGATGGCCGCAAGGATCGTTCAGCTCCGCGTGGTCCCCGCGAGCCAGATGCTGTCGATCAAGTCCCAGACCATCGATCCGGACACCGGTGACGCGACGCTCGTCTACACCTACGTACCGGACAACTCGGTCCGCTACGTGCTCGTCCGCTGGGTGGCCAACGGCGACGGCCGGTGCACCTTCGAGATCGCGGCCACCGGCCTCCCCCAGGACCTGCCCGCCCTGGAGGATGTGCTGGACCACGCCAGCGACTCGGCCGTCCGCGACGACTCGACGACCTAACCCAGCTCGACGAGCTCGCCCAGTTGCCGGCGCCCGGCCGGAGGCGGCCTCTGGCTGGTCGCCCTCGCCACCACCTGGCTGACTGTGTAGAAGCGTCAGTCGGCCGGCCAGATGGCGCGGAAGATGGTGGAGCGGAGGCGGTAGAAACGCCGCCGGGCGGACTGGATCAGGGCCGGAGACGGGCGGAGCCGTTCCGTCGGGATACGCACCAGGGATACCTCAAGCGCTCGATAGCGGGGCCGGTGCTCATCCGCCGTTGTAGTGCACCGATGACGCGATCTCGCGGGCGCGGTCGGGATCGTTCTTCGGCAGCAGGACCTGGATGAGCATCGAGCCGGTGGTCCCCGTGTCCACGACTCGCTGGAAGAGCATAGCGCCGCCGTCCCCGCAGCCGTTGGAAACCTGATCCGTCACCGTCTGCCCTTCGACCGTGGACGGAGCCGGATTCCCCAGAGTGTTGCAGCTGAACTGCGGACTGGAGACCAGCGCGAGCTTGACGTCCCGCGCATCGGTGACGCCGACGAAGACACCCGGGGTGTCCGTCGACCAGTTTGCGTTCTGGCTGACCCGGAGCGCCGGATACGACTTGGCGCTGCCCGGTGGCTGCCACTCGGAGTCGGCCACTGAGTTCGTCCACCCGCGCGGGAGGGTCAGCGAGATCCCGCCGTACTCGACCGGGACCAGTTCGCGCCCGGCCACGTAGCGCTGACCCTCGAAACCTGCGCCGCCGCCCACGATCAGCGCGAGGACGGCGGCAATCACCCAGCGGCCACGCCGTCGCTTCCGCGGGGTCGGCGGCTGCACGTCGGCCGTCTCCTCCTGGGCCAGCGACTCCGCCGCACCGGCGACTGCTTCGGAGAGCGCAGCGACAGCGGCGCTGTCGGCCGTCGTCGCATCCGTCCCAGGAGCGGCCGCCTTGACGATGGTCGGCTGGTTCTCGTCACTGAGGGCGGTCTTCTCGCCCTCCTCCGGCGCCGGGGGTACGACGATCGTCGCGCGCAGCGAGAGCGGGAAGTCGTGCGTGGTCTCGTCGAGCGCGCCAACGAGCTCACGGGTGAACGACTGGACGTCCGGCCAGCGCTGCTCCCGGTCCGGGTCGAGTGCGCGGACGATCGCCGCGTCGACCAGGTCCGGCAGCTCGAACCCGAGCGAACTCGGCGGCGGCGCCGCCTTCACCCGGCTCGCCGCGCCGAGGCCGTCGACCTGATGCGGTGACCGCCCGGTCAGAGCGGCGTACGCGACAGCGCCCAGCGAGTACTGGTCGGCGCGCTCGTCCAGCCGCTCCCCCAGTGCCTGTTCGGGCGCGACGTACGACGGGGTGCCGCCGGGCATTGTGATTCGCGACACTTCGTCGATCGACTTGCCCAGGCCGAGGTCGGACAGAACCGCACGCTCACCCTCGTCCGAGCTGCGGAACAGAACGTTCGCCGGTTTCACGTCGCGGTGCAGCAGGCCGCGCCGGTGGAGTGCCTGCAGGCCGCGGCCGACCTGCACGACGACGTCGACGGCCTCGGCCAGCGGGAGAGGCGCTTTCTTCAGGCGGTCGGCCAGCGTGCCGCGATCGGCGTACGTGAGCACGAGAAACGGCCGGCCGTCCTCGAGCTCGCCGACGTCGTGCACCTGGACGACGTGCTCGGACTCGACCCGGCGCAGGAACCGGCCCTCCTCGAGGAACCGGCCCCGGACCGCGTCGTCGTGGGCCCAGTTGTCCGCGAGCACCTTGATCGCCACTTCGGCGTCCAATTGCTCGTCGTGAGCAAGCCACACCGTAGCGAAACCGCCTGAGCCCAGGCGTCGGCGCACGGCGTAGCGGCCTAGCCTGGTTGGGACCCCCATACAAGGCATTATGGATTACTAAGAGTCCCTCCGTTGGGGGCCGATGACAGCAAAGGCGCAGATGAGCGAGAGCAGCAGCCCGAACGACGACCTCGGAGCCCTGGCTGAGCGGGCCCAGGCGGGCGACAAACACGCGATGGACGACCTGCTCCGGCTGGTCCATCCGCGCGTCCTGCGGATCTGCCGCAGTGTGCTGCCGTACTCCGCGGACGCCGAGGACGCGGCCCAGGAGGCCCTGCTTAACATCGCCACCAAGATCAACACGTACTCCGGCCGGAGCAGCTTCTCCACCTGGGTCCACTCGGTCGCGGCGAACTCGGCCCGCTCGACGTACCGCAAGCTGAAGCGCACCGCCCAGGCCGCGCACAACCCGGAGACGATGGAGAGGCCGGACCCCCGGACCACCAGCGTCATCGCCGGCACCCGTCTGGACCTCCTCGAAGCCCTCGAAACCCTCGAACGCGACCGTCCCCAGATGGTTACCCCGCTCGTCCTGCGCGACGTCTACGGCCTGTCCTACGAGGAGATCGCGGCCGTGGTCGGCGCACCGCTGGGCACGGTGAAATCGCGCATCCACGACGCCCGCGAGGTCGTCCGCCCGCTGCTGCGCCCCAAGGACTGACCGCACGGGCCTGAGAACTGGCCCGGTCCAGTAATACGCTCGCGGACATGTCGAGCGGGGGGCTGCTGCGCAACGGGGACTACCTGAAACTGCTGAGCGGTCAGACGATCAGCTCGCTCGGCTCGGCGATGAGCACGTTCGTCTTCACCCTGCTCGCCATGGCCATCTCCGGCTCCCCGGTCCAAGCCCTGGCGGCCACCCACGGGCGGCAGTACATCGCGTCCCTGACCGGAGCGCCGCTCGGTGGCCTGCTCTACTCGGTCGGCCGGGTCGTCCCGGTCGCGGTCGACGCGCTTTCCTACCTGGTCGTGACGGGCCTGCTGGCGACGATCCGCCGGCCGCTCCCAGCGGCGAAGCCCGACGGCGATGCCCACGAGCCGATGCTGGGCGCGATCCGGTCCGGGCTGACCTGGATGCTGCGACAGCCGGCGCTTCGGACGAACGCCGTGGTCGCGACGGTCTTCAACTTCGCGGCCACCGGCACCCTGCTCGTCCTCATCCTCAACCTGCAGCAGCACGGCGTCCGGGTCCAGAGTGCCTTCGTCTTCCTGGCGACCAGCACGAACCCGCTGGCACCGTTCGCCGGCGGTCTCCTGCTCGCGACCCTCGGTGCCCGCTGGGCGCTGCTGATCTTCGGTGGATTGCTCACCCTGGGAGCCGTGTTGCTCACGGTGAGCCGATCGATCCGGTCGATCCCGCTGCTTTCGGCGGTGGAGCCCCTCCCGTAGGCGGCGGGCGTGTGCTCAGATGGGGTCATGAAGAAGCTCATCAACGAACCTGGTGATGTTGTGAGTGAGGCGCTGCGGGGGATGGAAGCAGCGCATCCGGATCGGTTGCGGGTGGATCACGAGAACCGGATCGTGTACCGCAAAGACGCACCGAGGTCGGGCAAGGTGGGACTGATCTCCGGTGGTGGGTCCGGGCACGAACCGATGCATGGCGGGTTCGTCGGACTCGGGATGCTGGACGCGGCCTGTGCGGGTGAGGTGTTCACCTCGCCGGTGCCGGACCAGATGATGGCGGCGACCAAGGCGGTCGACGCGGGCGCCGGCGTACTGCACATCGTGAAGAACTACACCGGCGACGTGATGAACTTCGAGATGGCCGCCGAGCTGGCTGCCGCCGACGCCGGTACCGAAGTGCTGTCGGTCGTGACCAACGACGATGTCGCCGTCCAGGACAGCCTGTACACGGCCGGCCGCCGCGGCGTCGGTGTGACTGTGCTGCTGGAGAAGATCGTCGGCGCGGCCGCCGAAGAGGGCCGTCCGCTGCAGGAGGTCGCGGACCTGGCGAACAAGGTCAACGACAACGGTCGCAGCATGGGCATGGCGCTGACGTCGTGCACCGTCCCGGCGGCGGGCAAGCCGACGTTCGAGCTGGCCGAGAACGAGATGGAGGTCGGCATCGGCATCCACGGCGAGCCCGGCCGGCAACGGTTGCCCTTGGCACCGGCGCGCGAGATCGCCGCCATGCTCGTGGACCCGGTGGTGTCCGATCTGCCTTACCAGCAAGGCGATTCGGTCATTGCCTTCGTCAACGGCATGGGCGGTACGCCGCTGATCGAGCTCTACCTCATGTACAACGAGGTCGCCCAACTGCTCGCCCGGGCCGGCATCACCGTGGCCCGCTCGCTGGTCGGCAACTACATCACCTCGCTGGAGATGGCCGGCTGCTCGGTCACCCTGCTCAAGGTGGACGACGAACTGGTACGTCTCTGGGACGCACCGGTGAACACCCCCGGCCTACGCTGGGGCGCGTGAGCATGGGAGTAGACAACTTCGTCAACTGGCTGCGTGACGCCGCGGTGGTGCTGCACGACAACGCGGCGTACCTGACCGAGCTGGACTCGGCGATCGGTGACGCGGACCACGGGGCCAACATGGACCGTGGGTTCCAGGCGGTGATCGCGGTGCTGGACGAGACCAGCTTCGTGTCGGTCGACGAGCTGATGAAGAAGGCCGGGATGACGCTGGTCAGCAAGGTCGGCGGAGCGAGCGGGCCGTTGTACGGCACGTTCTTCCTCCGCTTCGGGACCGCGCTGGCCGGCGCCGACCTGACCCCGGCGACGATCGGCGCGGCCTTCCGGGCCGGTGTCGGCGGGATCCTCCAGCGCGGTAAGGCCGAGCTCGGCGACAAGACGATGTACGACGCCTGGGCACCGGCCCTGGACGCGTACGACGCCGCCGTCGCGGGCGGATCGGATCTCGCCGGTGCCCTGACTGCGGCCGCCGAGGCAGCCGCCAAGGGCCGCGACGCGACCGTGCCACTGGTGGCGCGGAAGGGTCGCGCGAGCTACCTCGGTGAACGCAGCGCGGGTCACCAGGATCCGGGCGCCACGAGCACCACACTGCTGCTGGAGTCGGCTGCTCGCACGCTCGCATGATCGGGATCGTGGTGGTGTCCCACAGCCACGCGCTGGCTGTGGCGGCGGTCGGGCTGGCCTCGGAGATGGTTGCTGAAGACAAGCGACCGGTGATCGCGATCGCGGCCGGGCTGGACGAGACCACGTTCGGCACGGACGCGATGGCGGTCTCCGAGGCGATCACGACCGCCGACAGCCCGGACGGCGTACTGGTGCTGCTCGACCTAGGCAGCGCCGTACTGAGTGCGGAGCTGGCCTTGGAGTTCGTCGATCCCGACGCGGCCGAGCGGGTGCGGTTGTCGAGCGCTCCGCTGGTCGAGGGCCTGGTCGCCGCGGTGGTGACCGCGTCGACCGGTGCCTCGCTGGACGCCGTCGCGGCCGAGGCCGAACGCGGGCTGGCCGGTAAGAAGGATCACCTGGGTGACGCCGGGGCTGTTGAGCCTGGGGTGGTGGCCGCGACCGATCAGACGGTGGAAGTTGTCGTCGGCAACGAGCACGGGTTGCACGCGCGCCCGGCGGCCCGACTGGTCGGCCTGGTCAACTCCTTCGACGCGACGGTCACCATCACGGACCTCGATACCGGGCGCGGGCCGGCCGATGCCGGAAGTCTGAGTATGGTGGCGACGCTGAATGCCCAGCTGGGGCACCGATTGCTGGTCGGCGCCAGCGGGCCGCAGGCTGCCGAGGTGCTGGAGGCGATCACCAAGCTCGCCGCCGACAACTTCGGCGACGCCGCCGAGCCGCCTCTGTCCGCCGGTGTGTCGGCCCCTGGCGGGTCCGGGCTGGATGTGGCGATCGGGCCGGCGGTGATCGCAGGTGTGGCGGTCGAGCTCGGCGACTACGTTGCCGGGGACGACGAGCTGGGCCGGCTCGACGCCGCCCTCGCCGAGACAGGTGACGAGCTCCAGCAACTCCGCGACGCCAACCCCGAGCACGGCGGCATCTTCGAGGCGCATCTCGCGCTGCTGAACGATCGCACGCCGCTCGAGTCGATCCGTGCGGCGATCACCACGGGTGCGCCCGCGCCCGTCGCGTGGAAACAGACCTACGACGAGCTGGCGGCAGCTTTCGAGGGGCTGGACGATGCCTATCAGCGAGAACGGGCCCAGGACGTCCGGGCTGTTCGTGATCGGGTCCTTCGGGCTCTCACCGGAGATCGGACCGAGGACAGATCGGCCGGCGGCATCCTCGTCGTGGCCGAGCTGGATGCGGCGACCGCGGCGACTCTGGATGCGACGCGGATCGACGGGATCGCCGTACGGGCGGCCGGGACGACCGGGCACGGGGTGATCGTGGCGCGGTCGCGCGGGATCCCGTTGATCACCGGGATCGGGGATGTCGACGTACCGGCGGGGGCGATGGTCGCGTTCGACGCGCGGGTCGGGTCGTTCCAGGTCGCGCCGGACGAGGACGCCGTACGGGCGACGATCGCCGAGCGGCAGGGGGAGCGCGAACAAGCGCTGGCGCGGGCCGATGAGCCGGCGACGACTGTGGACGGGCGAACGATCGAGGTGCTCGTCAACGTCGGCGTCGTCCAGGACGCCGTGGATGCGCGAGGGGCCGACGGGTCCGGGCTGGTGCGGACCGAGGTGCTGTTCGGCGATCGGCGGACCGCGCCGACCGTGGATGAACAGGTCGAGGTCTTCCGGGCGATCGCGCGAGCCCTGGCCGGGAAGCCGATCACGATCCGGACCTGGGACATCGGTGGCGACAAGCCGCTGCCGTTCCTGCCGCAGGCTCAGGAGGCGAACCCGTTTCTCGGCGAGCGCGGGCTCCGAGTCTTCCGGCGCCGTCCGGAGCTGCTCCGCGATCAACTCGAAGCAGTACGGCGGGTTGCCGCCGAAACACCGGTGCATGTCATGTTCCCGATGGTGACGACGGCCGACGAGGTCGCGTGGGCTTTGGACGAGCTCGGCGACCGGACCGGCCTGGAGGTCGGCATCATGGTCGAGGTCCCGGCGGCCGCGCTCCGGATCGGTACGCTCGCCGCCGGGCTGGACTTCGTCAGCATCGGCACCAACGACCTCACCCAGTACACGACCGCTGCCGACCGTACCAACACCGCGGTTGCTCCGCTCGCCGACGGCCTCGACCCGGCCGTACTGCAACTGATCGACCACGTGGTCCGCAACGCGGGCGTCCGCGTCGCAGTCTGCGGTGACCTCGCCAGCGATCCGCAGGCCGCCGTACTGCTGGCTGCTCTCGGGGTGGACGAGCTCAGCGCGGTCGGTCCGCAGGTCCCACTGGTGAAGGAACGGCTACGACAGGCAGACCTCAGCGCGGTCGACACTGCCGCAGTGCTGGCGGCACGGGACGCTGCTCAGGTGCGCGGCTTGCTGTAGTAGCGCAGCTCGACCAAGTTGAACCCGGAGGTGCGTTCGGGCTTGGCGGGGAGGGTGTAGGTCTCGCCGGGCTCGAGGTAGGTGACGTCCGGGTGGTCCAGGTCAAGGTCGACGACGAGGGCCGGGTAGGCGCCGGTGTGCCAGGTGTAGGACTCGCCCGCGTCCGGAGTGACGTGCTGGACGCGTACGTCGTCCTCGTCGACGACCACCTTGGCCGGGATCTCACCGACCTGCTCGAAGCCTGCATCGGCGGGGACGCCCGCGACCGTGAAGTGCGGGTCGCCGGAGGCCTCCTCACCCAGGTCGAGCACCTCGATCAACCGGTTGAGATACAACGCGTCGCCGTCGTTGGTCAGCATGTGTACTGGCGACACCGGACGATAGACCGAACCACCGACGGTCTCGCTCAGGTGCCGGGCCGGACTGCCGTCGAGCCAGTCCATGTGACACGGAGACGTGGACAGGCACAGGACGACGTACGGGTTGTGGTGCAGGTGCCAGCCCTGAGCCTCGCCTGGCGCGAGTGAGACCTCCCAGACGCGGACGCGGGAGTTCTTCAGCAGCACGCGGGTCCCGATCTCGCCGAGGACGACCTCGGTCCCGTCGGGGGCGGCGACGGTGGTGCCTGCGGTCATGCTCTCTCCTCGAGATCTATCGGGCGTTCCATGGCGACGCCGCCGAGGACGACGCCGTCGGGCATGGGTAGTTCAACGGACTCCACCTCGGTGAAGCCGAAAGCCTTGTAGAGCGGTACGCCGGGCAGCGTGGCCATCAGTGCGAGCTGGGTGAACCCCTCGGCCCGGGCCGCGTCCACACAGGCGGTCAGGATCGCTCGGCCGAGTCCACGCCGGGTCCAGTCCGCGCGGACGAACATCGCGCGGATCCGGGCCGGCTCGGTCGCCGGGTCCAGGAGCCGTCCGTCGGCTCCCGCCGTACTGGCGTTGAACAGCTTGTTCCGCCGGCTCCACCCACCGCACGCGACGATCTCACCGGCCGCCTTGTACACGTAGTAGGTCCCGTCGTCGATCAACGCGGTGTCCAAGGTGGTGATGTGTTCAGCGGCGCTAGCGGTCTGCACGTCGTCGTAGTACGCCGGGAACACCTCGCGCACCGAGGCTCGCGCCAACTCCGCGATCGCCGCCCCATCCGCCCCCACCGCCACCCGCAACCTGGCCTCCACGCCCCCAGGCTAGTTGATGTCCAACTGCAGGAAGCCTCCCGAGTAGGTCGGGCGCAGTGCGGCTGGTGTTCTCAACGGCGGACCCACTGCTCGCCGTCTTCGGACACCTGCGGGAACGACGTGATCCGAAGCCGTGCGGCACCCATCGGGATCAGTGTGACCGTCTCGACCGGCTCCTCCGACCGGGCCGGACTCGGCTGCAGCAGTCCGACCACATCCTCGGTGTCGGTCTCCCACTCCGGGATCCGCCGAGCCTTGGTGGTCAGAGCGAGCGGGACACCCGCTGGGGTGAACGGATCCGCTCCCGGCTCGGCATCACGCCGTACGACGTCGAACTGCGCGCCGGCCAGGAGGCCATAGTTCCAAGGGGATTCCGGGTAGACGGCCAGCTCTGGCCAGGCGTCGGTCCCGCCGATCCGCTCGTACCGTTCGTCGATCGCCAGTGAGTACGTCAACGGACCGCGGTCCACGGAGATCGAGTCCTGGTTGTCCGTCCACACCCGAGTGGTGGTCCGCATCGGCAGTACCAGCTCCACGCGATCACCCGGCCGCCAGGTTCGGTCGAGCTTGATCCATCCACCCTCGGCCCGGGCCCGCACCCGCTCCGAGTTCACCGACACCGAGAAGTCGTGAGCCCAGCCGGGAAGCCTTAGATAGAAGGGGAATCGAGTACTGCGTCCAGCCTGCAGAGTGAACGTGATCGCGTCGGAGAACGGGTACTCCGTGTCCTGCACAATGCTGACCGTCTCCCCCGCACCCGCACCCACGCGCGCGGTCACCTTGCTCGCGGCGTACATCGACGCGGCCAGTCCGTTGTCGGTGGTCGCCAGCCAGAGCTCCTGCGCGTAGTACGGCCAGCCCATGCCGTAGTTGTGCGGACAGCACCGGTACTGATGGACGCCGTACTTGTAGGCCTGCATGGCGAAGCCGTTCTCGAACTGCCCGTGCTTCGGCCGGTCGTCGAGCTGCACGCTGTTGGCGCACGTGATGTAGTGCATCACCTGCTGCTGCGGGTCGTACGACGCCGGCAGCGAGTTGAACGCGAGCTCCTCACACCGGTCCGTCCAGGCCGTGTCACCGGTGAACCGGGTCAGCAGTTCGCAGCTGTGCATCAGCTCGACGATCCCGCAGGTCTCGAACCCCTGCCGTGGGTCACCGAACCCGGGCCGCGAGTTCTCGTCCCCGGCGAACCCACCACCCGGGAACTGACCGTAGAGTCCCATCACTGTCGCATAGTTCCGGTACGTCGCGGCGCGGTACTTCTCGTCGCCGTCCAAGAGCCAGTACTGCAGCGGCTCCCGGAATCCCTGCGCCAGGTTGACGTTGTGCCAGTTGGGAATGCCGGTGGTGTAGTCGGCCGAGCCCGTGTGCATCTTGGTCACCAGGTCGAGCAGCCACTGGTCACCGGTGCGGTTGTACAGCCAGTACGCGCTGTCGATGTTGTCGCCCCAGCGGAAGGCACCCCAGGAGCGGTTGAACACCTCGGCGGGCTGCCTGTTCTGGAACTGCAGGTACTTCGTCATGAACGGCACGACCCGCTCGTCACCGGAGTACTCGTACCAGGACCGGAACGCGGCCAGCAACGGCATCCCAGGCCAGAAGTCTGGACCGTTCTCCAATGAGGACCGCAGGCGCTCCGGGCCGAACCAACCGTCCGGAGCCTGGGTGGCGAGGATGCCATCGATCCAGCGCTGGGTCCGGGTCAGTACGCCGGTGTTGCCGGTGACATACCCGAGATCGCCGAAGCCGCGGAGCCAGTACGGCAGCTCCTCCCAGGCGCCCTGGGCGGGATCGACCCAGCCGTTGGTGTCGTAGACCAGGAAGTCCGAGATCTCGTCGTACCGGCCGCAGAGGCCGTCGACCTGGAGCTCGAGCTGCCGCGCCAGCCAGCCACGCGGTTCGATCGCACCGGGCGGGAGCTTCTGGAACGGGACCGGCCGCAGCGGCGCGCGCTGCGGGACGTAATGACCGCCCCGGGTGGCGGGCAGTGGTTCGGGCATAGCGATGCCTTTCGGAAGGCGGAAAAACCGCACACGTTTTCCGTCGCTGACAACGTAGGACAGCGCGCCGCATCGGTCCAACTCGGCTTCACACCGGACGCCCGCGGCCGCGCACTCTCGTCCGGCCGGACGTACACCGTCGCGCTGCTGACCACCGACAGCTCCGGTCGCTTCAGCATCCCGATCATGCGTGGAGTTGAGGACGTGCTCAGTGCGGGCGAGCTGGCCACCGTTCTCTGCGACACCCGTGACGATCCGCTCCGCGAGCAGAGTTACCTGCGTTCGCTGGTGGCCCGTGGCGTCGACGGCATCGTCGTCACGGGCCGACGGACCGAGCCTCGGCCGCCGATCGACGTACCCCTGCCCGTCGTCTACGCGCTCGCCGCCTCGACCGATCCGGCGGACGCCTCGGCGTACTGGAACTGCCGGCCCAGCTGGTGACGCGGGAGTCGACGCTCGGCTCGTGATCAGGGCCGACGGCGCTCCTCGCGCTGCGGCCGGGACGCCCAGCGGTAGGTGAAGTAGACCCAGGCAAGCGCCGGCAACCCGAAGATGGCCGCGGCGATCTCGCGCCCGAAGACCAGCAGCACCAACCCGGTCAACGCGAACGGCAGCGCCATCCACACGGCCCCGACGAACGCCGCCCAGCGCCACCTGCCGGCCTTCCGCGGCTCCGGCTTGTACAACGACGGCTCCGGCAACCCCGCAAAGATCGGCTGCAGATCGGCCCGCGTCACAGCGTCGTTCAGCCGATCGACCCGACGATGCAACTCGTCCTCATCCAACCGCCCGACCGCGAACTGCTCAGCCAACTCGTCCGTACAGACCCGCCGCTCCTCATCGGTGAGCCGCAACTGAGCCATCCGCCGCCGTGCAGCCGCGGCCCGAGCTTCCTGTCCAGCCGCGGCAGCAAGACCCATCAGCTCGCCGGGCTTCACCGGGCGCCGCTCCGCCATCCCCTCACCTCACTCGTCCCTTCGAGTGTGCCAGACACGTAGAAGCGGCTTCGACGTCGTGGGAAATGAAGTCAGCGCCCGGGTCTCCGGTCAGCTGAGGGCGGCCGGGAGGGTCTGGGTCCACGCGGTGCGCAGCTCGGTCAGCGGCACCTCGAACTGGTCCTGTACGTCCAGCGAGTCACCCGTGATCACGCCGATCTTCGCGTGCGGGAAGCGACGGGCCGTGCACATGTCGGTGAACCGGACCTCTTCGGTGCGCGGTACGGCGACAACCGCCCGGCCGGCCGATTCCGCGAACAGGAACAAGAACGGGTCGAGCCCGTCCGGCGCCCACACGCGCGCACCCACGTCGCCACGCAGAGCCGACTCGACCAGCGTCTGCGCGACACCGCCGTCGCTGACGTCGTGCGCCGCGTCGATCAGGCCGTCGCGGGACGCGTTGATCAGGATGTCGGCCAACTGCTGCTCCGCGGCCAGGTCGACCGCCGGCGGCCGTCCACCGAGGTGACCGTGGACGACGTGCGCCCACTCCGACCCGGACAGCTCCTCCTCGGTCTCACCGAGCAGGTACAGCTGGTGGCCCTCCATCTCGGCCGTGAAGCCGATCGGCGTACGGCGGGTGACATCGTCGATGACACCGAGGACGCCGACCACCGGGGTCGGCAGGATCGGGGTCTCACCGGTCTGGTTGTAGAACGACACGTTGCCACCGGTGACCGGGATCCCCAGCTCGATGCAGCCGTCGACAAGACCGCGGATGGCCTCGGTGAACTGCCACATCACGCCCGAGTCCTCCGGCGAGCCGAAGTTCAGGCAGTCCGTCACCGCGGCCGGCCGGGCGCCCGTGGTGGCCACGTTCCGGTAGGACTCGGCCAGCGCGAGCTTCGCGCCGGTGTACGGGTCGAGCTTGGCGAAGCGTCCGTTGCAGTCGGTCGACACCGCGACCCCGAGGCCGCTGGTCTCGTCGACCCGGATCATCCCGCTGTCCTCGGGCTGCGCGAGCACCGAGTTGCCCAGCACGTAGCGGTCGTACTGGTCCGTCACCCAGGACTTGTCACACAGGTTGGGCGACGCGACCAGCCGCAGCAGGGTGTCCCGCAGCTCCGCGCCACTGGTTGCTCGCGGCAACTTCTCGGCGCCGTCGGCCTGCAGCTCGTCCTGCCAGACGGGACGCTCGTACGGGCGGTGGTAGACCGGACCCTCGTGCGCCACAGTCTCCGGCAGAACGTCCACGACGCGCTCGCCGTGCCAGTCGATCTCCAGCCGGCCGGTGTCGGTCACCTCACCGATCACATCGGCCTGGACGTCCCACTTGGCGCAGATCTTCAGGAACTCCTCGACATTGTCCGGAGTGACGCAGGCCATCATCCGTTCCTGCGATTCGCTCATCAGGATCTCTTCGGGCGACAGCGAGGCATCGCGCAGCGGCACCTTGTCCAGCCAGACGCGCATGCCCCCGTCGCCGGCGCTGGCCAGCTCCGAGGTCGCGCAGGACAGTCCGCCACCGCCGAGATCCTGGATGCCTTCGACGACCTTGGCGGCGAAGAGCTCGAGCGTGCACTCGATCAGCAGCTTCTCCATGAACGGGTCGCCGACCTGGACCGCCGGACGCTTGGTCGGGCCGCCTTCGGCGAAGGTCTCGCTGGCCAGCACCGACACTCCACCGATCCCGTCGCCACCGGTCTTGGCGCCGTACAGGATCATCTGGTTGCCGACGCCGGTGGCGTTGGCGAGGTGCAGATCCTCGTGGCGCATCACACCGATGCAGAGCGCGTTCACCAGCGGGTTGCCCAGATACGTCGGGTCGAAGACGACCTCGCCGCCGATGTTCGGCAACCCGAGGCTGTTTCCGTAGCCGCCGACGCCGGACACGATCCCCGGCAGCACGCGCTTGGTGTCCGGGGCGTCCAGCGGACCGAAGCGCAGCGGGTCCATCACCGCGACCGGGCGGGCACCCATCGCGATGATGTCGCGGACGATGCCGCCGACCCCGGTCGCCGCACCCTGGTAAGGCTCGACGTACGACGGGTGGTTGTGCGACTCGACCTTGAACGTGACGGCGTACCCCTCGCCGATGTCGATGACGCCCGCGTTCTCGCCGATCCCGGCCAGCATCTTCCCGGTCGGCGTCTCCTGCGGAATCTCGCCGAAGCGCTTGAGATGCACCTTGGACGACTTGTACGAGCAGTGCTCGCTCCACATCACCGAGTACATCGCCAGCTCACAGCTGGTCGGCCGCCGGTCCAGGATGTCCCGGATCCGCTGGTACTCGTCAGGCTTCAGTCCGAGCTCCGCCCAGGGCTGCTCGACGTCAGGGGTGCTCGTGGCGTTGCTAACGGTGTCGGTCGACACTTCAGGACTCCTGCACTAGGTGGGACTCAGGTGAAACGGTAGCTGGCTGCTCGGAGGCCACGAGGTGGGCCACCAGCAGTGGAGCGGCGAAGCCGGTCATGATCGCGGGGAGGGTGACGCCGGCGTCGTTGAGGAGCATGCCGATGAGGCCGCAGGCCGACAGCGCGAGCAGAGTGGGGCGGATCATCGGCAGACTGGTGTAGAAGGTGCGGTACGCCGGGAACGGGACCCGGTCCGGCAGCACGGTGGCGAGCATCGCCAGCACCACGCCGACGAGCATCGCCCAGCCCGCCGGACCGGTGAAGTACTGCGCGGCCATCTCCAGCTTGCGGATCAGTACGTCGCTCACGTCACCGTCCAGCAGCCGGGCCACGAACGTGCCGAAGTGACTCCGCTGGTCCGGCGGCCGCAGATAGTCGAGGAAGGCAACAGCGGAAACCGCGAGTACGCCGGTCACGCCGACACCGATCAGTGCGCGCCAGGAGATGTTGCCCCGCCAGGTCAGCCAGGCCATGAGCAGCACGGCCGGGGTCAGCGCGAGAATGCCGCCGAAGTCGGTCCCCCAGCCCGGTCTGCCGTCCACCACGATCGCAGCGCCGCCGATAGCCAGCACAGCAAGCGCAGCCTGCACTCTGCTCTTGTCGATCAGCTTCTGCGCGACCCAACCGGCGGTGACGAGCGCAGCGACGGCGAGCGTCGCGAAAGTGGAGTTGCCGAAGCCATAGAATCGTCCACCGACCACGGGCCCGTCGGCGAACATGCTGCCGAACTGCAACGGTGTCCCCAGTACGCCGTCCACCATCAGGATCGCGTACGCCGCCACTGTGATCCCCAGGAACGCATAGCGCTTCAGCAACACCTGCGTCACGGCCGCGAACAACGCGCTGATCCCGAGAACCACGCCGTACAAGGAGAAACCAGGCGCCGGCCACCGCCACCACACGGTCGCCGTGGACAGGAATGCCGCGATGAAGAACCCGCCCTGCGTCAGCAGCGTGAAGACGAACGTACGCCGGGACCGCGGACTGCGCGTGATCCAGAACCACGCCAGCGCGAGAAGCTCCGCGGCCAGGATGGTCATCGACACCGCGACCAGCACCGGACGTGGCTGCTCGAACCGCTGGTTGGCGTCCAGCCGGTTCTCGATCACCGCGTCCGCGTTGGTGTGCACGGGACCGGTGAAGTGGATCTCGTTCCCGTCCAGCGGTCCGGGCTTCGCCGAACCGGCCGGGTCTACCTCCTTGGCCTCTCCGCGCAGGACAGTCGCCGTGATGTCGGTCAACTGGATCAGACCGGGCCGACGGGTCGAATCGCTGGTCAGCCAGCGCGGACCGTTGTCCGGCGGCAGTTGCATCGCGACGAGCGGCTCCTGGTGGGCCGTAGCCGTCTCCTGGCTGATGCCCACGAGCAACACCCACCCACCGGCGGCCCGAGCCTGCGCGACGAGGTCGGCGACGTGCTTCCTAGCCTCCGCCCGCCCCTCTCCGAGCGGCAACGCCCCGGCGTCGACGATGGCATCACCACACGCGGTGCTGGCGAGCTTGAGCGGATTGAAGTCCGGAGTCCAGTTGGAGACCGAACCATCGGGCTTCGCCACTGCGATCGCCGCGCCAGGGCCGAATCCGCACACCCGGTCGCGACTCGCACCGAGGCGGCCGATGGGGGCGCCGGTGTGGTGCTCTGCCTGGCGGTCGACGTACGTCTGCCAGTCGGCGACCTTGCCGTCGCTCACCGCGGGCAGGTCACCGCAGGGCTGGTCGGCCACGCTGCCCCACGCCCGGGTGCCCGCGCTGATCGTCAGCCAGCCATCCACCGGGCAGGTGTGCGGGCCGGCGGTCTTCACTGTGATCGAGCCGACGTGGGACTGGTTCACCAACGCGGTCAGCTCGGCTGAAGCCTTGACGTCGTTCCAGGTCAGGCCGGGTACACCGATCACCACGACCTTGGCCATCAGGCTCGCGGGCTGCGCGTTCGCCGTACTCGCGCCGACGAGCAGGACGGCCGCGGTCAGAATGAGGGTGCGGCCCAGGAGGCGCCACAACCCGGTGCAGCTCATCAGCTGGAGACGACGGCCTTCAGCACCGAGGTGAAGAAGCCCAGGCCGTCCGTACTGGGGCCGGTCAGTGTCTCGACGCAGTGCTCCGGGTGCGGCATCAGGCCGACCACGTTGCCCCGCTCGTTGGTGATGCCGGCGATGTCGCGGTACGAGCCGTTCGGGTTCTCGTCCAGGTAGCGGGCGACCACCCGGCCCTCGCCCTCCAGCCGGTCCAGGGTCGCCTCGTCGGCGACGTACGAACCGTCCTGGTTCTTCAGCACGATCGTGATCTCGTGGTTGGCGTCGTAGTCGCTGGTCCAGGCGGTGCGGTTGTTCTCGATCCGCAGCGGCTGGTCCTTGCAGATGAACTTGCGGTGGTGGTTCTTGATCAGGGCACCGGGCAGCAGGTGCGACTCGCACAGCACCTGGAAGCCGTTGCAGATCCCCAGCACCGGCAGGCCTTCGCCGGCCTTCTTGATGATGGTCTCCATCACCGGGGCGAACCGGGAGATGGCGCCGGCGCGGAGATAGTCGCCGTACGAGAAGCCGCCCGGCAGGACGACCGCGTCGACCCCGTGCAGGTCGGCGTCGCCGTGCCAGAGCGCGACCGCCTCGGCACCGGCCACCGCGGCCGCGCGACGGGCGTCGACGTCGTCCAGCGAGCCCGGGAAGGTGACGACCCCGATCTTCACTGCTCGTTCTCCACGTGCAGCGTGAAGTCCTCGATCACCGAGTTGGCCAGCAGCGTGTCGGCGGCCTTACGGATCTCGGCGACCCGTTCCTCGGTCGCCTCGCCGTCCAGGGTGATCTCGAACCGCTTGCCCTGACGGACATCGGCCACGCCGTCGAAGCCGAGCCGACCGAGCGCGCCGTGCACCGCCTTGCCCTGCGGGTCGAGGATCTCGGGCTTGAGCATGACATCGACGACAACGCGAGCCACTGACTTACTCCAGGTCTCGTTCCGGGGTGACGCCTGAATCCTACCGAGTGCGCGCCAGAACGCCGCATCGCGGACTATTCACTCAGTACATATACGCAGTGTATAGTCGCGGCTATGGCTACCGCCGAGCTCGTCCTGGGGCTGCTTTCGGCCGGCCCGGCGCATGGGTACGACGTGAAGCGCGGCCACGACCTGTGGTTCCCCGACAGCCGGCCGCTGGCGTTCGGGCAGGTGTACACGACCCTCGGGCGGCTGGAGCGTGACGGGCTCGTCGAGGTGGTCGAGAAGACGTCCGGCGGCGGACCGGACCGGACTGTCTACGCACTGACGACCGAGGGCCGCGACCACCTCGCGGACTGGCTGAACGATCCGGTGCCGCCCGCCTGGGGCAGTGCGGACGAGGTACTTCGCAAGCTCGTCGCCGCGATCCGCACCGGTGGTGACGCGACGGCGTTCCTGGCCCGGCAGCGCGCAAGCCACCTGCGCCGGATCCGCGAGCTGCGGGAGACCCCGGCCGAGGACGACCCGACGTCACCACTGGTCCGCGAGTACATCGTGGCCCACCTCGACGCTGACCTCCGCTGGCTGGACAGCGCACTGGAACACATCTCCGACCAGAGAGGCTCATCATGACCGTGTTGATAGCCGCGCCTCCGGCGCGCGGGTCATGGGGCCTCCCATGACCCAGCCCCAGGTTGCCCTTGAGCTCACCGGCATCAAGTACTCGTATCGCCGCAACACGGCGCTGCGTGGTGTCAGCCTCCAGATCAAGGCCGGCGAGGTGGTCGCGATCACGGGTGCGAGCGGCTGCGGCAAGTCGACTCTGCTGCACTGTGCGGCGGGCATCCTCAGCCCGCACTACGGCACCGTCCGGCTGGCCGGCCAGGACGTGACCGCTCTTCCGGAGGCGGAGCGCGCACGGCTCCGGCGTACGAAGGTCGGGATCGTGCTGCAGTTCGGCCAACTGGTGCCGGACCTGTCGCTGCTCGACAACGTCGCCTTGCCACTGCTCCTCGACGGCCACGAGCGTGCGGAGGCGCAGGAGACCGCACGGGGCTGGCTGGAGCAGGTGGGCATCGCTGATGAGGCGGAAGCCGTTCCGGCCGAGTTATCCGGAGGTCAGACGCAGCGGGCGGCCGTGGCCCGAGCTCTGGTCACCGGACCGTCCGTCGTACTGGCTGACGAGCCCACCGGCAGTCTGGACAGCCGGGCCGGGCAGGAGCTGCTCGACGTGTTACTGAAGTCCGCCCGATACCGCGGCGCCGCACTGCTGATCGTGACCCACGACAACCTCATAGCGGCCTCGGCGGACCGTGAGATCAGGCTGCGTGACGGCGTGATCCAGCACGAGGTAGTGCTCTGATGACACTCGAGACGCTGGTGAGACTTGCCCGCTCGCGCACGCCTGCTGACCGCAGCCGCATCCAGCTGGCCACTGCGGCGCTCGCGTTCAGCGGTGCGCTGCTGCTGGGTGCGCTGCGCATCGTCCGGCTGGGCAAGAACGAGCTGCCGAAGGCCATCTACAGCAACTACGTCGCCGAGAGCGGACTGCGCGCCGGACTGATCGCGATCCTCGTGATCATCGCGCTGCTCACCGGCGGCCTCGCCGTTCAGGCCCTGCGGCTCGGTACGGCGGCGCGCGAACGGCGAATGGCCGCACTGCGACTGGCTGGCGCGTCCAGCAAGCAGGTGCGACAGCTGTCCGTGACCGACGCGGCCATGGCGGGCTTGGCCGGCGGACTGCTCGCGGGACCGGTCTATCTGGTGCTCAGCCTGCTACTGGGGTTGCTGCCGAGGATGGCCCAGCTCCTCCCCGGAGCCGAGCTGGTGGACGTGCTGATCTGGATCCCGGTGGTCGTGATCACGACTGGTGCGGGTGCGCTGATCGGCAGCCTGCTCCACCGCGACGACCTGCTGCCTCGCGAGGAGCACCCGGCCGAGCCGACGCGCACCGGCATCATCGCGGGTCCGCTGATGATCGTCCTCGGCCTCGCCACGGCTCGCTGGCTCGGGTACGTCGCGTCGACTGCCCTGGTTGTCGGATTGGCGCTGTGTTTCCTGAGCCTCACCCCGATGTGGATCCGGATCGTCGGCGCCCGGCTCAAGCGATCCAACGACCCGGCCAACCTGCTGACCGGCATCCGGCTGGTCACCGACGCGAGATCATCGGCCCGGATGGCGATGCTGCTCGGCTGCTGCGGGTTCCTGGTCGGCACCCTGGTCAACGGGCTGGTGTCCGTCCTGGCGTCGCGGGACGTGTTCTACGAGCCGGCCTTCTACGCCACAGGTTTCGGGATGAGTGTTCTCGGCCTGCTGGTGGTCGTCCTGACCGCGATGGCCGCACTGATCGTCGGCGTGGCCGACCAACTGGTGGACCAGCGCCGCCAGTTCGCCTGCCTCACCGCACTCGGCGTCGACGTGCGCTTCCTGCGCCGCGTCATCCGCCGCCAGCTCACCGCGATCGCCGCACCGGCGCTCGCCACCGGACTACTCCTGGGCGCGGTCCTCGGCCTCGCCCGACTGGTCGGCGGAGCGATCGATCCGTTCACGCCGACCCTGATGATCACCGCCGCCGCCCTGACCGTCGGCGGCTGGCTGCTCGGCCTGCTCGGCGGCGCCGCTGCCGGATTCCTACTCCGCAACCAACTCCAGGACGCACTAGATCCCGAGAACCTGAGGGCAGCTTAATGACTGTGCTTTTGGCCAGGCCTTCGGCGCCGGCAGGGTCACGGGGCCTTGACTCCCGGCCTTCCCCCGTCGCTCCAGTCGCTTCGCTCCCTCCGCTCCTCAGTCCAGGCCGGGAGGCCCCATGACCACGACGACCTCGATTCCCTTGGCGGTCCGGCCGCCGTTCCTGCTAGGCGTTCCCAACCGGATCACGTTGGTTCGCACTGTGGTGGCGATGGTGATCGCGGCGATCGCCTTCCGCAGTGGGCTGCTGAGTTGGCTGGTGGTCGGCTACGCCGCCTACTGGCTGGGGGATATGGCTGACGGTGCGGTGGCGCGCTACCGGAACGAGGAGTCCGTGGCCGGTGCGGTGTTCGACATCGTCTGCGACCGGGCCTGCTCGTTTCTGCTGGCGGCCGCGTTCATGGCCACGTTTCCGGCGACCATCGGCCCACTGGCGATCTTCCTGGTGCAGCTCGGCGTACTGGACACCATGCTGTCGCTGGCGTTCCTGCTCTGGCCGGGCACGCTCAGCCCGAACTACTTCTACAAGGTCGACCGGCCGATCTGGATCTGGAACTGGTCCAAGCCGGCCAAGGCGGTGAACACCGCCGCCGTGGTGATCTCGCTGATCGTCGCGCACCAGACCGGCGCGCAGTGGCTGCCGTACTCGATCGCGCTCGCGGCGTGCGTGGTCAAGGTGATCTCGTCGTACCGGCTGATCGCGATCCTGCGCGGACGGCGGTCCGCCGTACCCGGTCAGCCCTGACCGTGAGTGTCAAGGGTGCGAGGGAGCCGGTCGGGCGGGGCCCTGGTTCGTCCCGGGAGTGGGGCTGAGTTGCGTGGCAACGTTGGTTGCGACGCATAGCCTCGGAGTCATGTGGGTCTGGCAGCTTGCGCTGGCGGTGGGCTTCGGGATCGGGTCCGCCGTCGTACCGGTGATGAACGCGGAGGCGTACGTCCTCGGTGTCGGCGTCTCCGGCGCGCTGGACCCGGTGGTGGCGGCGATCGGGGTGTCGATCGGGCAGACCATCGGCAAGGTCGCGATGTTCCTGGCCGTCCGCTACCGGCCCGGGTACGCCGCCCGGAAGGCCAAGGAGCCGAAGTCGGTCAATCTGGAGACGCGCTGGGGCCGGTTCGTGCAGTGGAACCGCGATGTCAGCAAGCGGCTCCTCGACGCGATGAGCGACCGGCGCTGGGGCATTCCGGTCACCCTGCTGAGCGCGTTCGTCGGCATCCCACCCCTGTACGGCGTCGCCCTGATCGGCGGCGCCTCCCGGATGGGCGTCCTCACGTTCGCCCTCTCAGTCCTAGCCGGCCGCGCCGGCCGCTTCATCCTCCTGGCCTTAGGCGTCGGCCTGTTCTAGCCCTCGCCGCCCTCTCCGACCCCGGCCGCTTCCCCCTACCCCGCCGCCGAAGGCGGCGGTTCTTAGCTTTTGAACTTCCGGCCGGTCAGCTGCTCGTAGGCCCCGACGTACGCATTTCGGGTGCGCTCGACGACCTCATCGGACAGCGGCGGCGGGGCCTCACCGGAGTGGCGGTCCCACCCAGACTCGAACTGCAGCCAGTCGCGGACGATCTGCTTGTCGTACGACGGTTGCTGCTTGCCCGGCGCCCACTGGTCGGCCGGCCAGAACCGGCTCGAGTCCGGCGTCAGTACCTCGTCGGCCAGCACGATCGTCCCGTCCGCCCGCGCACCGAACTCGAACTTCGTGTCGGCCAGGATGATCCCGCGCTCCTCCGACATCACCCGCGCCCGGCTGTAGACGTCCAGCGTGAGGTCCCGCAGGGCAGCCGCCGTGTCCGCGCCGACGGTCGCCACGACAGCGTCGTACGAAACGTTCTCGTCGTGCTCGCCGAGGTCGGCCTTGGTCGCCGGCGTGAAGATCGGCTCGTCCAGCCGGGAACCCTCGACCAGCCCCGACGGCAGCGGGATCCCGCAGACCGCGCCGGTCGCGTTGTAGTCGAGCAGACCCGAGCCGCTCAGGTACCCACGGGCGACGCACTCGACCGGGAACATCTCCAGCTTCTCGCACACCACCGCCCGGCCCGCGACCTCCGCCGGTACGTCGGTGGAGACGATGTGGTTCGGCACGTCCAACTGCTCGAACCACCACAGGCTCATCGCGGTGAGCACCTTGCCCTTGTCCGGGATGTGCGGCTGCAGGATCCAGTCGAACGCACTCATCCGGTCGCTCGCGACCATCAGGAGATCGCCGGACTCGAGCTCGTACAGGTCCCGGACCTTGCCGGAGTGGATGTGCTTCGCACCGGAAATCTCGGGCGCCTGCGGAGGTGTGATCACACCGGCGATTGTTCCACCTTGCTTCTCGGCCTCCGCAGGGACACCAGCTTTCCGCCGAGGCGGAACAGTCCGTCGCGGACCGCGCAGACCACCCGGTTCTCCAGCTGGCCGGCTCGTCCGATGCTCCGGGATCGCCTGACCAGCTTGGTGGTCGCGGGACGGCGCTCGGCGTCGTATGCGGCGAGAGCAGCGCTCAGAGCGCCGCTCTCTGCCGAGAGCGCCGTGGGAGCGGTGCTCTCGTTGGAGAGCGGGGTCGGAGCAGTGCTCTCGGTGAGGTGGCGGGCGAGGGCGCCGGCGTCCTCGATCGCCGAGCAGGCGCCGCGGCCGAGGTTCGGCGTCATCGCGTGAGCGGCGTCCCCGAGCAGCACGACGCGACCATGGGTGAACGGGACCAGCGGCAGCGCGAGGTCATAGATGTCGTTCTGCAGCACGGTCGCGGAGCCTGCGAGCAGCTTCGGGATCGGGTCGTGCCAGTCGCCGAACGCCTTCGTGACCGCAGCATGGTCGCCACCTTGGCCGGCGCGCTGGTTCGCGGTCGCGTACCAGTAGATGCGGCCGTCGATCAGCCGCGCGAACCCGAACCGCTGCCCCCGTCCCCAGGTCTCGCCGCCGCCGTCGTCGGTATCCACGTCCGCAATCCCCCGGTACGCCGTGTAGCCGGAGTACTGCGGGCCCTTGTGCTCCGGGTGCAGCGCGGACCGGATCACACTGCGGAGCCCGTCGGCGGCGACGACCAGATCTGCGCGCAGCTCCTCGTCAGCGCTCCGGACCGACACGCCCGAGTCGTCCTGCTCGACGCCGGTGACGGTGAACCCGGTCCGAACGGTGACGGCCGGGCCGAACTCGGCCGTGATCAGGTCGTGCAACTGCGCCCGGTGGATCATCACCGGGATCTCGACACCGAGATCGGCCGCCTCGACGACCCAGCGACCGTCGGGCTTGCGCATGCCGGCCGGCTTCGACACTGCGGCCGCCTTCTCGACGCCCTTCACCCCGAGCTCCTCGAGGACGGCGACCGCCGACGGCCAGACCGAGATCCCGGCTCCCACCTCACCCAGCTCCGGAGCGCGCTCCAGGACTGTGACCTGCCACCCGCACCGCTGCAGTGCGACGGCCGCCGTGACCCCGCCGATGCCCGCTCCCACCACGATCGCCGTACTCATGCGCAGTACTCTACATCTGTAGAGTCTGGTTGGGAAGTGCGAGGATGGCCGCCGTGACGAAGCAGGTACCACTGGGCACGGATCGCCAGGACGCCATCGCCGACGCCGCGATCCACCTCGTCGCGACCCGCGGGCTGCGCGGGCTGACCCATCGCGCCGTCGACGCGGAAGCCGGTCTGCCACCGGGCTCCACGTCGTACTACCTCCGCACCCGCAACGCCCTCCTCACCGCCTGCGTGAACCGAATGCTCACCCGGGACGTCGGCGGCATGTCCACGCCGGATGGCCTGGACGTACCGCCGTTGGAGTTGATGGTGGGGATGACAGTTGGGCTCGCGCGGGATCGGCCGGACGATCTGATCGCGCGGTACGAGCTGTCGCTCGAGGCGAGCCGTCAACCGGAACTGCGGGCCGCGATCAACGAAGGCGGCCGGCAGTTGCGGGCGCTGCTGGCCCAGTTGCTCGACGGGCTCGGCGTACCCGATCCGTCGGAAGCGGCATGGCCGGTCGCCGCGATGATGGACGGGCTCCTCTACGACCGGGTCGCCGGGGCGGGGGCAACGCTTTCACCAGAAGCGTTCGAGGCCGGCGTACGGCGTTCTGTCACGGCACTGATCGAGGGGCTCAGAACCGGTCGGTGAGGGCGACGAAGGTGAAGTAGCCGACGCCCACCACCATGCCGACGTGGCCGAGCAGCGACAGGCCGGCGCCGGAGCCCCAGGCGTCACCCTGGGCGTCCTCCGAGTGTTTACCGCCGCTGGGCAACCAACGGGCCAGGAGCAACAAGCCGACGATTGCCAACAGCCACCATCCGGCCAGCACCACCAGAGCGATCGCGCGCTGATCGGTGACCAGGGCAACGACCCACCCCAGCAACGTCAGAACACCAACGATGGTGTGAACTCGCAGCAGAGAGGCGGAGTATCCCGCCCGCCCGGCACCGTGACCGGTGCCATCCACCACTGTTCCGCCGAGGCGGACGCGCGTCAGCAGCACGACGACCGCACCAAGGGCGGTCAGGAACCAGGTGACGTTCGACCATTCCACGCACCGATCCTTACCCCACCCCACCCCCTCGCGAACCGTAAGCCGCGTGTCGTAACCCTCCGTCGCCACAGTCCGCCCCACTTGGTTGCCACTCCCACCCCACTTTGTGCACCACTCCTCACCACCAGACCGCTCACATGCGGACCCCATGCACAAAGATGTCCAGAACGCCCGACGGCCGGCGCGGGATGCCCGGCGTGGGGGTGCCCGACGGGCCCAAGTGTCCGCTCGGGGCCCGCCGGGCTGCTTGTCCGGTTGGGTCGATTGATCCGCATCCTGCTACCGGGTTCGGTGCGGGTGCGTTCGGGCTGGGTCAGCTCGTTTGGGTTTGGCCGTTCGAGTTCTGGGTGCCGGTGCCGGGCTGCGTGCCTTGCCCCTGGCCGGTGTTGCCGTGGCCCTGGCCCTGGAAGGTGCCCTGGCCTTGGCCGGTTGAGCCTTGCCCCTGGCCGGTGTTGCCTTGGCCGGTTGAGCCTTGCCCCTGGCCGGTGTTGCCTTGGCCGGTTGAGCCTTGGCCCTGACCGTTGCCCTGGCCCGTGTTGCCCTGGCCGGTGCCTTGGCCCGGGAACTGGCCTTGGCCCGGGAACTGCCCGCCGCCGGGGCCGCCGAACTGGTTCTGCTGGTTCGAGCCACCATCCGACGCGTGGCCGACCGCCAGGCCGCCGAGGAACGCCAGTACTGCGAGCACCGAGCCCGCACCCGCCATCATCAGGTTGCTCGGCCGCCCACCGCTCTTCCCGCCCCCGTCCACAGCCGAGCCACCCTGCGCCGCCACACCAGCCGCGGACTGCTGCGCCGGACCCGCAGTCGACTGGGGTGGCGCACCTCCAGGCGACGGGGCCGCTGCACCTGGGGTGAACTGCGGCCCTACGCCGCCGGTGGACTGCGGTCCTGCAGCACCGGCCGACTGGGCCGCGCCGCCTGCGGCGTACTGCGGGGCCGCACCTCCAGCGGGCTGGGGTGCGTCGCCTGCGGTGGGCTGGGGGGTGGAGCCGGGGGCCGGGGGGTTGGCTGCGGCTTGGGCTGCTTGCCATCTGTCTTCGGGGGTGGCGCCTGGGTTGAAGGTGGGGTTTTGCGTCATAGGAGTACTCCGGATTCTTAGTTTGTGGTGCTGGTGGTGAGGTCGTAGACGGTGGTGTTGCCGACGGTCTGGGACTGGAAGTTCTCGGCGACCCAGGTGGCGATCTCGCTGGAGGTGCCGTTGCGGCCGCCCATCATCCCGCCGCCACCGCTGCCGATGAAGTAGTGGACCTTGCCCTGGGCAACCAGTTCCTTGAACTCGGCCAGGGACGGCGCCGGGTCGGTGCCGTTGAAGCCGCCGATCGCCATGATCGGTTCACCGGAGGCGATCTGCAGAGGTGCGGCGCCGTTCGCCGTGACCGCCGCGGCCGCCCAGGTGTAGCCCTTGGAACCGTTCTGCAGCAACGTGATCAGCTCACTCGACACTCCACTGATCCCACCACCACCGAGGAACCCACCGACACCACCGCTGCCGCCCATGCCACGCCCGGTCGTCCCGTTCCCCGTCGCACCATCACCCGTCGTGCCGTTCCCGGTAGTCCCGTTTCCGGTGGTCCCGTTCCGGGTGGTGCCGTTCCCGGTCGTGCCGTTCCCGGTCGTACCGTTGCCCGTCGCACCGGTGCCGTTCTGCCCGGGCGGCGTACCCATCTGGCCGCCACCGAAGCCACCGCGGCCAAAGCCACCGCCACCGCCGGGACCGCCACCCATCCCACCGGCGCCTGAAGGCCCAGCGGACGGAAGCGCTCCGGCGTGCGCCGTGCTGATCGTCGACAGCGAGTACGCCGTCGGTCCGGTCAGCGCGCTCACCGCAAGCAGCGCGCCCGCGAACACCCCGGCCCGCCGAGCCGCCGTACGATGCAACTTCAACTCAGGCAGCAACACCAGTGCACCAGCGGCGAGTACGCCGGTCAGCAGCACGACCCACCGCAGCCACGGGTGCCAGGTAGGCGTCTCGGCCAGCAGCCGGAAGCTCCAGCCGGCCGTCAGCAGCGCACCACCGGCCAGCGTTGCCCGAGCCAACCACTGCGAACGACGCCGCCAGAGCACCGCCATCGCGGCACCGATCAGCGCACCGATCGCCGGCGCCAGCGCGATCATGTAGTAGCTGTGGATGATCCCCTGCATGTAGCTGAAGGTCAGCCCGGTGACGACCAGCCAGCCACCCCACAGGATGGCGAACGCCCGCGTCTTGTCGGTCCGCGGCGCCTTGCCCGCAGCAACCACCAGAACGATCGTCGCCAGCAGAGCAGCCGGCAGCAGCCAAGCGATCTGCGAACCGAACTCACCGGTGAACAATCGCTGCAGGCCGGTCGCGCCACCCCAGCCCATGCCGCCGCCGTTCCCGCCACCACCGCCGCCGACCGAGCCGGTCTCGTTGCCGCTCAGCCGACCGAGCCCGTTGTAGCCGAGCGTCAGCTCGAGAATGCTGTTGTTCTGCGAGCCACCGATGTATGGGCGAGCAGACGCCGGCAGGAGCTCCACGATCGCGATCCACCAGCCGGCACTGACGATCAGCGAGACCAGCGCGAGCACGCTGTGCACCAGCCGCTTGCCCAGCTTGGGTTTCCCGGCGATCAGGTACGCCAGACCGAACGCCGGCAGGATCAGGAATGCTTGCAGCATCTTCGTCAGGAACCCGAACCCGACGAGCGCCCCGGCCAGCATCATCCACCGAGCCGCGTGCGCCGAGGAGTCGATCGCCCGCGTCACCGCCCACGCACCGGCGGCCAGCAGCAGGATCAGCAGCGCATCCGGGTTGTTGAAGCGGAACATCAGTACGGCGACCGGCGTCAGCGCGAGGATCGCACCGGCCAGCAACCCGGCGTTCGCCGAGAACCATCGCCGTACCGACACGTACACGAAGCCGACACTCGCGACGCCCATCAGCGCCTCGGGGACCAGCATGCTCCAGGTGTTGAACCCGAAGATCCGCCCGGACAGGCCCATCACCCACAACGCCGCCGGCGTCTTGTCCACGGTGATGAAGCTCGACGAGTCGAACGCCCCGAAGAACCAGGCCTTCCAGCTCGTCGACCCGGCCTGGACGGCGGCCGCGTAGTACTCGTTGGCGTAGCCGTTCTTGGACAGTCCCCACAGGTACGCGATCGCGGTCAGCGCCAGTAGGCCGCCGTACAGGATCTTGTCCCGGCTGAGCGTGTACTGGGTGGTGATCGCTCGTGGTCCGGCCCGGCGTGGTGACGCCTCGACGGGATCGGTGAGGGTGGCCATATCAATTACTCCGGGTGTTCTCGAGGACGGGTGGTTCGAAGGTGGGAAGGGTGGGCGCGTCGTCGTCGAAGACCCACGCCTGGAAGAGGCTGAATCGGACCACGGTCGCGGCCAGGTTCGCGATAGTGAGAATGGTGATCTCCACCGCTTGGTGCGGTACGGCGACCGCCGTGTGCAGCAGCCACAACGAGCAGGCGGTCAGGCTCCAGCCGATGCCGAACGCAACGAGACCGCGGAGCTGATGCCGCCACCGGTTCTGCACGCCTTGGACGCCGAAGGTGATCCGCCGGTTGAGAGCGGTGTTGCCGACGGCCGTGATCAGCAGCGACAGAAGGTTCGCCACCTGGGCCGGCATGCCCTGCCGCAGCACGAGATAGAGCAGCGCGTACGCCGCTGTGCTGAGCACCCCGATCGCGCAGAACCGCAGCACCCGCGCGGCCATCGCCGTACGAGGGTCGAGGATCCGCGGGCGACCGTACTTCTGCCGGATCGGCTCCAGGTCGATGCGGCTGCGCATCAGTCGAGCGATCCCCCGCAGATCCTCGCTCACTGTCTTCGCAATCGCGACCCGAGAGTCGAGGTCGTCGACCCAGTCGACCGGGACCTCGTGGATCCGCAGCCCGGCCTTCTCCGCCAGCACCAGCAGCTCGGTGTCGAAGAACCAGCTGGTGTCCTCGATCAGCGGCAGCAGCTCCCGCGCGACATCGGCGCGGATCGCCTTGAAGCCGCACTGGGCGTCGGAGAAGTGTGCGCTCAAGGTTGCCCGTAGCAACAGGTTGTACGAGCGTGAGATGAACTCCCGCTTCGGACGCCGGACCACTCGGGAGCCGTTCGACAACCTGGTGCCGATGGCAACATCACTGTGCCCGGCGAGCAGCGGTGCGACCAACGGCAGCAGCGCGTTCAGGTTGGTGGACAGGTCGACGTCCATGTAGGCGAGCACCTCGGCGGTGCTCTCGGACCAGACCTGCTTCAGCGCGCGGCCGCGACCGGACTGCTCGAGCCGGACGATCCGGACTCCGGGCAGCTCGGCGGACAGCACCGTACCGATCTCATAGGTCGCGTCCGTGCTTCCGTTGTCCGCGATGCAGACCTCGGCCGGAAACGGGAAGGCGGTGTCCAGGAACTCGCGCAGCCGCCTGATGTTCGGACCGAGGTCGTTTTCCTCGTTCTTGACGGGTACGACGATCTCGACCGCTGTGGTCCGTGGTGGAGGTTGTCCGAGTGATTCCGACGTCCAGGTGCGTGCATCGCAAGGCGGGGAGGAAGCCTCGATGCGGGTTTCATCGTGGCTTTCTGCCCGCCGCCGCGAGGTGCGTGTCTGGGCGGCGGAAGCGCCGGAGAACCTCCACCACGGACCACTGTCGTGACCTGGAATCTGCATGTCACCGATGCTGTCCGGCGAACCTTAGTCAGCCCCTGTGCAGCGCTGGCAGTTTCCTGGCAGTAAGGACGCCCAGTCAGCGCGTACGGCGCAACCAGAGCAGACCCAGCACCGGGAGCACCAGCGGCACGAACCCGTACCCCTGCCCGAAGTGCGACCACACCGTCGAATCCGGGAAATCGTCGGGTACGGCGTAACTGAACGCCCCGATCGCGAGCACGCCGATCAGCTCGACCACGATCGCCGCCGTCGCCACCCGCCGGGAGACCTTGGTTGCCTTGGCCAACGCGAAGGTCGCCGCGCAGTAGATCACCGCGGCCAGCGCCGACAGCAGGAAGGCGATCGGCGCCTCGTGGAACTTGGTCGCGATCTGTACGCCGGCCCGGGCGGTGGCGGACAGCGCGAACACGCCGTACACCGCGATCAGGATCCGGCCCGGCCCGTGCCTGGTCGCCACGGGGTCGTGCTGGGTCTCGACGGGGTCGGTCATGTCAGGCGGTCCAGATCTCGTGCAGGCGCAGCTCGACGACCGGGATCACCAGGCAGGCGACCGCCAGCGCACCGGCTCCCCACCGGCTGCTCTCGGCCAGGGCCCACAGCGCGCCGATCGGCAGGATGAGCAGCGAGCCGATCAGGTACCCGATGAAGAACGGTCCCGAGACGTCCCGCGAGGTCCCGGCGAACTGCACGATGCCGATGACCAACTGGGCCAGCAGACCGGCCTCGATCACTCCGAGGACGCCCAGCAGCGTCCAGTTGATCCGCTTGTCCCGCGCGGCCAGCACGATGGCGAACACCATCGCGGCCAGGGAGAGCGCGACCAGCGTCCAGGTGAGCGGTTCGAACACGGACTAGAGGATGTCACCCGGCGTGTAGGCGGCGGCATCGGGGTAGCGCTTGGCGAGCTCGTCGATCTTGGCGACGACCGTGTTCACCTGGGCGACGGCCGCGCCGGTGAAGGACAGCGGCTCGCCGACGATGCCGACGATCTGCTCCTCGGTCAGGCCGAGGCGGCCGTCCTCGCCCAGCCGGTGGAACAGGTCGTTCCCGGCCAGGCCCTTGCGCAGGTCCAGTGCCGTGGCGACCGCGTGCTTCTTGATCACCTCGTGCGCGGTCTCCCGGCCGACACCGTTCTTGACCGCGGCCATCAGCACCTTGGTCGTGGTCAGGAACGGCAGGTACCGCTCGAGCTCGCGCGAAACCACTGCCGGGTACACCCCGAACTCGTCCAGCACGGTCAGGAACGTCTCGAACAACCCGTCCAGCGCGAAGAACGCGTCCGGCAACGCAACCCGGCGTACGACGGAGCAGAAGACGTCACCCTCGTTCCACTGGTTGCCGGCCAGCTCGCCCGCCATCGAGGCGTACCCACGCAGGATGACGGCGAGACCGTTGACCCGCTCGCAGGATCGCGTGTTCATCTTGTGTGGCATCGCCGAGGACCCGACCTGGCCCTCCTTGAACCCCTCGGTGACGAGCTCGTGCCCGGCCATCAGCCGGATCGTGGTCGCCAGGCTCGACGGACCCGCGGCCAGCTGCACCAGCGCCGAGACGACCTCGTAGTCGAGGGACCGCGGGTACACCTGGCCCACGCTGGTCAGCGTCCGGCTGAACCCGAGGTGCGCGGCGATGTCGCTCTCCAGCTGATCCAGCTTCGCCGGGTCGCCGCCGAACAGGTCGAGCATGTCCTGCGACGTACCGACCGGGCCCTTGATGCCACGCATCGGGTACCGCTCGAGCAGCTCCTCGATCCGCGCGATCGCCACCAGCAGCTCGTCCGCCGCCGACGCGAACCGCTTGCCCAGCGTGGTCGCCTGCGCGGCCACGTTGTGCGAGCGCCCGGTCAGCACCAGCGCTGCGTGGTCGGCCGCCTGCTGCCCCAGCCGTACGGCGGTCGCCACCGCGCGGTCCCGGACGAGCTCGAGCCCGGCCCGGATCTGCAGCTGCTCGACGTTCTCGGTCAGGTCCCGGCTCGTCATCCCCTTGTGAATGTGTTCGTGCCCGGCGAGCGCGCTGAACTCCTCGATCCGCGCCTTCACGTCGTGCCGCGTGACCCGCTCGCGGGCCGCGATCGACTCCAGGTCGACCTGGTCGATCACCCGCTCGTAGTCCTCGACGACGCCGTCCGGCACCGCGACCCCGAGCTCCCGCTGAGCCTTCAGCACCGCCACCCAGAGCTTCCGCTCGAGCACGATCTTGTACTCCGGCGACCACAACTGCGCCATCGACAAACTGGCGTAACGGGCGGCGAGAACATTGGGGATCCGGGGCTTGCTGGGCTTCGACACGCCCCTATTCTCCCTGGTCCCGCACGTCGGCTCTTACACGGTCCCGGATCGCAACCGCTCGCGCACCCAGCGCGGCCTCGGGTTCACCCGGCTGTCACTACCGACCACCACCGTGGGAACCGTCTCGTTTCCCCCCGCGGCCGCCCTGACCGCCGCCGCGGCCTCGGGGTCGCGCCAGATGTTCACCCACGAAGCCCGCCCGGCAACCCCGACCGTCATCAGCCGCAGCCGCAGGCAGTACTGGCACCCTGGCCGCCAATAGACGACGGGCTTTCCCCGTCTCGTCGCCTCGGCAGCGCTCACCGACCGTGGAAACACCAACGGCGAGAAGAGGAACCCGAGGAGAACGAACGCCGCCAACTGGACGGCGGCGGGCCCCCACGACCCGTCCGACGCCGCGAAGCCCGCGATCACCACGCCGGCGCCCAGCACGATCAGGGTCAGCTTCCAGCTCCGCAGCACGTAGTCATCGTTCCAGAGCACGCAGAGTGACCCCACGGTCAGCCTCAGCCGGGGTGGTCGTCCCAGGCGACCATCCGGAGGCAGTGCGTGGTCGTTCTCGGCTTGGGCGGGATCCAGTAGGCCAGCTTGCCTTGGGGATCGACGTAGCACTTGGACCTGGCTGTGGTCCGCTCACCGACGGTCGCTGCACTGGTGTAGACGAGCTTGCCGCGGGCGTCGTATCCGCGGGTGATGTACGGCAACGGCGTACTCGGCGGGCCGTCCACGTTCATCTCCAGCGGTCGCACCGGAGCGTAGAAGTAGCCGTCCCGCAGGATCGCCTCGACCGGCTCACCACCGTGCGGAGTGACGGTGATCCGGCGGACCGATTTCAGGTACAGGCCCGTACCCATTCCGCTCGGGTCGACCACGCCGTACATCGGCTGCCCCGCGGACGCCTCCAGGCCGGTGACGAGCTTGCCGTTCTGATCGAAGCCACAGGCGAACCACTCACCCACGAAATACTTGACCAGCCACTGCGTCGCAGCGGCGTCGCGGGGCGGGTTCGTGTACCGGAAACCGTCGATGATCTCCGCCGTCGACGTCGGCGGCTTCGCACTCTCAGGCGTCGCACGCCCAGGCTGCGCTCTACCGATGTTCTTCGGCTGCGTCAGCTCGGGAGCGCACTTGGGTTCGAGCGCGGACCGTTCCGCGTCGCTCAAGGGCGTGAGCTGCGAGGTCGCGAGAGCGCCGCCGACCGGTGGCTGGTCCTTGCCCGGGCGCAGAGCGGGTACGGCGATCGCCGCGCCGGCGACCAGGACGATCGCGGCGGCCGCCGCGAGGGGCACGAGCCGGCGGCGCGTGGGGCTGGTGACCGACTCGTGGTCGACGATGGCGATCAGCTCGTCGCGCTGCCGGTTGCGGGCGGACGGGCGAAGGTCGCGGTCCGGCGGGAGGGTGGGCACAGTGTTCATGGTCGGGTCTCCAGAACCGAAGGAAGGTTGAGCTCACGCAGGCGCTTGCGGGCACGCGACAGGCGCGACTTCACGGTCCCGATCGGGACGTCCAGCGCCACCGCCGCGGCGGCTTGGTCGAGACCGCCCCAGACGCAGAGCTCGACGATGTCGCGCTCGTGCCGGGGCAGCCGTTTCAGCGACTCGCGCGCCGCCCGGATCCGCTGATCGTCGGCGATCCGGCCGACCACTTCCTCGGCGTGGTCGTCGATCTCGCTCGGCAGCAGGTGGGCGGCGGCCAGGGCCCGGCGGTAGCGCTGCTTGGAGCGCCACTCGTTGCGGGCCGTGTAGTCGGCGGTGCGCAGCAGCCAAGGGAGGGCGGAGTCGCGGTCGAGCACGACCTCGGACCGCCGTCGCCAGGCATGCAGGAACACCGCCGAGGTCAAGTCCTCGGCATCGCTCCAGGACGCTGTCCGCCGGTGCAGGAAGTTGTAGATCGCGCGAGCATGCCGGTCGTAGAGCTGGGCGAAGGCGTCCGAGTCACCCGCCGACACCCGGTCCCACAGGTCGGCGTCCGTACTGGCTGACACGATCCCCCTGCCCCTCAGAGCCTGTACGGCGCTCACCCGGCAGATTCCGTCTCGGCGTTACGCATGGGCTTTCCTTCCGGCACATCACGAATGGCTTGTACTCCTGATGTGTCGGACCGAGCGCCCGGGTTCCCGCGGGTTTCGCGTCAGACGGTGATTTCTCCGCGAGCCGCCTTGAGGGCGATATCAGTGCGGTGCTGGGAGCCCTTGATCCGGATCTGGCCGACGGCCGCGTACGCCCGCTGCCGGGCCTCGTCGAGGTCCTTGCCGGTCGCGCTGACCGCCAGCACCCGGCCGCCCGAGGTCACGAGCTCGTCGCCGTCGAGCGCCGTACCCGCGTGGAAGACCCGGACGGTGTCGTCCTCGGCCTGGTCGACGCCGCTGATCACGTCACCGCTGCGCGGGCTGGCCGGGTACTTCTTCGCGGCCACGACGACCGCCACCGAGGCGGCGCTCCGCCAGCACAGGGGCCCGTGATCGGCCAGCTTGCCGGTCGCGGCGGCGTACAGCAGGCCGCCGAGCGGGTTCTTGAGCAACGGCAGCAGCGCCTGCGTCTCCGGGTCGCCGAAGCGGCAGTTGAACTCGATCACGCGGATACCACGAGAGGTCAGCGCGAGACCGGCGTACAGGAGGCCGCTGAACGGCGTACCGCGGTGGTGCAGCTCGTCGACCGTCGGCTGGAGCACCTTCTCGGTGATCTCGGCGACCAGGTCGTCCGGTGCCCAGGGCAACGGTGTGTACGCGCCCATGCCGCCGGTGTTCGGGCCCTCGTCGTTGTCGCCGAGGCGCTTGAAGTCCTGCGCGGGCTGCATCGGCAGCACCGTCGTACCGTCGGTGATCGCGAACAGCGACACCTCGGGCCCGTCCAGGAACTCCTCGATCAGGACCTGCTCGCAGCCGGCCGCGTGCGCCAGCGCCTCGTCCCGGTCGGAGGTGACCACGACGCCCTTCCCCGCGGCCAGGCCGTCGTCCTTCACGACGTACGGCGGCCCGAAGGCGTCGATCGCCTCCGCCGCCTGCTCGGGCGTCGTACACACGTAGGCCCGGCCGGTCGGCACGCTCGCCGCGGCCATCACGTCCTTGGCGAACGCCTTCGAGCCCTCGATCTGCGCGGCCGCGTGGGACGGCCCGAAGACCGCGATCCCGGCGTCGCGGAGCGGATCGGCCAGCCCGGCCACGAGCGGCGCCTCGGGTCCGACCACGACCAGGTCGGCGCCGAGCTCCTTGGCCAGCGCGACGACCGCATCGTGGTCGGAAATGTCCACCGAACGGCAAACGATCGTTTGCCCGTCGTACGCCGGGCGCAACACGGCGATGCCAGGGTTACCCGGGGCCGCGACGACCTGCTCGACCTCAGGGTCCTGGGCCAGCGCCCAGACCAGTGCATGTTCGCGGCCGCCTGAGCCGATCACCAAGACCTTCACGGGCCATCAGCCTAGCGTGCTCCGGCCTGGGCGCTGATCAGTGTCTCGATCGTGCCCACACCGTGGACACCACTCCAGGTGCCCACACCGTGGACACCATTCAAAGGGTCTCCCCTGATCTTGTGCCTCTCCCCTGGTACACCAAGGGAGAAGGCACAACCCGAACGGATCTCCGGCTCTTCTGCTCGGTGTGTGGGTGGTGTCGGCGCGTCTTGGCCGGTCGGCTCAACGCCCCTCGAGCGCATCTGCCTTCGTGGTGTGGGTTGTCTACCGATATGCCCAGGGCAGAACCCGTAAGTCGAACCGATCTCCCTTGGATTGGCCCCACGCCGTCGGGCGGGAGTTCGGGTAGAGGGCGTCACCGCTGTGCGAGACCCCATTGCTGGGGTTGCCCACTGAACTGGTGGGTTGCCCCCTGAAAATCCGAGGGGGCAACCCACCACGTGAGGGGGCAACCCCAGCAATGGGGGGTCGCGCGGGGGTACGGCGACGGTCGAGCGCCGGGTGCCGCCCCCCGATGCCATGACAACCGCACCATTTGTTGACGCGGCACTAAGAGCTGTTGTTGCGGGCGTCGGCTGCGGCGAGGGCGGCACGCATGGCTTCCCGCACCTCGGGTTCCCAGGGGCCGGTCGCGGTCAGTGGGATCTCGGTCATGAAGCGCCGGTCGGGCTCGGGGATCCGGGCGACGACGAGATCGGGGTCGCTGGCCACGGTCGCGTACAGGTTCGGGCCGTCGGCGCCGAACAGGTCTATGGCCACGAGTCGCCCATCCGTGGCGCGCATGATGTTGTCCGGGTTGTCATCCAGCTCAGGTCCGAACCAGGGCAGCTCTCTCCGAGCCCGTTCATGGATACGGCGTACGACGTCAACGAGATCGGCAACCTCCGGCGCCCGCTCGGCGATCGCCCGGTGGAACGCGGCGGCCTCGTGCTCGGGGACGGGTCGGAGCCGTTCCATGATCTGGAGGTCGCCGCCACCAGTGAGACGACGGTGCGCGAACAGTTGCGGAACCTGCCGGGTGTGCGCGGCGTCGCGGTACAGGGCCACCGAATACACGCTGGCCGGATCGAACGGGCTGATCCGCGCCACCGCCGTACCGTCGGGCGAGCGGAGCGCGATCGCCCAGTCGCCGGCCCCGCATCGGGTCCACCCGGCCGCGAGAAGCGTCTGCTCCGCGTCTCGGTGATCTGCCTGCGGCTCCAGGAGAGCGAGCGTCTCACGGTGGGGACCGATCTCCTCCGGCATCACGGCGCCGAGCATAGCCAGAGACATCGCTGTCGATCTCGGTATTTCTCGTTCGTGTAGGGGTAAAGGCGGAAGGAGATGTGTGATGACTGAGGTGTTGGTGGAAGGGCTTGTGATTGGGGAGTCGGCTCGGTGGCGTGAGGGGCGGTTGTGGTGTTCGAACTGGGGGGCGCAGGAGGTGCTGGCGGTTGATGGGGATGGTCGGCGTGAGGTGATGGCTCGGGTGCCGACGACGCTGCCGTTCTCGATTGACTGGCTGCCGGATGGGCGGCTGGTCGTGGTGTCCGGGCCGGAGGGGCTGCTGCTCCGGCAGGAGGCGTCTGGTGAGTTGGTGGTGCACGCGGATCTGTCGGCGTACGGGCTGCTCAACGAGATCGTGGTCGACGGGCGCGGCAACGTCTACGTGAACGGTGGGTGCGACTTCCATCCCGGGGAGGGCGAGCGTCCCGGGTTCATCCTGCTGATCACCCCGGACGGTTCGGTACGCCGGGTGGCGGACGAACTTGCGTTCCCGAACGGCATGGTGATCACGCCCGACAACACGACCCTTGTCATCGCGGAGTCGTTCGCCGGCGTGCTGACGGCGTACGACATCTCCGCGGACGGCTCACTGTCGAACCGCCGCGTCTGGGCCCCCCACACCGGCGACGGCATGGTGATGGACGCTGACGGTGCCATCTGGACGCCCGGCTGGGCGGACGACGCCCCCGCCTGCCTCCGCATCGCCGAAGGCGGCAAGATCCTCGAAACCGTCCCCCTGGAACACGCCGGCTTCGCCTGCACCCTAGGCGGTCCCGACGGCCGAACCCTCTACATCCTGACCGCCGACTGGCACATGCAGGAGTCCTTCGAATCCAACCTCGACCGCCTCCTGACCTCCCGAACCGGCCGCATCCTGACGCACCCGGCACCGGCCCGATCCGCCGGCCACCCATAATCCAGCCACCCGCGCCCCGGCCCGCCTCTGACCTGACCGAGCGCGATCCGCGGCACGCACGATCGGGCCGGCCGTGTTCAGTCGCCCCGATGGGTTCCCGGGGTCTGTCGAGGACGGGCGTGCGCCCACGCTGCGGCGGCAAGCCACACGACGCCGCCGGACACCAGGCCGACCGTGGCACCTGTCCCCACAGCATTGAGGAAGTAGCCGATGAACGCGCCGAGCGCCGACCCGATCAGCAGCGCCACTACCAGCAAGAACGTGGCGTCGCCTCCGTACCCGAGGTCGCGGAGGCGCTTGCGCACGGGAACCCCGCGATCCATGAGGATCAAGAGTTGCGCACTGACGAGAACCGCCAGTACGACGAGCAGTAAGTAGGCGATCGCTCCCACGGGTCAGTAGTGCCAGTAGTTGCGGCCGTCGGCGTTCCAGGGGACGGGGACTGTGGTGCGGTTGGTGAAGGCCATGCCTAGACCCTTGGCGATCTCGACGGTGCGGGAGAGTTGGAGGGCGTAGGGGTGGTTGTTGTCGTCCCACCACTGCTCGAACTGGGTGATGCAGGTCTGGTCGGAGTAGTACGGGTTGGAGCAGGGGTGCGGCGGGAGCCACTTCTGCAGGTGCCGGAAGTTGACCGTGGTGGAGCCGTTCGGCGGCTTGATGGTGCCGGACGCGTCCAGGCAGTAGCCGGCCGCGGGGATGTTCCACTTCACGTAGTGCTGCCGCCCGCCGGCTGACGGGATGTCGGTCAGGTTGGCGCATTCCGCGTCGCCGATCTTCTCGGACATGACCCGCTGGACCTGCGTCAGCGGCCGGCCCGCGCCGTCGTTGTACCCGTCGAGTAGCACCCACTCGCCGTCGTGGATGAAGTGCTCCGCAGACTTCGGCGGCCAGGTCTTCGGATCGCCCCAGGAGATGTCGGCCTCAGTCGCGCTCAACGGCGTCCACGCCCACTGCCCGGCCGCGGTCTGCCCGGCAAAGTATTGCCCAGCCGACCGCTCGAACATCAGCGAGTACTGCCCGTAGTTCTCGGCCGCCGACACACTAGGCTCCGTCGTGCTCGCGTCCGACGTCCGCGGAGCGACGACGGCAACCGCAGCGGCCACAACGGCAGCCACAGTGCAAGCTACGGCGAGTTTCTTGAGCACAGAGTGTGACGTTAGCGCTCAAGGGGTGCAGGTCAGCGGTCGAGCACCTCCCGCAGCTTGGCCGCGAACTCCTCCGGCTTGCCGGGCTGGCCGTACTCGTTGCCGAGGAAGCCACCGTGCCCGCTGGGGAAGACGACCGGCTCGAGATCAAGGCGGGCGGCCGCTGCCTTGCCACCGCGGCCGGCCAGGCAGTTGCCGGACTCCTCGCCGACCCCGATGACGATCCGGTCCTTCGCCTTGCCGAGGGCATCGAAATCCGGCTGGTACGCCGTACAGCCGCGAAGGTTCTGCCCGAGCAGAGCGTCCGTGCGGGAACCGTCGTCCTCGGTCGGCAGCCCGAACATGGCCGGATCAGGCGCCGGCTGCTCGGTGTAGTCGGCCGGGATCTCGCCGTCGTAACTGACGATCGCGATGAACTTGGCCATCCCGGCGCCCATGCCGTCGCGCTGATACGTGTCGTAGATATCGGCGACCGCGGCCAGCGCGGACTCGCTGTCCGGCAGGATCCCGGCCAGTGGCGGCTCGTGCGCGACCAGGGTGTTGATCAGATCGGGCCGTTGCGCGGTCAGGGCCAGCGCATTCACCGCGCCGCCGCTACTGGCGAAGAGGTCGACCGGCCCGGCGTCAAGCGTCTCGATCAGCGCGATCAGGTCGGCGGCATGGTCGTCCGGCGTCAGTTCGGTCAGCTCACCGCTGCGGGCACTCCGCTCCACCCCGCGCGGGTCGTAGGTGACGACGGTCCGGTCGGCGAAGTGTGAGGCCAGGGTCGGGAAGCCGCTCGCACCCATCGGTGAACCGATCATCAGCAGCACCGGCCGGTGGGCGAGATCGCCGCGGATGTCGTACGTCAGCGTGGCTCCGGGAACGTCGATCGTGTGGGTGACGGGCTCGGCCATGACAGCTCCTCTGATCCGGCCCATCCCCCTAGGCTGGGCTCGTGACCGTGAGCCTAGACCGGCTCCAGGCGCACCGAACAGGTCCTCATCCGGCATTTACCCGGAACTCTCCGCGCACCACCTTGCGACCTCGAGCAGGCGATCTGCTTAGCTGGGGGCATGACTGACAAGCCTGAGATCGACTTTCCGGATGGACCGCCGCCGGCGGATCTGGAGATCACCGACATCACCGTGGGTGACGGCGACGAGGCCAAGGCCGGGTCGCGGGTGAACGTGCACTACGTGGGCGTGGCCCACTCGACCGGCGAGGAGTTCGACGCGTCGTACAACCGGGGCGCGCCGCTGGCCTTCCAGCTCGGCGTCGGCCAGGTCATCCAGGGCTGGGACACCGGCGTGCAGGGGATGAAGGTCGGCGGCCGGCGCCAGCTGGTCATCCCGCCGCACCTCGGGTACGGCGACCGCGGCGCCGGCAACGCGATCAAGCCCGGCGAAACCCTCATCTTCGTGGTCGACCTGGTCAGCGTCAGCTGACGTAGATCCACCCGCTGTCCTGGGCCCCCGCGATCCGCCACAATGGCGGACATCGCGGGGGTCCTTCGCGTAGTTGTACTCATCCGCCTCGCCCAGCGGCCGGTTTGACTGGGAGGCATGACGACGATGGTTGCCACGAGCACCTCCACCGCGCGGGTCAACGTCACCCAATACGCCGCGCTGGCCGCGAAGGTGCTGCTGTTCGTTTTGTTGCTCTTGGCCCTGATCTGGCCGGACCTGAGCGGGATCAAGGGCAAGGCGTCGACCGCGCGGCTGATCGTCTACCCGATCGGCGCGATGGTCCTGCCGCTGTGGTGGTGGGCCTACGGGCGGACGAGGAGCAAGCTGCACAAGAGCTTCCCCTGGACCGCCGACCTGCTGATGACCCTGCCCTGGCTGATCGACCTGATCGGTAACCGCCTCAACCTGTTCGACACCGTCGACTGGTGGGACGACGCCATGCACTTCCTGCTCTGGGGTTTCCTCACCGCCGGCGTCCTGCTCGCCTTCGCGCCCCGCAACCTCTCCCGCGGCCTGACCGCCTTCGTCGCGCTCGGCTTCGGCGCCACCGCGGCCGTCGTCTGGGAGCTCGGCGAGTACGTCGCCTTCGTCCGCAACTCCCCCGAGCTCCAGTCCGCCTACACCGACACCCTCGGCGACCTGGCCCTCGGCACCCTGGGCGCCCTCCTGGCCGGCCTCCTCCTGTACGAGGTCCGCTCGCGTCAGGCGTCGACCGGGCGGTGAAGGGCGTCGAGAAGCTGAGTGACCACGGCGTCGGGAGAGTGGGTCCAGTCGGTCGACAGGACGTGGTGCACCCGCCAGCCGGTCACGGCGAGCGCTCTCGGGTGAGTGGTCAGGCGTTCCAGCAGCGTGTCGGCACCAACACGTTCCCGGGTATCCACTAGGACGGCCAGGCGGTGACCCTCGTCGCCGGGGAGTTTCAGCGCCAGGTCGCACCGGAACACCGACTCACCGACCGCTGTCTCCACCTCCACCCCCCGTGCTTCCAGGGCTGCGCGAAGCTGTTCGACCACTGAACTGACCGGAACAACGGAGGCCGCGGGCTTCACCGGCACGAGGGCTGACTTGGCGGCTGCCGAGTCACCGCGGGACACCGCTGTGGCGTAGCCGAGGAAGCGGCGAAGGGTATTGGCACCGTCGTTGTACGTGTTGGTGATCGCCTCGGGTTCGATGCTGCTGACAACGACCATGTGGTGGCGGGCGCGGCTGAAGATGACGTTGAGGCGCTTCTCTCCGCCGGAGGTGTTGATCGGGCCGAAGTTCATCAGCATCCGCCCGTCCGCTCCGGCGGCGTAGCAGACGCTCATCACGACGATGTCGCGCTCGTCGCCCTGCACGTTCTCCAGGTTCTTCACGAACAGCCCGACGTCCTGCTCTCCGTGCGTCCGCACCTGCTCCGCCTCGTACCGCGCACCGAAGTCCGGATCCGCATCGGCCAGGTCGTCCAGCGCCCGCTCGATCTCTGCCTGCTGTGCCTCGGAGAACGCGACGATGCCCAGGCTCTTCCCCGTCTCGCGGGTCAGCAACTCTCGCACCAGCTCGGCGATCCAGCGCGCCTCGGCCGGATTGGTCCGCCGGACGTAGACGCCGTCCACCAGCCGGACGGCCGTGATGCTGCCGGTCAGCACGCTGTCGCAGACCTCGGACACCGCCGGGGAATCGGACCGCAACGTCCACGGCGGCGCAGCCTGCGCCGGCAGCCGGTCCGGGACGGTCGCGAGCCGGCCTTGGTAGAACGCCGCGTTGCTGAAGGAGATCAGCGCCTCGGAGCGGCTCCGGTAGTGCCAGGTGAGCATCGTGGCCGCGAGCCGCAGAGCGCTGATCGAGAGGAAGCTGTCCTCCGTCAGCGCAATCCCAACCTGCTCGGCCGCATCGTCCTCGAACCCGCTGTCCTCGGTACGAACCCGGAAGTACGTCGTCGGCGGCAGCTGCATCTGATCACCGACGACAATCACCTGAGGCGCGCGGTGCAGGGCCGGGATCGCTTCCTCCACAGGGATCTGGCTCGCCTCGTCGTACACCACCACGTCGAACGCCGTGGTCAGCGGCAACGTGTCCGACACCGACGACGGACTCATCAGCCAGACGGGCCGCAGCAGCGACGCCACCGCGCCCGGCGCACCCGACGCGAGGTCGCGGATCGACCGGTACCGCATCACCTTGCCGAACTCGTGCTCCAGCTCCCGCCGCCCCGCGGCGAACGCCTTCTTCCGCTCCCGATCCTCCGGCGACATCCCGGTCACGGTCTGCTCCGAGTGCGCCAGCTCGGTCAGGAACCGCCGCCGAACCTGGGCGACGACCACTTCGGCGTTCAACGAGGTCAGCTCGTCGTAGACCAGGCTCAGCTCGCCGACGATCGAGTCCACCCGCGCCGAAGTGAGCTGCAGCGGCGCGGCGGTTCGGGCGCGCTCCCACTCCACCGCACACACCGCGTACTCGAGCTGGTCAGGCGACGCGTACAGCCGTCGCACCGCGGTCCGCACCGACTCCGGCGCGTCCTCCAGCTCCCGCAAGGCCGGACCAACAGCTCGTACGACGGAATCGGCCTCGACCAGCTGATACGCCAGCCCACGCACACCATCCACCGTCAGCGTCTCGTACTCCGCCGCCAGCAACCGCTGCGTCGGTTCCTCGGTTTGATCGAGCGCATCGGCCACGCGCTCCAGCTCCGAGGGAGCTCCGTCGCCCAGGACGAAACGCCAGTCCGCAAGGAGCGGATTCTTCCGCAACGACGTCAGCCGATCGGTCAACGCGACCGGATCGTCCACACCCCAGTCATGTCGCGTCCGTTCGACGTGTTCCGCAACGGCGGCGGTGGCCTCCTGCGCAGCCACCAGGTCGGTGAGCACCTCGACGACAGACGGGCGTACGGCGCGCGCCGTACTGTCGAAGCGGCTCCGCACCAAGTCCCGCACCCGGCGCCAGTCCCCGTTGAGGAAGGAGAACAGACCGCCTTCCTTGCTCTGGGCAACCTTCAGAGCGGACTTCGCGTCGGCCGGCGCCAGCGGCTCCCGCCACCCGGCCGCCGTCTCCCAGGCAGCCCGCTCGGCTGCCACGAACCACTCCCGCCGGGCGCCCACCGCCGACAACTCATGGGCCCGCTGAGACCGCGGATCGATCGCCTCCACACGGTCACGCGCGGCCAGCGGCGCGAGCGCGCGCCCGAGCTCCGCGAGAACTCGGACCTGCTGCACGCTCCATCCGTCGTCCGGTGCCGTGGCGCCGACGTGGGCCAGAGCGGAGGCCACTCCCGCCCACGCGGCTCGAACCTGGCGAGCGCTCTCGGGCACATCGGCATCGCCCCACCGTTCCGCTGCGAGAAACGCCAACGGACTGCGCGCGAGCACCCCTTCACTGGCCGGGTCGGCGGCGGCTAGCTCCCGCGCGACCGTCCGTACGACGGAGCGGGCGGACCACCACTCACCGGCCGCCGGCACCAGCGCCTGCTCGTCCAACGGCTCCCAGTGATGGTCGCGGAGCTCGGTCAGCCGGTTCACGACGTCCCGGAGCCGCGGTTCGCCAGCAGTCAGGTGATGCTCGAACTCACCGACCATGGTGAGCAGCCGGTCCACCCTGGCGACCAACTGGTCACGGCGTCCGCTCAGCTCGTCCAGGTCGTCCTCGGCTGCCATCCAGGTCTCATACGTGTCCCGCAGCCCGTGGACGAAGGCCTTCTTGTCGGCCTGCGAGTCATGGATCAGTGCGCACAGCCCGTCCAGCCGGCGGCTCGCCAGGCGCGCATGCACGACATCCAGCGCGGCCCGCTTCTGGCAGACGAACAGGACGCGGCGGCCGCGGGCGACGAAGTCCGCGATCAGGTTGGTGATCGTCTGCGACTTGCCGGTCCCCGGCGGACCCTGGATGACGAAGCTCTCACCCCGCCGCGCCCGCGCGATCGCCGCGACCTGCGACCCGTCGGCCGGCACGACCAGGTGCCGGTCGCCGATCGGGAGCTCCGGCGGCGCGCTGCTGATCGGCCGCGGGCGGTCGGAGAACAGCTGGTCGAACGAAGCGCACGACGCACCGGTCGCGAGCAGTTCGTCGTAGTCGCGGACCAGGCCGAGCGTGCGGTAGTTGAAGTTGGCGAGCGAGACCGCGCAGAGGTCGACATCCCACGAGTACGGGCCGCCCTCGGTGTCGAGCGAGTACAGATCGGTCTCGATCGCGCCCGGCCGCCGCGGCTCCGCGCCGAGCGCCACGCCGAGGGGCAACTCCTGCCGGGCGAGCTGGGTCCGGAAGATCTGCACGCCGAGCGGCTGGTAGTCGGTCCGGCGATAGGAGTACGCGTAGTGCTTGCCACCGAACTCGTAGGCGGTGTTGCCGTGCTTGCGCCGCTGGTAGCTCCGCAGCCGGACCATCGCGCGCTGCCGAACCAGGTCGATCCGGGGCTTCTCCCGCAGGTGCATTTGCAGGCCCGGCTCGGTCGCCTGGATCTCCTTCGCCAGCCGCTCGTGCAGCGCGGTGATCGCGCCCGGCTCGGAAAGGTCCACGGTCTCCGGCAGCGTGATCCCGTACAGCTGGCGCAGGTGATGGCGCAGGGTCGGGTTGACCTCCGCGATCGGGTCGGCGACCCGGAGCGTGTATGAATCCCGTACGCCGCGTTTCTTGGTGAGCTCAACCTTCGCCAGCACGAGCGGCGACGCCAGCCGGGTGTCCCGGTCGCTCTTCAGGTCGTGCCAGCGCAGGAATGCCGGAACCAGCCGCAATTGATCCTGCCCGTACTCCGCTCTGTCCCGCCGAGCCGTCGCGATCAGTTTGTCCAGCGTGTTCGCGGCGTACGGCGCTTCGTCGTACCGGACCCATTTGCCCAGCGGCTGGGGCTTGCCGAGGAGCTCGGCGGCGAGATCGTCGCGCCAGGTGAACAGCTGCTCCGCGCGGATCGTCCGGACGTCGAGCATCAACGGCACCGACACCTCGGTGACGTTCAGCGTCTGCGCGGTCGGCCGGAAGTTGATCAGCCGGTTCCGCCGGGACAGGTCGAACAGCCGGTCCCGCAGTGCCCCGAGCACCGCCGTACGCCGGTCGGCCGCCCCGCGGGTGATGGCTTCTACGTCGAAGTCGAGAGGCTGGTCGCGGTAGTTCTCGAGCTGCTCGATCAGTGAGCGCAGATCCTGGGCGCGGTGGTGCCGATCCGGTTCGGCCATCTGGGCGGCCACCGAGACGATCACCGGGTGCAGGTCGGGATCGAGCCGATACAGGTTGCCGCGGGCGTCGATGAGGCTTGCGACGTCGGCCGTACGAGACAGGTCGAGGCCGCAGCCGAGGGCGAGCAGCAACTGCCCCAGGCTGAAGATGTCGGTGAGCGGGTCGTGGTGGCCGACCACGTGCTCCCAGCTCTGCCAGCCGGCCAGGTGAACGGGTGCCGTGATTGCCTCGGGGAGCGGCTCGGTGACCACGGTCGTCACCCGGCCACCGCTCGTACCGAGATCGAGATCGGCCTGGCGATGCGCGACCACTTCCACCGCGGCCGGCCGCGACCCTTGCCGGGCCTCGATCTCGCGCCGCGCGAGCGCGGGCCGGACGGCGTCCTCGGGCGCGAACCCCAGGCGGTGCTGCTCGTCGACGGTGATCCGGTCGAGGCCACGCAACGGCGCGACCAGACCCCGCTCGTGCACCTCGGCGGTCGCGTGGAACAGCGGCAGCACGGCCGCCAGCAGGGCGTCGTTACCGAGCCCGCCCTGCGAGACGGCCAGCGCGACCAGGTCGTCGGCGCTCATCCGACCACCTCCTCCGCGGCTCGCACCAAGCGCGCTCGTTGCTTGTCGCTCCACCCGAGCTCGTCGTCGGCGATGTCGTCGTACCCGGTCAGGCCGGAGCGCCGGGCGATCACGAGCGAGGCGACCAGGCCGTCGTCGCCGGCGTCCGGATCGGTGGTGGCCAGGTCGAGCAGCAGGTAGCACAAGTAGCGTTTAGTTGCCTCGGTCAACGGTCGTGGCCGCGGCATCGGCGCCCCGTCGATCGGACGGACCGCCAGTGGCTCGTCGAACCGCGGCACCGCTCCGCCCGGTACGCCGAGCGGGCCGGGCGGATCCGCGAAACCCGCCGCGGCCGTGGCGATCGCGTCCGTACGCAATCCGCCGGTGTGGGCGATCGAGGCGGCGAAGTCACTGCTCAGCTCACAGAGCAAGCTCGCGTCGAGCAGGTCCGGCGCGTCGACGTCGAGCGGTCCGGTGACGAGCGCCTCGACGTCCTCGCCGGCGAGCCAGTACTTCAACGCCCAGGCGCGGCCGACCCCCTCCGGATGCGTCGCCCCCCGGCTGCCGGCGCTGAGGTCCAGCCCTTCGGCCTGCCGGAGATAGGCCTCGGGATCGGCGGTGCTCAACCCGGTCTGAAGCTTGAGGAGAGCGCGTACGGCGGTCGCGAGGTCGCCGCACGCGGTCAGCGCACCCCGGTCGGCGAAGAGCTCGGTCGCCAGCGACCAGCGCCGATGGGTCTCCAGATACTGCGGAGGGGTGCGCGCGTCACCGGCCGCGGCGTCGAGCAGCCGGTCGACGGCGAGATACCCGCCGTCCTCGTCCTCCCACAGCAGTCGGTGCGCGAGCTCGTGCCCGATGACAGCCGTCAGCTCGTCCTCGTCCAGCCGGTCGAGCAACTCTCCCTGGAACAGGATGACCGCCTTGCCGGGCTGATGGATGTACGCCGCGTTCGGATCCCCACTCACCTGGAAGTAGTCGATGTCCGCATCCAGGTCCAGTGCCTCGGCGGCCCGCTGTCCGGCCCGATACACGATCGGGTGCGCACCCGCCTCCAGCCGGTACGCGTGCCGCAACAGTACGTCGCCGAGCCCATCGACGGGACCGCCCAGCAGGGCCGTCCACGCACGCTCGTCCAGGCGGCGAACAACCGCCAGGACAGCCCGGTGATACCCCAAGACGGACAACATGGCCGCCACGATAACCACCCCGACCGACGAATTCCGAGGGTCAAGGCCCCGCCAGGTGGGTCAGCGGTCGGCGGGTCGGCACACTCCGATGGCGGCGGAGGAGGCGGCCAGCGCCTGGGCCGCGGGGTTCGCGGGCCCTGCACCGGCGCCGGAGCCGACCTCGGACGGGACGCCCGCGGCACCGGACGCGTCGGCACCGGACGAGTCGGCGGCGGTCGCGTCGGCACCGGACGGGTCGGCGCCGGCCGCGTCGGTGCGGGTCGTGTGGCGGCCGATCGGGACGACCATCGGGCTGCCGGCGACCGGGTCGGGGATGACCTTGACGGCCAGGCCGAAGATGTCATGGACGACCTGCTCGGTGATCACCTCGCGAGGGTTGCCCTCGGCAACGATCGCGCCGTCCTTCATCGCGATCAGGTGGTCACCGAACCGGCAGGCCTGATTGAGGTCGTGCAGCACCAGGACGATCGTACGGTCGTCGGACCTGTTCAGGTCGACGAGCAGATCGAGGACCTCGAACTGGTGAGTCAGATCGAGGAACGTGGTCGGCTCGTCCAGCAACAGGATGTCCGTCTCCTGCGCGAGCGCCATCGCGATCCACACCCGCTGCCGCTGCCCACCGGACAACTCGTCGATCGGCCGTTCGGCCAGCGACAGGACGTCGGTCGACGTCATCGCCTCCGCGACCGCCTCGTCGTCGGTCTTGGTCCACTGCCGGATCCACCGGGTCCGCGGGTACCGTCCACGACCGACCAGGTCGGCGACCGTGATCCCTTCCGGCGCGGTCGGTGACTGCGGCAGCAGCCCGAGCTTGGTCGCGACCTCGCGGGTCGGGATCGACTGAATGCTCTTGCCGTCCAGCAGCACGGTCCCGCGCGACGGCTTGAGCAGCCGGGCGAGCGTCTTCAGCAGGGTCGACTTGCCGCACGCGTTGGCGCCGACGATGACAGTGATCTTCCCGGTCGGGATCCGGACCGACAGGTCGTGGATGATCTCCCGCTGGTCATAGCCGACCGCGAGCCCATCGGCAGCCAAGCTGTGTGGTGTCACGGCTTCCACAGGGTTCTCCATCTCTCAGCCACCACTCCCCACCCGGTTGGTCCGGGCCAGCAGGAACATCAGGTACGGCGCGCCCACCACGCCGGTCACCACACCGACCGGCAACTGCGTGTCGCCGAACGCGTGCTGCGCGATCAAGTCCGACAGAGCCACCACCAGCGCGCCGAGCAAAGCCGACGAGATCATCGCCGGCCCTGGCGACCTGGTCAGCCGCCGCGCGATCGGCGCCGCGACGAACGCGACGAACCCGATCGGCCCGGCCGCCGCGGTCGCCACCGCGGCCAGCAGGACCGCGATCACGATCAACCCGAGCCGCGAGCTCTCCACCCGCAACCCCAGCCCGTACGCCGTCTCGTCACCGAGCTGGAGAATGCGCAGCCGGTGCACGAGGAACGTGGTCAAAGGCGCCAGCACCACCAGTGTGATCGCGAGCGACCGTACGTTCGACCAATCTCGCCCGTTCAGGCTGCCGGTCAGCCAGATCAGCGCCTGCTGCGCGATCTCGACCCTCGCCTTGGTCAACAGGTACGACGTGATGCTGGTGGCGACCGCGCCGATGCCGATCCCGATCAGGATCAGCCGGTAGCTCGACACCCCGTGCCGCCAGGCCAGCACGTACATGATGAACGCGGTCAGCACGGCACCCACGATCGCGAAACCCGACACCGCGACGCCGGTCAGTCCGAGCGTGACGATGGCGAACACGGCGAACGCGCTGGCGCCGTACGTCACGCCGATGATGTCCGGGCTGGCCAGTGGGTTGCGGGCGATGCTCTGGAAGATCGCGCCGGACATGCCGAGCGCGGCACCGACCATCAGGCCGGTGAGTGCCCTGGGCAACCGGAGCCGGTTGACGATGAACTCGGTCGCCCGGTCGCCGCCGCCGAACAACGTCTTCACCACGTCGATGACCGGGATCTTGAAATCCCCCAGCGACAACGAGACGCAGAACGTCACGAACACGATGACCGCGAGTACGACGATCACCATCAGCGACCGCGCCTGCCGAGCCGCGCGGGCCCGGGTGATGATCTGGATTGCCTCTGCGGTCATAGGGCCTCCCGGCCTGGACTGAGGAGCGCAGGGAGCGAAGCGACTGGAGCGACGAGGGAAGGCCGGGAGCCAAGGCCCCATGACCACGCCGGCGCCGAAGGCCCGGCCAAAAGCACTGTCATAGGTCTGCGAGCTTCCGGCGGCGGACGAGTGCGATGAAGAACGGCGCTCCGATGACCGCGGTGACGATGCCGACCTGCAGCTCACCGGGCTGCGCGACGATCCGGCCGATGACGTCGGAGCTGAGCAGCAGGATCGGTGCCAGGACCATCGAGTACGGCAGGATCCAGCGGTAGTCCGGTCCGGTCACGAGCCGTGCCACATGCGGGATCGTCAGCCCGATGAACCCGATCGGTCCGGCCGCTGCGGTGGCCGCTCCACAGAGCAGTACGACGACCACCGCCACGAACAACCGGGCCAGTCCGACCCGCTGCCCGAGCGACTTGGCTACGTCGTCACCGAGCGACAGCGCGTTCAGGACTCGCCCGGAGACCAGCGCCAGCACGATCCCGATCAGGATGAACGGCGCGACCTGCGCGGCGATGTCCGAATCACGGCCGGCCAGCGATCCGACCGACCAGAACCGGAACTGGTCGAAGGTGTCGACATCACCGATCAGCACCGCGGTCGTCAGCGACCCGAGCATCGCCGTCAGCGCCGCCCCGGCGAGCGCCAGTTTCACCGGCGTCGCGCCCTCCCGGCCGAGCGACCCGAGCATGTAGACGACGATCGAAGCGGCCGCCGCACCCGCGAACGCCAGCCAGACGTACGACGTCAGAGTCGACAACCCGAACCAGTAGATGCCGCCGACAACGAACAGCGCGGCGCCACCGTTGACCCCGAGGATGCCGGGATCGGCCAGCGGGTTCCGGGTGACGCCCTGCATCAACGCCCCGGACAGGCCCAAGGCGGCACCGACCAGCAAGCCGATCACCGTCCGTGGCACCCGCAGTGAATGGATGATCACGTGATCGGTGTTCGCCTCGTTGTAGTGGCGCAGGGCATCGAACACCGTCGGCAGCGGGATCTGCTTCGACCCGACCGCGATGCTGAGCAGCGTCACCAGCACCAGCAGGGCGATGCAGCCGATCAGGCCGAGTACGAGCGTCGCCCGCCGGGTCCGCCGAGGGCGCGACGAGACGGCGACATCGGGGCCGGTTGCGACCACGGCAGTGGGCGGGGGCATTGGACTTTGGGATCCTCTTAGGTAAGGCTAACCTCTAGACGCCTCAGAATAACCCGGCCGTCCGCGGGTCCGCACCTGGCGTCTTCCCTGCGTAGTTTCCCAGACCGGGGCGGAGGGGCGGGGCAGCAATGACAATATGGAGAAACCAGCATGACGACTGTGCTCGAGCGGCCGATCGTGTTCGACTCGGTTCTCGCCGCCGTGGCGGCCGTTGACGACCTGAGCCCGCATCTGCGCCGCGTGACGTTCGTCGCACCGCGGATCGCGGAGGTGGTCAGCGCCGGGCCGGACCAGCGGATCAAGGTGCTGCTCGCACCCCCCGACGGCACCGAGATCAAACTGCCTTCCGGCCCCGAGTGGTACCCGGAGTGGTGTGCGCAGCCGGTCGAGGAGCGTTTCATCATGCGGACGTACACCGTCCGCGCGCTGCGTCCCAAGGTCGCCGAACTCGATGTCGAGTTCGTCCTGCACGGCGTCAACGGCCCGGCCTCGGCCTGGGTCAGCGAGGCGCAACTGGGTGACCAGGTCGGCCTGATCCTGCCCTTCGCGGTCGACACCACCAGCACCAAGGGCCTACTGCACTCCGGCGTCGACTACGTTCCGCCGGCCACCAGCGTGCGCCGGATCCTGGTCGCCGACGAGACCGCGCTCCCGGCGCTTGCCGGGATCCTCGAGCAGCTCCCGGCCGCCGTCCACGCGACCGTCTTCGTCGAGGTCCCGGACGCCAGTGACATCCGGCCGCTGCCGACCCCCGGCTCCGCCGACATCACCTGGATCACCCCCGCCGACGGCACCTCGTTGCTCGAGGCCCTCAAATCCGCCGAACTTCCGTACGACGCCGACTACGCCTGGGTGGCCGGTGAGTCGTCGATGATCAAGTCGGTACGTCGCCACCTGGTCAACGTGGCCGGGATGCCCAAGGCCGCCATCTCCTTCCAGGGCTACTGGAAGCGCGGCGAAGCCCAGGTCTGAACAGATCCGGGAGAGCTGAAGGGGCAGATTCTCCAGCCCTCCCGGAAATCTTTAGGACGGATTCTCGGCGTGCGTGAGGGTTTCCCACGCGACGAACAGGTTGTTGGAGCCGGCCGGCCGACGAGACTCGGTGAGCGCCTGGGTGTTGGACATCGCGATGCCGAGACGCGTGTGCAGAGCATTGAAGCCGACCTCGGTGATCGGGCCGAGGCCGCGGTTGACAGCGCCGTTGCACAGCCAGGACGGCACCGGCTCGAGGTTGCGCTCCCAGCGCGACTGGAACCCGAGCGCCTGCCGGAGCCGCTCACCGAACTCCGGGTAGAGGTCGATCCCCTGGATCCGCGAGGTCTCCAGGACGTGTGAGATCGACGAGATGCCGTAGCCGGTGTGGGTGAAGTCGCGACAGGTCTCCTGAGTCAGACCGGTCACGAACGTTCCCTGCCCCTGCCAGTACGCGACGATCTTGTCGCGGGTGTTGAGGTTCTGGCTCGGCTTCGTCTTCGGCAGCGCGCCGTCCGACTCCAGGTAGACGTAGGCCGGCACCCGCACCCGGTAGAGCGCGATCGCCTTGTCGTACACGGTCTTGTCCTCGAGGAACACGCCGATGCCCTGGATCGCCTCGGTCATGCTCAACTCCCAGTTCCCGTTGGAGTTCGAGCCGTTGATGATCTCGGGCAGGTAGACGTTGCGCAGCATGGTCGCGAACCGGCCGGAGTTCGGCCAGTTGCCGTAGACATGCTTGATGATCTCCGCGGCCTTCGGCCACGACGACGCGGCCCACGCGGTCTGCAGCGGAGCGTTGCTGTTGGTGTGGTCGGTGATGGTCGCCGACCACGCGTCCATCAACTGGATCGACTTCTGCGCGTATCGATCGTCACGGGTGAGGTACCACAGCAGCGCGTCCGTGTACGCCGCGATCGCGTCCTCACGCTCGTTGGTGCAGCCAAGGTTGGGATTCGAGTACGGGCCGCACTCCACGACCGAGCGCGGAGTCGGCGTCCGGGACAGCGACGCGTAGGAGCTGTTCTTCGCCTGGTTGAACGCATTCGTCCACGGCTGTGCACCGGCCTGGACCTTGGCCCGGACGAAGTCCAGTTGGGCCCGGCTGACGCCAACACCTGGATGGGTGAACGTCGCAGGTGCGTCGACGGCCATGGGTTCAGCTTTCGAGGCGGCTACTGCTGGACTGCTGAGCGCTCCGGCCACCAGCGCGGCACACGCCGCGGCCAGGAGTAGGGGTTTGGTTCGCATGGGCGGATGTCCTGTCTTCGGGGGCGGTAGGACACTGCTCCCCCGCGTGCCCGGAGGCACTAGCGCAGGGTCTTTGCGAAAGTCTGACGACGGACGGTGAACGCGTCAACACCTGGCCTCGAACGGAACAGACTGCGAGGTTTTCCCAGCTCAGTGGAACAAAGTGAGGCTTTGTCCCATTAACGGGAGAGCCTCACGATCACTTTCTGCGACAGCGAGATCAGCTGACCTGCGTCGCCAGCTCGCCGACGCGGACTCCGGCCGCGTCCAGCAGGGCGGCCGCGGTGGTGACGCCGATGCCGGCCAGTGGTTGCGCCTTGACGACCGCCCGCGCGCTCGCGCCGTCGAAGATGATCGTCAGCTGGATCGCCAGCGTGCCCGGGTCCTCCGCGCCCGCCTTCACCAGCTCCCGGTGGAAGAAGTCGGTCAGCTGCTGCTTGAAGTGCCGCGCGACCACCGAGCCCGGGTGCTCGGGATTCTTCAGCTCCACCGCCGTACTCACGTAGGGGCAGCCGAGGAAGTTGCCAGCAGCAACCACCGAGTCCTGCCGCTCGAACACGGTCAGGATCCGCTCCCTGGGCGACCGGTCGTCCTCCGCGCCGGGCTGCAGCAGACTCTGGTACGCCGGTCCGCGGCTGGCCAGGCTCTCCGCGATCAGCTCGTCCTTGGACCGGAACAGCTGGTACATCGACTTCTTCGACACCCCGGCCGCCTTGCAGAGCGCGTCCACCCCGATGTTGACGCCGTCGCGGTAGAAGAGTTCGCCCGCAGCGTCGAGAAGCCGCTCACGGGGTGTCGCGGAGGTGGTCATGAAACGAGGGTACCGGTCGGATTTGAATATGGAAACCGATCGGTTTACAGTCGGGGAAACAGATCGGTTCCCACCAAGGAGTTTCAGATGACCACACTCACCGGCGCCGTCGTCCTGGTCACCGGCGGACAGCGCGGGATCGGCAAGGCGATCGTCGACGACCTGCTCGACCGGGGCGTCGCCAAGGTCTACGCGACCGCGCGTAACCCGCAGCCGAGCACCGACCCCCGCGTGGTCCCGCTGCCACTGGAGGTCACCGACCAGGCCTCGATCGACGCACTGGCCGCGGCCGCGCCCGACGTCACCGTCCTGATCAACAACGCCGGCGCCAGCTCGCCGGACACCTACCTGGACGCGCCGGTCGAGGAGATCCGCGCGGTCTTCGACGCCAACTTCTTCGGCCCGCTCGAGCTGACCCGCGCCTTCGTGCCGATCATCGAGCGCAACGGCGGCGGCCACATCCTCAACGCCCACTCGGCCCTGTCCTGGGTGGCGCGGCACGGCGCGTACTCCGCGACGAAGGCCGCGTTCTGGCTGCAGACCAACGCGATCCGGCTCGAACTGCTCGACCGCGGCATCGGCGTCACCGGCCTGCACATGGGGTACGTCGACACCGACATGACCACCGCCGTCACCGCCCCGAAGTCCCGGCCCGAGGACATCGCCAAGCAGGCCCTCGACGGCATCGAGACCGGCGCGCACGAGGTGCTCGCCGACGACACCGCCCGTGGCGCCAAGGCCGCCGTCTCCCAGGACCTCGCGGTGCTCTACCCCGAACTGGCCAACTGACCGACACTCGGCCGCCATTTTTCGGTAGGGATCTTGCGTAAACTGGTCAGGGATGATCGACGTCCTTGCCGTTACCCGCCCGGAAGATGCCGTCACCGATTTCCTGTCCGTCCTCGACCCAGCACACGGCCGCGAGGTGCACCTCGTCGCCGCTGAGCGCGGGATCTATCTGAAACTCCCAGCCGGGATCCCCCTCGCCGGCCGGCTGGCCGCGATCGCCGCGTTGCACGCCAGCAGCGGCGAAGGGGACCGGCCGTTCTCCGCCGAAACCGCGGCCGCCGCGATCACGCTGGAGACCGGCAGTACACCCTTCACCGTCTGGACACACCATCCGTCCGATGCCCGCGGGCGCTGGGGCGAGGGCCTCATCTCCGTCATCCAGGCTCCGGTCCGGCACCCCGCCGGCCCACCGGCTGACCTCGTACTCGAGCTCGTGCAGCCGACGGCATCGCCGTACGAGCAGGAGCGGCTGGACGCGACGGTCGCGTGGGTACGGCGTCATCTGGACCCGGCAGCGGGCCGGGTGATCGAGATCGGTGCCTATCAGGGTGCGTTGACGCGGCGCCTGCTCGCCGACGGGTACGGCGTCGACGCGACCGAGCCGGACCCGGTGGCGCTGGATCGGCTCAGGACGAACGTCGCCGGTGACGTTCGGATCCATCCGCACAGCTTCGACGATCTCGCGACCACGGCCCGGCTGACGGGTTCGGCGTACCTGCTGATCGAGCTGTTGTACTACGGCCAGGACCTGTTGCTGCTCGAACGGTTCCCCACCGACCGGCTCTTCATCGCGCTCGAGCCGGGCGAGCTCACCCACCGGACCTGGCCGGCGACGTGGGCGATCGAGGATGAGGTCGAGCTCGTCCCGCCCCGGCTCGAACCACTGGCCGGCGGACCCGCCTTCCTGCGCAAGCGCGGCAGCCGGGGCGTCCTGCTGCGCCGGACGAATTAGCTGCCTACGTACACATCCCGGTCGCGGGTGTACTCCATGGTCGCCGCGATTCCGTCGGCGACGTCCACGCCGTACTCGCGCTCGACGATGTGCAGCGCCAGGTCGATCCCGGACGTGATGCCGCCGGAGGTGACGAGCGTGCCGTCGTCGACGACGCGATTCGACTTGAGCTCGGCGCCGAAGGTTTCGAGCTCCGCCCACGCACCGCGGTTCGTCGTGGCCGCGCGGCCCTTCACCAGGCCGGCCTCGGCGAGCAGCATCGAGCCCGTGCAGACCGAACCGATCCAGCTGAGCGTCGGCGCCAGCTCGGCGATCCTGGCCGTCATCACTCCGCGGCGCGCCTCGGCCCACGAGCCCTTCTCGGCGCGGTTCATCCAGCCGCCACCCGGGACGAAGAGTGCGTCCGGCGTACCAAGTCCTTCAGGTGCCTTGAATTGCAGGGTGTTCAGGCCGGTCACCTCGACCGGGCCGTCCAGACCGACCAGCGCCAGCGCGAGCGCGGTTCGCTTCGAGGCATGACTCCAGACCTCGAACGGACCCATCACATCCATCTCGTCCACACCGTCGAACACCAGCATCTCGATTCGCATGACTCCACCCAATCGGCCGGCACCGGTCTGCACCAGTGGCCACAATGCCGCCCTTCGCAAGGATCTGGCCAGCGCAATCAGACCAGGACGTCGGTGGCCTGGTGGGTCCGGTCGACGCCCTCGACGAAGATCACCACGCCGTCGGAGTTCTCGGTGCGCAGCGGGAGGATCTCCCGGTACGCCGCCGACTCGTACCAGCCGTACAGGTGGTCGCGGTCCGGGAACTCGATCACGATCGGCGCACCCTCCCAGTCGCCTTCGATCCGTTCCGGCGCGGCACCGTGCACGATGAAGTGGCCGTCGTACGGCGCCAACGTCTCGTCGATGCGCTCCAGATACTCGACGATGTCCGCGCCCATCCGGACGTTGCGCAGGTAGGCGATCGCGTAGTGCTTCATCTCTGTTCCTCCTCGGTGGTCGATGCGTTCAGCTTCGGGCACCTCGGTGAGTTCAGACGATTACCTCAGACGTCATCAGGGCTGCTTGGTCTGCTGCCGACGTACCGTAGATGGCATGTCAGTCACAGGGGGGCCGCCTTCTACGCCGGTCGAGGAGGCGGAGGAGCGGGTCGGGCCGTACCGGTTGATCCGGCGGCTCGGACAGGGCGGCATGGGTGTCGTCTACCTGGCCGAAGGACCTGAGCACCAAGAGGTTGCGCTGAAGGTACTGCGCCCGCACGTCGCCCATGACCCGATCGCACGGGCTCGATTGCAGCGCGAAGCGACTACGCTGCAGAAGGTGAGCCACCCTGGCGTGGCCGGCATCCTCGACCACGACCTGGTGGGCGACCAGCCCTACCTGGTGACTCGGTTCATCCCAGGACGGCCGCTGGACGAGCAGGTGGACGAACGCGGGCCGCTGACGCCGCGCAAGTGGCTGCCACTGGCTGGATGCCTCGCGGAGTCGCTGCAGGCGATCCACCTGGCCGGTGTGATCCACCGAGACCTCAAGCCGGGCAACGTGATGATGTTGAACGGCAAGCCGGTCATGATCGACTTCGGCATCGCCCAGGCCGCTGACGACCTCCGCCTCACGCAGACCGGTCTCGTGATCGGTACGCCGGGCTATCTGGCGCCCGAGCTCATCGAGGGCGAGACCGTGTCGGAGTCGGCGGACTGGTGGGGCTGGGCGGCCACTGTGGCATTCGCGGCCACCGGACGCCGGCCTTTCGGCAAGGGTCCGTTCGAAGCGGTGCTGCATCGGGTGCACACCGGTCAGGCCGACCTCGAGGGCTTGGACCCGCGGCTGAAGCCACTGCTCGCTGCGGCCCTGTCGCCTGGTAAGAGCGACCGTCCGACCCAGGACGAGATCATGGCCGGTCTCAACCGGTACGCCGAGGGCCGCGACGCACTGCCGCCCCGCGAGTCGCCGACGGTGATCGCTGTACCGGCGACCGTGCAACTCCACCCGCAGACCGCGCTGATGACGCGCGAGCTGCCGTCGGATGAGCCGTCACCCACCGATGTCGCAGAGCTGGTGCCGCCGGTCATTCCGCCGTGGTCGGCGTTCACACCGATCCGCGACAAGATTCGCGACGCCGCGGCCAAGAAGCCTGTTGCTGCCGCGCCAGTGCATCCCGCGACGTACAGTCCGGCACCTGTTGCCGCCGCGCCGGCCGCGATGCCCTTGCCGTATCAGAGTGGTCCGCAGCCGGTTGCGCCGTACCCATATCAGCAGAATCCCTCGCCCTATCAGCAGAATCCGTCGCCATACCAGCAGAGTCCCTCGCCGTATCAGCAGCCCGGGCAGCCGCAGCAGCAGCCCGGTGGCGGCCACCCGGAGAAACCACCGAAGGCTCCACCCACCGGCCGGCGGACTCTGGTGGTCGTCGGGTTCATGGTGGCGCTGACCGGCCTGACTGCTCTCAATCCCGGCCTTGGCGCCGCCATCGCCATCGTGCTGCTGGTGATCGCTCGTACGGCCGACCGCACCAGCACTGCTCTGATGCGTCGCCGTCAGATCCGTGGCCGCTCCGGGCGTTCGGACGGCGTGGTGGCGGCAGCCTCCAGCCCACTGCAGCTCGTCACCGCTGCGCTGATCACGCTGCCTTGCCTGATCCTGCCGCTGCTGATGGGCGTTGTGGTCGGTGGCATCGTCACTGCTGTTGCCGCTACCGCCTACGGCCTCGAATGGCAGCCGCTGTCGGCCGTCGGCTTCGGCAGCGCCGCTCTCGTCGCACTCTTCACCGCCTGGTGGGGCCCCGGCGGCAGTTCACTCCGCCGCGGCGCTCACATCGCGGCGCGCAATACGTTCCGGCCACAGTGGGTCGGCGCCATGCTGGCTGCCGTGCTTCTGGCTGTCGGCGGCTTCACGTTCTACCAGGCGACTCAGGGTGAGGGTGCTGCCTGGGCGCGGAACCCCATCGAAGCCCCCACCATCGACCGTCCGACGTTCAGCGATCTCCGGGACGCGCCCTTCATCCGGGACCTCCCCATCATCGGACGATGACGGGCATCGGACGATGACGGGGGGTCCGGCGGACCTCAGAGCTGGACGATCTGGCTGCGTTCGGGACCCACGCCGATGGCGGAGATCCGGGCGCCGCTGAGGGACTCGACGGCGCGGACGTAGGACTGGGCCTCCTTCGGGAGGTCCTCGAAGGTCCTGCAGCCGGTGATGTCCTCGGACCAGCCGTCGAACTCCTCGTAGACCGGGACCGCGTGGTGGAAGTCGGTCTGGGTCATCGGCATCTCGTCGTGCCGGACGCCGCTCACGTCGTACGCGACGCAGACCGGGATGGTCGAGCGCCCAGTCAGCGTGTCCAGCTTCGTGAGGACGAAGTCGGAGACGCCGTTCACGCGCGCGGCGTACCGGGCGATGACCGAGTCGTACCAACCGCACCGGCGTGGGCGGCCGGTCGTCGTACCAAACTCGAAGCCCTGCTGCCGCAGCCACTCGCCATCGGCATCCAGCAGCTCGGTCGGGAACGGGCCCTCACCGACTCGGGTCGTGTACGCCTTCACGACAGCCATCACGCGATCGATCCGGGTCGGCGGGATGCCGGTGCCGGTGCACGCACCCGCGGAGATCGCGTTGGACGAGGTGACGAACGGATACGTCCCGTGGTCGACATCGAGCAGCGTGGCCTGGCCGGCCTCCATCAGCACCGTCCTGCCGTCGTCCAGCGCCTGGTTCAGCAGGAGGCTCGTGTCGGCCACCATCGGCCGGAGGCGGTCGGCGTACCCGAGCAGTTCGTCGAGCACCTCGCGGATCTCCACCGCGCGCCGGTTGTACATCTTCACCAGCAGCTGGTTCTTCTGCTCCAGCGCGCCGGTCACCTTCTGCTCGAGGATCTTCTCGTCGTAGAGGTCCTGGATCCGGATGCCGATCCGGTTCATCTTGTCGGCGTACGTCGGGCCGATGCCACGGCCCGTGGTCCCGATCCGGCGGCTGCCGAGGAACCGCTCGGTCACCTTGTCGAGGGTCCGGTTGTACGGCGGAATGATGTGGGCGCTCGCGCTCACGACGAGCCGCGACGTGTCGACCCCGCGGGCCTGGAGCGCGTCGAGCTCCTCGAACAGCACACCGAGGTCGACCACCACCCCGTTGCCGATCACCGGGGTGACGCCCGGGGTCAGGATGCCGCTCGGGAGCAGGTGCAGCGCGTACTTCTCGGAGCCGATCACCACCGTGTGGCCGGCGTTGTTGCCGCCGTTGAACTTGACCACGTAGTCGATGACCTCGCCCGTGTTGCCGAGCAGATCGGTCGCCTTGCCTTTGCCCTCATCGCCCCACTGGGCGCCGACGAGCACGATTGCGGGCATCTCAGCCCTCCTCTTCACGCGCCGGACTACGGCCTCACACCCCGCGGCTGCCGACGCTGGAAACGGTGAAGCCCGGAGACGTTCACCGGACGTTCATCCGGCGACGAAACCAGGCTCTTGCGACCAAAGCCTACCGGACCGAAGAGCCGATGTTTCGGCCCCGTCCACAAGGCCGAAACGCTCACTTCAAGTAACTGTTTCATCAACTGACGGGTTGCCATTTAGCGTGATCGCGTGCACACTCTTAGTCAGCGGCCCGCCGAAACTGCCGCAGGGGACGGTTCCGGCGGGCCGCTTCCTTGTGTCTGGACTACTCCAGGCCCTCGGGGTTCGAGGCGAGCCACTCCTTCACCCGCCGGTCGGCCTCCTCGCGGGACACGTCCTCCACCTTGGTGAGGATCGCCCAGCGGTGCCCGAACGGATCGATCACCGTGCCGAACCGGTCACCCGTCATGAACGTCTGCACTTCTTCCACCGGCTTCGCCCCCGCCGCGACGGCCTTCGCGTACGTCGCGTCCACGTCCGGCACGTAGTGCACCAGCGAGGAATGCACCCACTCGCCGTTCGGCGCGCGCAGCCCGATCTGCGGCATCTGGTCGCTCAGCTGCAGCATCGAGTTCCCGAACTTCAGCTCAGCCTGCCCGACCCGCCCGTCCGGCATGTCCTGCCGGCTGATCACCTCGGCCCCGAACACCGACTGGTAGAACTCGATCGCCTTCGGGCCGTCCGGCACGGCCAGGTACGGCGTCAGCGAGTGATAACCGTCGGGGATGGGGTTTACCGTGTTCGTCGTCATGACTCTTAGTCAATCTTCTGGCCGCCGTGCCGGTCTTGTAAGAAAGCGACAGCGAGGGTGAGCGTGCAGCCGCCGGACAGCGAGAAGGGCATCCTGCATCCGCGGGAGCAGGCCCGTCATCGGTCGCTGAGCCGTCTCGCCGCCGGCCCGGAGGTCGGCCGGTTCGTGGAGTGGTACTGGATCGTCGAGTGGGACCTGGACGAGCCGTACACGGCCGAGGTGCTGCCCTTCCCGAGCGTCAACGTGACCTTCGAGCAGCCGGGTGGTGCCTTCGTCAACGGGGTCTGCACGCGCAAGTTCGAGCGTGAGCTCGTTGGGCGGGGCCGCGCGTTCGGGGTGAAGTTCTGGGCCGGTGGGTTCGGTGCGGTGACCGGGCTGGACGTCGCGTCGTTCCGTGACCAGGTGCTGCCGCTGACCGCGGTCTTCCCGGACGGCGACCGGCTGGCGGATCTGGTGTTCGCCGCGGAGTCCGACGTACGGCGTCGCGCGGTGTTCGAGGCGTTCTTGCGGGACCACCTGACTCCGCCGGATCCGTCGTACGAACTGGTCCGGGAGATCGTCACGGCGATGTCCGTGGACCGGTCGGTGGCGCGGGTGGACCAGGTCACCGAGCGGTTCGACATTCCGATCCGGACCTTGCAGCGGCTGTTCCGTCGCTATGTCGGTGTCGGTCCGAAATGGGTGCTCCGTCGCTACCGCCTGCACGACGGTGCGGAGCTTCTGGCACAGGGCGAAGTCGCCGAGCTGGCGGAGCTGTCCGCCTCGCTCGGGTACTTCGACCAGGCCCACTTCTCCAAGGAGTTCAAGCAACAGATCGGCCTGACTCCGGCCGAGTACGCGACCAGAGCCGCGGCCGAACGTCAGATCACCTATCGCTGAGCTTGACGGTTACGGCCATGACCGTGGCTGTGAGGGTGGCGCACAGTGCGACGAGGAAGCCGTACTGCGCGCTGTGCGTATCGACGACGTGGCCCGCAACCGCTGCACCCAAGGCCATCCCGGCCGCGCCCCCGGAGTTCAGCCAGGTGAAGGCCTGGGTGAGTACGGCGGACTCCACCGAGGACTCGGCCAACACGGCCGAGATCGTCTGGAACGGCGCTATGGCCAAGCCTGGCAGGGCCAAGGCGAACGCCGCCGTGAGCGCGGAGTTGGCCGCCAGCAACGGCAGGCAGGTCAGGGTCAGACCAGCCAGGACGATGATGAGCTGCGTCTGCGGTGCCGTCCGCCAACGCCTTGCGCCATAGGCGATTCCGGCAAACAGACCGACCAGACTCGTGATGCTGTAGAGCGGTCCGGCCAGGCCCGGTGTGCCACGCGCGACGGCGAAGGCGGTGACCGAGACCTGCATGCTTCCGAAGAACAGTCCGATGCCGACGTTCGTACCGATCAGGCCGAGGAACCGCTTGTGCAACAGGCGGCTCGAGCTCTCGTGTTGACCAGGTTTGGTCGGCGGGGGCGCCGTACTGCGTTGCACCGCCAGGAGGAAACCGCCTGCCAGCAGCAGGCTCGTCGCGAGCACTGAGCCTGCCACCGGACTGACCAGTGCACTGATTGTGCCCACGAGCCCAGGGCCGACCATGAAAGCGACGCCGACACTGAGCGATTCCAGAGCGAAGGCCGACGAGAGTAGTGGGGTGCCACGCAGTGCATGTGACCAGCGAGCCGCGGTCTGCGCACCCAACTGCGGCAACGATCCGCCTGCCAGGACACCCGCGGTGATGAGCGACCACAGTGGTGCGCCCGAGACCGTCAGGCCGATCAAAACGGCTACTGCCGCAGCATGCGCGAGCAGAGTGATCGGCAGCATGCGGGTCTGACCGAAGCGGTCGATCAGACGGGCGACTTGTGGACCAGCCAGTGCCTCGGCGACTGCGAAGCCACCGGTCACACTGCCGGCCGCGGCGTACGAGCCGGTGGATCCGTGGACCAGCCAGACGATGCCGAGGCCGGTCATGGCGATACCGATGCGAGCCGGTGCCGCTGCTAGGTAGAACTTCCACGCCCCGGGAGTACGCAGAGCCGCTGCGTAGGTGTTGGTGGGCGTGCTGATCCGTCCGGTGAGAGCCGGCACGGTGAGACCTTCCGCTGCCCGAAGGGGCGGGGACCCGACCGTGGGCGTCCAGCTTCACCGGTCTGTCCTAGTCCGCCTACAACCGTCCATGTTCGGCAGGAAGCGGGGACGCGCACCGCCTGCCGGCTCTTTCAACGGGCAGAACCTCGTGGTTCAGGTTGACGCGAACATCCTACCGTCCCGGAGGACGGGGACGCTGCGACTCTCGTCCACCTCGGCCGCGATCGCGACGTCCTCGGGGTAGCCGTACTGCGTGAGCTCGCGACCACCGGCGCACTCGTGCAGGAGGGTCGGGAGCTCATCCGCCACAGCGTCGTACGCCGCCATCGCGGCCCGCGTCTCCGGGGACATGTCGTCGAGCTGCAGCGCACTCAGGAACCCACCGGCACCCCACAGGTCCTCCACCGCCGGCCGGAGCGAGCCGTCCTTCCACCGCTCCCCTGCCGCGATCGCCACGACCTTCGCGCCTGGGTGCTCCGTCAGTTGCTCCCGCACCCACTCGGCAGCCGCAACCCGGTTGCGCAGCGACACCGCGATCACTGTCGCCCCACCATCACTGAGCTGCTTCGCGATCGTCGACCCGTTGGGTGACGGCAGCACCAGCCGGCTGAGTCCCACCGCCCGCCGGATCGTCATCGGCGACAGACTCACGTCCCCGGTGCCCGCCTCGGACCGCCCGACTGCCAGCACCGCGTCGTACTGCTTGGCGTACGCCACAGCGGTCGCGTCGCGCCAGCGGTACGGGTACACGTCGATGCCATGGTCAACGGCGACGGTCACCGCGGTGGTGAAGGACAGGACGTCCACGACGGCAACCAGATTGCCGCCGACAACCTCCGCGCCGACCGGTCCCCAGTCGAATCCGACTCTGAATCCGTCCTGGGCATAGGGGCTGGTCACCCGACGGATCATGCCGCCGAGTCACCAGCCCGACAACCAGGTTTCAGCTCAGTACGTCGGCTGCGGTGGGTGACGAGTCGCGGAGGAACGTGGCGCAGCGCTCGGCCTCGTCCTTCTCGTCGATCAGCGCGGCCGCCTTGCCCAGCGCGGCCAGGCAGCGCAGGAACCCGCGGTTCGGCTCGTGCTCCCACGGGACCGGCCCGTGACCCTTCCAGCCGTTGCGCCGGAGCAGGTCCAAACCACGGTGGTACCCGGTCCGGGCGTAGGCGTATGCCTCGACCGTGCGGCCGTCCGCCAGCGCCGCTTCGGCAAGCAGGCCCCAGGCCAGCGAGGACGTGGGGAACTTGGCGGCGACGTCGGTCGCAGCTGCCCCGGCGGCGAGTTCCGCCGCGGCCGGGTCGACGGGGAGTAGTGTCTCGGGTGGACCAGACAGCAGATTGTTCAATTCCATAAGCACATCTTCGCCGATCACGCAGCCGTACCGGCACGTGACCGTCTGACGAAACCCGTTGACCGTTCACCGACCGGCCACGGATGCTTGAGACCCTGCGTCATAGCCGCCGTGGTTCCCAGCTACGGCCGGAAGGAGGCACCGGATGAGCGTCATAGTCCTGAACGCGTCATACGAGCCGCTGCACACCGTGTCGATCCAGCACGCCATCCGGATGCTGGTCCGCGAGGTCGCAGTGGTGGAAGAGGCGCACGGAGAGCGGACCATCGGCCCTTTTCCGGTTCCGCGCGTCCTACGCCTGGTCCGGTATGTCGTCACGCACTGGCGCTACGCCGCCGGTCGGATGAAGTACAGCAAGCACGGTGTGCTCCGGCGCGACAGGTTCCGGTGTGCGTACTGCGGTCTGGACAACGCCGACACCATGGACCACGTCCAACCCAGATCCAGGGGCGGCCGCACCGAGTGGCTGAACGCCGTGGCCGCCCATGCTGCCTGCAATGAGCGGAAAGGCAACCGCACCCCGTCCGAAGCCGACATGCCGCTCCTCTGGCAACCCTGGGTACCAACCCGCGCGGAGCTCGTCATAGACAAATGACGGGCTTTTTTCATGCCCGCTTCCAGGCTGCCGTCCGGGCACACCGTCGAGATCACCACTGTCGCCGACCGCCCGGACCTCGCCGGGACGGACATCGACGTCGGCCCCTGGCCCGAGTTCATGCGCCACCGGCGGATGGGAGCAGGCGGTCGTGTGGGCCTTCGCCGACGCACGGCGGGGCGTCGCACCGACTGTCGCTTGTGCGCTGAACATCAGCGTGGCTCGAAACTTCCAGGCCAAGAGCTGGCCGGACTCCTGCTCGCCGCACTCCGGAAGGCCGCCGCAGACCTGGGTCTCACGAGTCTGGACGCGCCGGTGCGGCCGACTGCTAAGCATCTGGAACCGCTGACCCCAATGCGCGACTACGCGTACCGCACGCGCGAGGACGGACTTCCCTCCGATCCGTGGCTTCGGACACATGTCCGGGTTGGCGGGCAACTTGCCGGGCTCGCGCCGGCCTCGTGGGTGGTCACGGGTTCGCTGGAGGAGTGGCGGCGGTGGACCGGGCTGCCCTTCGATCGCAGTGGTGCAGTCGAGGTGCCTGGAGCCTTGTCTCTCGTGCACTGTGACGTCGACGGCGACTGCGCGACGTACGTGGAATCCAATGTCTGGGTTCGCCATCGGTTGTGATCCCCAGGTTCTCCACAGATTTGAAATCGTCGATCTCGCCGGGGGGTGATCGCGGCAGTTTCTAGGGCATGAACCCTCAACTTTCCGTGATGGCCTCGATCCGCGGCGGCGTGTTCACCCGGGCCGATGCCCGTGCCTGCGGCTACCCCGACCCGGATATCGATTCTCTGCTGGACACCGGCGGCTGGCGCCGGATCCGGCCGGGCACGTATGCCGAGCGCCGCTCACTCATCCTCATCACCGACGAGGTCCTCCACCTGCGGAAGGTGTACCGCGTCCTCCGTTCCGGCGGACCCAACACCTACGCGAGCCATCAATCAGCGGCAGCCCTCCATGCGCTGCCGCTCTGGGGACTGGACTTGTCCGGGGTGCACGTGACCGCACCCGCCGGGCGCTCGGGCTGCCTCGGCGGCGTGCACCGGCACATCCGCGATCCCGTCGGCCCCGGCATCCAGCTCTGGAACAAACTGCGCATGGTCTCCCCGGCCCGCGCCATCGCCGAGGTCGCCGCCACCGCACCCACGACGGCCGCCGTCGTCCTGGCCGAAGCCGCCCTGTACGCCGGCCTCGTCACCAGACGCTCGCTAAGACGCGCGGTCCACGACCACGGGAACGAGCGCGCCCTCGAGGTGGTCTCTCATGCCTGCACGAATTCGGCGTCGGTTGCCGAATCACGCCTGCGCTACATCCTCAGCGAAGCCGGCTTCCCGACCCCTGCACCTTCGCCGGTTCCAGACTCGGGCGCACCTGACACAGCCGACCCGGAGACGACGACCCTGTGGTTCTCCGAGGAACGCACGATCCTCGAGTTCGAACCGCGTTTCCCCTTCTGGTGCGACGATTTCGAGGCGGAGGAGGACGAGCCGCCGGTCCCCGCGCCGCTTCCCGATCCGTTCGCGCCGCAACCGGTCGAGCGCTGCTGGATCTCCTGGGCCGACCTCAACGACCCACCTGCCGTGATCGACCGAGTCCGTGCCGCCTTCACCCGAGCATCCCGCCGTACAGGCATCCGGCACTTCGACCTCGCCCGTGCCCGGATGTGACTGAGGGGCCCACCGCTCGCAGCGGTGAGCCCCTCGAAGAACCCTTAGGAGGATCCGAATGTCAGGCGTTCAGCGACGTACCCGTCGAGCGGAGGCTCTCGCAGGCCTCGGCGACGCGCCCGGCCATGCCGGCCTCGGCCGCCTTGCCCCAGGCGCGCGGGTCGTAGGCCTTCTTGTTCCCGACCTCGCCGTCGATCTTCAGCACACCGTCGTAGTTGGCGAACATGTGGCCGGCAGCCGGCCGGGTGAACGCGTACTGCGTGTCGGTGTCGACGTTCATCTTGATCACGCCGTGGTCGACCGCGGCCCGGATCTCCTCGAGCGTCGAGCCGGACCCACCGTGGAACACCAGGTCGAACGGGCGGTCCTTGCCGACCTTGGCGCCGACCTGGTCCTGGATCTCCTTCAGGATCTCCGGCCGCAGCTTGACCGCGCCCGGCTTGTAGACGCCGTGCACGTTGCCGAAGGTCAGCGCGGTGATGTAGTGGCCGTTCTCACCGGTGCCGAGCGCCTCGACCGTGGCCAGGCCGTCCTCGACGGTGGTGTAGAGCTTCTCGTTGATCTCATTGGCGACACCGTCCTCCTCGCCACCGACGACACCGACCTCGATCTCCAGCACGATCTTGGCCGCGGCCGTCTTGGCCAGCAGTTCCTTGGCGATCTCCAGGTTCTCCGTCAGCGGCACCGCGGAGCCGTCCCACATGTGCGACTGGAACAGCGGGTTCTCGCCCCGGGCGACGCGCTCGGCGGAGATCTCCAGCAACGGCCGGACGAATCCGTCCAGCTTGTCCTTCGGGCAGTGGTCGGTGTGCAGCGCGATGTTCACCGGGTAGTTCTTGGCGACCTCGTGCGCGTAGGCCGCCAGCGCGACCGAACCGGTGACCATGTTCTTGACGGTCGACCCGGACAGGTACTCCGCGCCGCCGGTGGAGACCTGGACGATGCCGTCCGAGCCCGCCTCGGCGAAACCGCGGATCGCGGCGATCAGCGTCTGCGACGAGCTGACGTTGATGGCCGGGTAGGCGAAGCGGTTCTGCTTGGCCTTGTCCAGCATTTCGGCGTAGACCTCAGGGGTGGCAATAGGCATGTCTCGCGGTACTCCTCACAACAAAGTCCATGTGGGTTGAGCTCCAGTATGGCCATCGCGTACTTCGTCGTACCCGGCGGCCCACCTGCCGAGCCGGCCAGGTGGCCGGGGAGCGATCGGCAGGGATGCAGACCAGTTGATGAACAGGACAGATCCAGTTGGTTGCGGCCCGATGACGTTCGTGAGTCGGGTCTAGGCCGACCCGGTCCTCGGTCCGCGGGGGGTCAGGGCCATGTGCAGCCGGTAGCGATCCGCCCGGTAGGCCGACCAGGACAGTTCGACGACCTTGCGGCCGGCGAAGGTGGTGCGCTCGAGGACCAGCAGGGGTGCCCGCCTGGCCACGCCGAGCACCCGGGCGACATGACCGTCGGCGTTGTCCGCCCGGACGGTCTGCTCACCGGAGGTGACGACGACGTCGTACTCGCTGGCGAAGACGTCGTACAGAGTGCCGAGCTCACGGCCGAGCAGGCCGGGGAAGAGCGCGGACGGGTAGTAGCCGACCTCGTAGGCCATCGGCGAGGCGTCGGCGGTGCGCAGCCGTTCGACCCGGATCACCTTGGTGCCCTTGGCGACCCGCAGGCCCTTCGCGGTCTCGTCCGAGGCCTCGATCTCGCTGGCCGACAACACCACCGTGCCGGGCTCCAGGCCGCGGGCCCGCATCTCCCGGGAGAACGAGGTGAGGTGCAACTGGGAGTCGACCTGGGGGCCGGTGACGAACGTCCCCTTGCCGTGGACGCGTTCCAGCGCACCGGACTCGACCAGGTCGCTGATCGCCTGCCGCACCGTCACGCGGGACACGTTCAGCTTGTCGACCAGCGCACGTTCGGAGGGGATCGGGTCCCCTGGATGAAGCTCGACATCGATCAGCCGTTCCAGTACCGATCGGACCTGCGCCCGCTTGGTCGCCACCATCGAATCTCGATCCTCCAGACCTGGGCGGGTCTCGGGGGTGCCCCGGGGCGCCGCTCACTGCTATCGTGCGCAGCATACCTGTTAAGACCAGATAGGACCAGTGATCGTAGTGGTGTCTGTTCCCGCCCAGGAAACTCAGATGGCGCGCGAGATCGCCGAGCAGCCGGCCGCTCTGGCGGCGACGTTCGAGCACGTTCTGCCGTTGCGGCACGACATCACGCGGCTGGCCGCGGGTCGCCGGCACGTGATCTTCGTGGCCCGGGGATCGTCCGACAACGCTTGTGTCTACGGCCGCTACCTGACCGAGATCCACGCCGGCCGGCAGGCGTCCCTGGCCGCGCCCTCGGTGGCGACGCTGTACGGCGCCAACCTCGACCTGTCGAACTCCCTGGTGGTCGCGGTCAGCCAGTCGGGTGCGACCCAGGAGATCATCGACACCGCCGAGTGGGCCAAGCGCAACGGCGCCGCGGTCGTCGGCATCACGAACGACAGCAACAGCCCGCTGGCGTCGACGGCCGATGTCGCGCTAATCACGCAGGCCGGGCAGGAGCTCGCCGTACCGGCGACCAAGACCTACACGACCCAGCTCGCCGCGATCACGGTCGCCGTCGACGCGCTGGCGCAGCGGCCCGGCACGCTCGACACGGACATCGCCCGCGTTCCGGACGCGGCGTCGAAGATGCTGTCGGGATCCGTCGAAGCGGCCGCGGATCTGCTCGCCGGCGCCCACGACGTCCTCGCGAGCGGGCGCGGCCTCACCTTCGGCACCACCCTCGAGGTCGCGCTCAAGCTCGAGGAGACCTGCCTCCAGCCGGTCCGCGGCCTGTCGTACGCCGACCTGAAGCACGGCCCGATCGCGGTCGTCGACGCGGACTTGGTCACCATCCTGGTCGCGGCGAGCGAAGGTCCCGCACTGCCCGGCATGACCGAGCTCGCCGGCCTTGTCCGCGAGAAGGGCAGCAAGATCCTCGGCATCGGTGGCGACTCCACCTTCGCCTCGCGCTGCGACGTGAACCTCCCGGGTCCCGACCTCCCCGAGACCCTCGCTCCCCTGGCCCTCGTCATCCCGGCCCAACGAGCCATCGAGTCCCTGGCCCGCAAGCTCGGCCTGAACCCCGACGCGCCCCGCGGCCTCCGCAAGGTCACCCAGACGGACTGAACTAGCTGCGCCAAAGATTCCAGCAAAGTGCTCATTCGGTGAGCACTTTGGCTGGAAGTGTGGTGGTCATCAACCGGGAAAACCGAGGGAAGGACCACCGAGATGTTGCGAGGACTTGCCACCGTCAGCTTCTACGCCGACGACGTGAAGGCGGCGCGGGAGTGGTACTCGAAGCTGCTGGGGATCGAGGCGTACTACGCCGTGCCGAGCGTCGAGGAACCGGCGTACGTCGAGTTCCGGTTCGGCGACTTCCAGTGCGAGCTGGGCATCATCGACGCGAAATACGCGAGGCAGGAGGTCGGCTCGGGGCCGGCCGGCGCGATCATCAACTGGCACGTCGACGACCTCGAGGGTGAGCTTCAGCGCCTGCTCGACCTGGGCGCGACTCTCCACGAGCCGATCGTCGAACGCGGCAACAACACCGGCTTCCGCACCGCCGCGGTCGTCGACCCGTTCGGCAACCTCATCGGCATCATGAACAACCCGCACTACCTGCAGATCCTCGCCGACCTTCGGGCCAACGCGCCGGCCTGAGCCTCGGGCAGCAGCCGGCCGTGGGGGCCTCGTACGGCACGTGGTGGCCGTGAACAAGCTCTGCTATGTCCCAGGCCACCACAACCTGTTCAAGGCCACGGCTCCTGTGCGCTGTGTGCGGGTTGGGGTTGCGCGCACTGCGGCGGGGTTGGGGTTGAGCGCACTGCGGCAGGGGTGGGGTTGAGCGCACTGCGGCAGGGGTGGAGTTGCGCGCACTGCAGCAGGGGTGGAGTTGCGCGCACTGCGGCGGGTTGGGGTGCGCGCGCTGCGGCGGGTTGGGGTGGGCGCGCTGGCGCGGGTTGGGGTGGGCGCGCTGCGGCGGGTTGGGGTGCGCGCGCTGCGGCGGGGTTGGGGTTGCGCGCTGCGGCGGGGTTGGGGGGCGGGCGCTGCGGCGGGTGGGGCTAGAGGGGGCCGCGGTGGGTTAGGGCTGTGGTGATTTGGGCTGCGGCCTGGTGGAGGTGGGGGAGGACGTTGGCGCGTAGCGAGGTGGGGGTGCTGCGGGAGGCGTGGGCCGAGACGTTGAGGGCGGCGATGGTGCGGCCGCGGGCGTTGCGGATGGGGGCGGCGATGGAGCGCAGGCCGAGTTCGAGTTCCTGGTCGACGAGGGCGTAGCCGTCGGTCCGGGCGCGGTCGATCGTGACGCGGAGTTTGTCCGGGGACGTGACCGTACGGCCCGTGAGTGACTCGGCCTGCAGGGTCGAGAGGTACGACGTGAGCTCGTCGTCGGCGAGGTCGGCGAGCAGGACGCGGCCCATCGAGGTCGGGTACGCCGGGAGGCGGGCGCCGACCCCGAGGGCGACCGTCATGATGCGGCTGGTCGGCACGCGAGCGACGTACACGATGTCCGGAAGGTCGAGCGTCGCGATCGAGCAGGACTCGCGGGTCTTGGCGCTCAGCTCCTCCATGAACGGGCCGGCGAGTTCGCCGAGGTCGAGCGAGGACAGGTAGGCCCAGCCGAGCGCGAGTACGCGCGGAGTCAGCGAGAAGCGCCGGCTGTCGTTCCGGACGTAGCCGAGCTCCTCCAGCGTGAGCAGAATCCGGCGCGCGGTCGCGGGCGTGATCCCGACAGCACGCGCCACCTCGCTCAGCGTCAGTGACGGCGCCTCGGCCGAGAACGCGCGGATCACCGCGAGACCTCGCTCCAGCCCCTGCAGGAACGAGCCTGTAGACGCCTCACCCGCCATCGGCTAGCCTACTTTTCGTTGAAAGAAGAACTATTCGCTCAGCGAAATCGTAGCGGAGCAGCACATGCGACGTCCAGTTCACCTGCCTGACGCCCCCGCCGCGCGCGCCCCGCGCCGACGCCAGCGTCACCGCGAGAACGTCACCGCCCGCCGTCAGGTGGTCGCCGATGCCTGAGTCGGGATTCACGCACACGTTCCTGTCCGGGCGGGTGGTGTTCGGGGCGGGATCGCTGGATCAGGTGGCCGCCGAGGTGGAGTTGCTCGGCGTACGCCGAGCGCTCGTCGTCGCGACGAGGTCTGCGCGGGATGCGGCCGATGTGGTCGAGATGGAGCTCAAGGACCGGTTCGCGGGACGGATCGACGGGGTCGCCCAGCACGTCCCGACCGAGGTTGCGGAGGCGGCCCGCGACAAGGCCCGTGAGATCGGCGCCGACGGGATCGTCGCGATCGGCGGAGGATCCGCAATCGGCCTCGCGAAAGCAGTAGCCCTCACGGGCGCCCTGCCGGCCGGGGAGGCAGGCGGCCGGGCCGGCGGCGAGGCGGGTGGCCGGGCTGGCGGCGAGGCGGGTGGCCGGGCCCGAGGCGAGGCGGGTGGCCGGGCGGGTGGCCAGGTGGGTGGTCTCCCGATTGTGGCGGTGCCTACAACGTACGCGGGGTCGGAGATGACACCGGTCTGGGGCGAGACATCCGGTGGCAGCAAGACGACTGGGACTGATCTCAGGGTGTTGCCACGGACCGTCGTCTACGACCCGGTGCTCAGTCAGCACCTCCCGCTGAACGTGACAGCGGCGAGTGTCGCCAATGCGATCGCGCATTGCGTGGAAGCGGTATGGACGCCTAAGGCCGACCCGATCACCGAGACGACCGCGGTGGAAGGTGTCCGAGCCCTCACCGCCGGACTCCGGGCAGTCTTGCAGGATCACACCGATTTAGATGCCCGCAGCAACCTTCTGTACGGCGCCTGCCTCGCCGGCTCCGCACTCGCGACAGCCGGGACCGGGTTGCATCACAAGCTGTGCCATCTGCTAGGCGGCACCTACAACCTCCCGCACGCGGAAACGCACGCGGCAGTGCTCCCCCAGGTGGCCCGCCTGAACGCGCCCGCCGTACCGAGGGCCAAAGCCCGCCTGGAAGAAGCGCTGCAAACCGACGACCTCGCCGCCGGACTGTTCGACCTGTTCACCACAGCAGCAGTCCCGACGAGCTTGCGGGAGTTGGGGTTGAGTCAGGACCAGGCAACGGAAGCGGCGCACACGTTCCAGCCGACGCCCAACCCGATCCCCGTGACCGAAGAACTCGTGCAAGAGATTCTGACCCGGGCCTGGACCGGAACCAGGCCCGAAAGCCAAGAAGTATGAGGAGCAACCGGATGGACCTGCAAGGCGACGACCTGACCACAGCGGTGGTGGCCAGCTTCGACGGCAGCGCGAACCCACGCACCAGGACCCTGATGAGCGCACTGGTGCGCCATCTGCATGCGTTCGCGCGGGAGGTGGACCTGACCGAGGACGAGTACTTCACCGCGATCGACTTCCTCACCCGCACCGGCCAGATCTCCACCGGCACGCGCCAGGAGTTCGTCCTGCTGGCCGACGTCCTCGGGCTGTCGATGCTCACCGTCGGACTCGGGAACCGCAAGCCTGCGGCGGCCACCCAGTCGACCGTGTTCGGCCCATTCTTCGTCGAGGGTTCGCCCGAAGCACAATTGGGCGACGACATCGCGAACGGCGCCCCCGGACAGCCGTGCCTGGTGAGCGGGCGGGTCCTGAACATCAAGGGCGAGCCGATCGCCGGAGCGCTCGTCGAGACCTGGCAGGCCGACGAGGAAGGCTTCTACGACGTCCAGAAGGACCTCGACGGCCCGCAGAACCGGGCGCATCAGACAACCGATGCCGACGGCAACTATGCGTTCTGGGCGGTGAAGCCGGTCGCCTACCCGATCCCGGACGACGGCCCGGTCGGCGAGCTGCTCCGCGCCGGCGGCCGTGGTCCGATGCGCCCGGCCCACATCCACTTCATGGTCACCGCCCCCGGGTACGCGCGGCTGATCACCCACGTCTTCGCCGCCGGTGACGAGTACCTCCGCAACGACGCGGTCTTCGGAGTCAAGGACTCCCTGATCACCGACTTCACCGAACACCCGGCCGGCGACCAAGCGCCCTATGGAAAGACCCCGGATCGGCCGTACTACTCCGTCAACTACGACCTTGTGCTCGCCACGACCGAGGAGACGCAGCAGTGATCACGACAGACGTTCTGATCGTCGGCAGTGGCCCGGCCGGCGGTGCCGCCTCACTGTTTCTGTCCACGTACGGCATCGACAACGTCGTACTCTCCCGCTACGGCTGGACCGCCAACACGCCCCGCGCGCACATCACCAACCAGCGCACGATCGAGCTGATGCGCGACATGGGCATCGAGGACCAGGTCGTCGCCAAGGGCACGGCGCACCACCTGATGGGCGAGACCGCGTTCTGCACCAGCCTGGCGGGCGAGGAGATCGGCCGGATCCGCACGTGGGGCACGCATCCGCGCCGGCTGGCCGACTACACCGAGGCGAGTCCGAGTCTCCCGGTTGACCTGCCGCAGACGTTGTTCGAGCCGATCCTGGTCAGTACGGCGGCCAGCCGCGGTGCCCGGCTCCGATTCAACACGGAGTACCTCTCCCTGGAGCAGGACGAGGACGGGGTCACTGCGACCGTCCGCGATCGGCTGAGCGACACGACGTACCAGATCCGCGCGAAGTACCTGATCGGCGCGGACGGCGGTCGCAGCAAGGTCGCCCAGGACATCGAGCTGCCGATGGCCGGCGCGATGGACATCGAGGGCTCGATGAACATCGTCTTCGAAGCCGACCTGAGCCGGTACGTCGCGCATCGCCCGAGCGTCCTGTACTGGGTGCTCCAGCCAGGTGCGCAGATCGGCGGAATCGGCGCCGGCCTGATCCGAATGGTCCGGCCGTGGAACGAGTGGCTGATCGTCTGGGGCTACGACATCACCCAGCCGGCCCCGGTGGTCGACGAGGCGATGGCGACCGAGATCGTGCACAACCTGGTCGGCGACGACACCATCGACGTGAAGCTGAAGGGTACGTCGGTCTGGAGCGTCAACCACATGTACGCCGAGCAGGCCTCGAAGGGCCGTGTGTTCTGCATGGGCGACGCGATCCACCGGCACCCGCCGAGCAACGGCCTCGGCTCGAACACCTCGATCCAGGACGCCTACAACCTCGCCTGGAAACTCGCGCTGGTGCTGAAAGGACAGGCCGCGCCCGAGCTCCTCGAGACCTACGACCAGGAACGTACGCCGATCGCGCGGCAGATCGTGGACCGGGCGAACAAGAGCCGGACGCAGTTCGGCCAGATATTCCGCGCACTGGGGATGACGCCGGACGCGCCACCCGGGCGGACGATCGAGTCACGCAAGGACGAGACCCCCGAGGGCGCCGAGCAGCGCGAGGAGTTGCGGACCGCGATCGAGCTGAAGGACTACGAGTTCAACGCGCACGGTGTGGAACTCGGCCAGCGGTACAACTCGGCCGCCGTGATCGCGGACGGTACGCCGGAGCCGTCGTACGACCGGGATGAGGAGCTGTACTACCACCCGACGACGTGGCCGGGCGCGCGGATCCCGCACTGCTGGCTGACGCGTGGGTCGGAGACCGTCAGCACGCTCGATGTGGTCGGCAAGGGCCGGTTCACGCTGCTCACCGGGATCGGTGGCGACGCGTGGGTGAAGGCGGCGCAGTCGGTGTCTGAGCACCTCGGCGTACCGATCGAGCCGTTCGTGATCGGGCCGGGCCGGGAGCTCGAGGACCTGTACGGCGATTGGTCACGGGTGCGCGAGATCCCGGACGGCGGTTGCCTGCTGGTCCGGCCGGACGCGCACATCGCGTACCGCGCGTTCGAGCAGCCCGACGAGCCCACCGAAGCTCTGCGGCAAGCCCTCACCACACTGCTAGGCCGCTGACGACTGCTGGGCCTCCAGGAGGATCCGGTCGAGGATCGCCGAGATCTCCGCGGTCTCGGCGTCCAGCAGGGTGATCAGGGCGACCCGCGACGTTTCCGTGCGCGCCTCCAGAGCCGCCGCGCTCAAGGCGCGCACAGTCCCTAACTCGTGAATCAGTTCGTCCCACAGAGCGTTCATCAACAACCCCCATGTCCCCGTCACAAACCCAATACGACGTGCTTGATGCACGTCGAGCCCCCCGAGTTGGGGCTGACTTTGGTCGAGAAGCCTCACTTCTGTCTTACGGGGGACAACGCGTGACCCAGCGCGGAGGTTACGGACTTGTCAGCAATCTCCAGCTGTGCGCCGGCACGACCAACGGGTCCTCCGCCGACACGCCGGTCTCAGGTTGTGTGCCGATCGTCAGTCCGGTCGCGTCCACCGGAAAGCGCTCAGCCTGGTCGGAGATGTTCAGCAGAAGCAGGACAGACCGCCCGGAACCGACGGTCCGCAAGGCAACCACCTGGTTGGACAGATGCTCGACCGTCGTCCGGCCGCGGGTCAGCCATGAGTTCCGCCGTCGTACGCCGATCAACCGCTGGTGCAGCCGGTACGTCGGCCAGCCGTCGGCCGCCAGCTCCGAAGGCGTATCCGGGAAGGCCGGCCGGATCGCGTCGTCACCGCCGGCCCGATCCTCCTTCAATCCCCGGAACGCCTGCTCATCGCCGTAATACACACTCGGTACGCCGCCGACCGCGAACAGAATCGCGAGCGCGTGGCCAAGATGCCGCCCATCCTCCAACCGAGTCGCGAGCCGGGTCACGTCGTGGTTGCCGACAAACGTCTGCGGCACAAAGCCGTCGAACAACTCGTCATGCCGCCCGAGCGCGTAAGCAAGCTCGAAGAAGTTGCCGTCGTTGAGCGAGCTCCAGATCGCCTTCCACAGCTCGTACTGCGTGACCGAGTCCAGCCCGCTCTTCGCGACATACCCGGCGTAGTCGCCGTGGATGACCTCACCGAAGAACCACGCGTCCGGATACCGCTCGCGCGGCAACACAGTGCGCCAGAACTCAGGTGGTACGGCGTACGCGGCATCGAGCCGCCATGCGTCGACACCACGATCGAGCCAGTGACTCAGGACGTCGGTGACGTACTGCGCGACGGCGGGCTGGCGGTGATCCAGCGCAAGCAGGTGTTCGTGACCTTCGAAGGTGCCGAGCGTGCCGTCGGGACCACGGCGGAACCATTCACCAGGTCCACTGAAAGAACGGGCGACATGGTTGAAGACGCCGTCGAGAGCGATCCGCAGTCCCCGATCGTGAGCGCGCGCGACAAGCTGGTCGAAGTCGGCGTCGTCCCCCAGCCGAGGGTCGATCCGGAAGTGATCGACGGTGTCGTAGCCGTGGGTCTCGGAGGCGAAGACCGGGCCGAGTAGGAGCCCTGAGCAACCAAGTTCGATCGCGTAGTCCAGCCAGTTCTCCAACCGGGCCAGCCGATGGACGACCGACGTACGAGCGTCCTTCTCGGCACCGGTGAAGCCGAGCGGATACACCTGCCACCAGATCGCGTGATCGGCCCACACATCAAGTCCTTTGGTCGAAGGTGTGGCGGCGGATCCAGGCGTGCATGGCGATCGCGGCCGCGGCACTCGCGTTGATCGATCGCGTCGAGCCGAACTGAGCGATGGACAGCACCGCCGTGCAGATCTTGTGTGCCTCCGGCGTCAGTCCCGGCCCCTCCTGACCGAAGAGCAGCACACAAGCGGCCGGCAGTTCGAATGTCTCCAACGGAACCGAGCCCGGCAGGTTGTCGATGCCGATCACCGGGAGATCCCGCTCAGCGGCGTACGTCGCCAGGTCCGCCAGCTGAGGGTGATGCCGCACATGCTGGTAGCGGTCGGTGACCATCGCGCCGCGGCGGTTCCACTTCCGGTTGCCGACGATGTGCACCTCGGCCGCCAGGAAAGCGTTCGCCGTCCGGACGACCGAGCCGATGTTCAGATCGTGCTGCCAGTTCTCGATGGCGACATGGAACGTGTTCCGCTGCCCGTCGAGGTCCGCGACGATCGCCTCGAGCTTCCAGTACCGGTACTTGTCCACAACGTTGCGGCGGTCACCCTCCGCGAGCAGCTCCGGATCCAGCCGCGCATCATCGGGCCACTCTCCCTGCCAAGGGCCGACTCCGACCTCGTTCGGTCCCACCATGTCTGCCCCGCGAGGATCCTCGCCACTCAGCTCCTGCACAGCTGAGGACGCTACCCTGTCCGCGTGCTTTCTCTTGTCGCGATGCTGATGCCGAACTGGATGGACCCGGAGCACCTGCTGCACTGGCTGGGTGACTGGGCCCTCTGGGGAACGGCCGCGGTCGTGTTCATCGAGTGCGGGTTGCTGTTCCCGATCCTGCCCGGTGACTCACTGCTGTTCGCCGTCGGCCTGTTCATCGCGGCCGGGACGATCCACGTCCCGCTGTGGCTCGCCTGCGTGATCCTGACCGTCGCGGCGTTCCTCGGCAATGTCTCCGGCTACTACATCGGCCGGGTCCTCGGTACGACGCTCTTCCGCAACCCGAACGCCCGTTTCCTGAAACCGAAGTACATCGCGCAGACGCACGAGTTCTTCGAGCGGTACGGCCCGCGGGCGCTGGTGCTGGCCCGGTTCGTGCCGATCGTGCGGACGTTCATCACGGTCGTGGCGGGCGCCGGCAAGATGGATCCGAAGAAGTTCTTCCTCTGGACCGGGATCGGCGCCGTGCTCTGGGCGACCGGCATCACGCTGCTCGGCCACGCGCTCGGCAACGTCGAGTTCATCCACAAGAACCTCGAGGCCGCCCTGGTCCTGCTGGTGCTGATCTCGCTGATCCCGATGGTCGTGGAGTACGTGCTCGCCCGGCGCCGCAAGCGCAACGCCGGCCCGGCCGGGGGTACTCCCAAGCACGCTGCCCCGAAGCACCCGGTAACCAACCATACGAACGACTGAATCCTCAGTGCCCGAACGGGAAATGTGGGTCTGACCACACCCAGTCGGTGCTGAGGACCGAGAGGTCCGCGGTCTCGACCGGTCCGGTGAGCAACGGGCCGACCACCTGACCGGAACCGAGCGAACAAGCCACCCGGATCCGGTCTGCCGCGTGGTACCAGACCAGCGCCCCCCGTGGCGCTTCCCCCTCGCGCAGCAGGGCGTGCTGATGCAGCCATCGCACCGCGTCCCCCGCGTCGTGCCAGCCGCTGTCCTGGGCATACCCGAACGCCATCCGCTGGAACTTCAACGGCCAGTCCTGCCAGGCCGCCGATCCAAGCCGTTCCAGCTGCCAGTTCAGCGCCGCCTCGGTGTCCCGCGGGTTCGCCACCCGCGGGACGTTCCGGCGTTCCACGACAACCTCCCCCCAGGCCATAGCTGGTCCCCCGTTTTCCCCGAACCGCCTGGCCTGCGTGCCGTGGCGTACTTCAGATGTTGACCGAGGCGGATACAGCCGCCGTACATTCCCGAACGCCAACCACACAACGTGGTCAGCCCGTGGCGGCACCGGTGTCGAAAGTGGCCAACGCGCGGCGGCACTCGGCGGCGCGCACGTCGTTGCCCGCCTGCTGCCAGACCCGCGCGGCCCGGTCGAGGGTACGCCGGGCGGAGTCGAGGTTGCCCGTGGACACGTACAGCTGGCCGAGGTGCTGCGCGGCTTGTCCCTCGACGCTGCGATCGCCGAGCCGGTGGCCGATGTCGACCGCGTCGAGCAGCATCTTCCGGGCTGCGGCGACCTCGCCGCGCGCCATCAGCGCACGGCCCAGTTCGGCCCGGGTGTATGCCGCGCAGTGGTCGTCACCGATCCCGTTGAAGATCGCCAACGAGGTCCGCAGCTGACGCACCGCCTGGTCGTAGCGCTCCTGGTGGATGCGGACCGCCGCGATCCGCCGCCGTACCTTGGCCTCGCGGTGGTTGTCACCGAGCCGTACGCCGAGCAGGAACGCCTGGGCCAGATAGCGCCCGGCCGTGACGGTGTCGTCGCGGGACAGCCAGATGGACGCGGCCGCGGTCCGGCCGACCGCCTCGCCGTTCGCGCTGCCGACCTCGACGAACGCCTCGATGGCCTTCTCGTACTGCGCCAGCGCCTCGTCGGGCCGCCCGCGCTCGCGCAGCCAGGTGCCGAGTCCCACGGCGGTGATGCCGTCGCCGAGCCGGTCACCGGCCTCGGCGAACCCCTGGGCTGCATCGCTCAGGTGCCGCCACGCGGGATCCCAATCGTCCTGGTAAAGCCCGAGCTGGCCCAGGTTGCGATGCATGATCGCCTCGCCGCGCCGGTCCCCGCAGGCGATCGCGCTGAGCAGGCCCTGCTGGTGCGACCCGTTCCAGTCGTCGAAGCCGGCCCGCATGTCCAGGTACGGCCCCCAGGCGGCGGCGATCCGCCAGGCGTAGTCGTGCAGCCCGTTCTGCGCCGCGGCCCGGATCGCGGGCACGAACGTGCTGCGCTCGCTGTCGAGCCACGCGATCGCGTCGGTCTCGGTGAACGGTGCGGGATCCGGACCCGTCAGCGGCCCGGTGTGCTCGAGGACGCCGAAGTACTCGAAGGCCAGGGCGTTGTTGGCCCGGCGGATCTTGTTCAGGAGCGCGTCGAGCACGGTCTCGACGTCCCGGACCGCCTGCGCCTGCTGCTCGTCGTCGCCGACCCCGAGCGCGTGCAGCCGCAGCAGGTCATGGACCCGGTAGCGCGCCGTCCCGCGGTGGTCGACCGAGCTGATCCGGACGAGGTTGACCTCGATCAGCCGGTCGAGGCTGCGACGTACCGAGGCTGGTGACGCGACCGCTTCCAGAGCCCGCGCCGAGAAGACGCCGACGGCGAAGTGACCGATGAGGCGGTAGAGCCGGGCCTCCTCCGGGCTGAGCGCGTCGTAGCTCAGGTCGGCGCTCGTACGGACGGCGAGCTCGCCGATGCTCAGCTCGTCGAGCCGGGAGGTCTCGTCGCGCAGCCGCCGCGCGAGCTCCCGCGGGCTCAGGTCAGGGCGCTGGGCCAACCGGCTGCCGACGATCCTGATCGCCAGCGGCAGGTTCGCGCAGGCGGCGAGGATCTCATCGGCCTCCGGCGACTTCCGGTCGACCCGGCCGGGGCCGGCCACCGACTCGAGCAGGGCGGCGGCTTCGCGGTCGTCGAATGTGTCGAGTGGCATGCTGTCCGCGCCGGCCAGATCCATCAGCCGGTTGCGGCTCGTCACGACGACCGCCGAGGCGCCAGTACCCGGCATCAGCGGAGTGACCTGACCGGCCGTCGCGACGTCGTCGAGGATGATCAGCACCCGGCGGCTGGCCAGCTCGGACCGCAGCATCGCCGACCGTCGCTCGGGATCGGTAGGGATCGCGAAGTCCGGCAGGTTGAGGCTGAGCAGCAGATCGGTCAGTGCGGCGGCCGGATCGCGCGGCTGCGTCGCGCCGTGCATGTCCAGATAGATCTGCCCGTCCGGGAAGGACTCCCGGACCAGATGCCCGAGCCGTACGGCGAGCGACGTCTTCCCGGTCCCCGGGGCTCCGGAGATGACCGCGATCGGCGGCCGCACCGGGTCTCGGCCGCACACGAGGTCGCGTAGCTGGTCCAGCTGTTCCTGCCGGCCGTTGAAGTCGGCCAGGTCGAGCGGCAACTGACTCGGCGGCCGCTGCGGATCGGTCAGCTCGGGTGCCGACATCGGGCCCGGCTGGATGACGGCATCCGGCCGTTCCGCCGGACGGGCCGAGGGGATACCGGGGTTGGGCCAGTTGGCCGAGCGGCCGTTCTCGGCGCGGGCGCCGGCGGCCTCGAGCTCGGGGCCGGGCTTGATGTCGAGCTCGTCGGCGAGGGTCTGCGCCGCCTTGGCGTAGGCGGCGCGAGCCTCACCGACCCGGCCGGCCGCGAGCAGGGCGTCGACGAGCCGGCGCCAGAGTTGCTCGTCGTACGGATCGTCGGTGAGTCGTGCGCTGAGGAGTACGGCGGCTCCGCTCGCGTCGCCGTACTCGAGCCGCAGGTCGAGCAGGCTGTCGACCAGGCCGCGGTGCTGCGCCTCCAGGCGGGCGATCGAGCCCTCCCACGCGGCGGGAACCGACAGGTCCTCCAGCGGGCGGCCACGCCAGAGCGAGTAGGCCCGGGACAGCACCTGCATCGCCTGACGGCCGTCACCGGCGTCGCGGAGGTGACCGCCTTCGGCGAGCAGCGACTCGAACAGACTGGCGTCGAGCTCGTCGACGCCGACCTCGATGCTGTAGCCGGCGGCCGAGGTGTTGATCGGTGCGGGCAGTCCGGCTTCCTGCAGGACCCCGCGGAGCGCCCGTACATAAGTCCGGATGTTCGCCGTGGCGGAGCGCGGTGGACTGGTCTCCCACAGCGCGTCAGCGATCAGATCGGTCGAGACGAACCGATTAGGGTGCAGGAGCAACGTGGCGAGCAGCTGGCGCGGTTTCGCGGCCTTCAGCGGCTGGCCCTGGGCGTGAATGAGGCGCAGCGGTCCGAGGATCCCGTACCTCAGACTGTCCACTCGTCCTGCCCTCTCCGTTCCTGAATCGACCTATCGTGGCATCCGCCCGCACCCGGCGTGAAGTCCGATGTACGCCGGATGTATCTCATTGCGGCACTGTTGACACAGGTACCGGGGGGAGGGCAGGCCCGGTGGTGGCGACTTGACCGCCGCCATCTCCGGGTCTGGCACTGGTAGGGAGCTCGGGGTCGGGGGTCCTGGGCTACGGGGAAACCGGTGCCTATTGGCCACCGGTGAACGGCGGCTGTCCGTCCTGTGGAGCGGGGGAACCCGCAGGCGGGCCGCCGACCGGTGGCTGGCCCTGCCCCTGCTGATAGCCGGGGAACTGCTGCTGGCCCTGGTAGTTGCCCTGGTCTCCCGGCATCTGCGGGTGGATCTGACCCGACGACGGCGCGCCCGGCTGCATCTGCGGCGGCGCCTGCTCGCCCGCGACCGAACCGATCGTGCCGAACGAGACCTGCGGCACCGAGCGGACCTGCTCGTCCTTCACCTCGAAGTAGCCGGCCTTCTCGAACTTGAACGCCCCCGCGATGACGTTCGAGGGGAACGCCTCGATCCGGGTGTTGTAGTCGCCCACGTTGGCGTTGTAGAACCGGCGCCCGGCCGCGATCCGGTCCTCGGTGTCGGTCAGCTCGCGCTGCAGGCCGAGGAAGTTCTGGTTCGACTGGAGCTGCGGGTACGCCTCGACCGAGATCATCATCTGACGCAGCGCGCCGGACAGCTCACCCTCCGCGGTGGCCCGCTGCTCCGGGGTCGCGCCCTGCACGTTGACCGCCTGGGTGCGCAGCCGGGCGACCTCCTCGAACACGTGCCGCTCGTGCGCGGCGTACGCCCGGACGGTCTCGACCAGGTTCGGGATCAGGTCGTACCGGCGGTGCAGCTCGACGTCGATCTGCCGCCAGGACTCCTGGATCAGGTTCCGCTGCTTGACGAACCGGTTGTACGACGTGATCAGCGCGATGGCCAGAATCACGACCACCACCACGATCGCGATGATGACGAAAGTCATGTGCCTGCTCCCGAGTGTCGGTAATGCTGCCTGCGACTTTACGGGTAACCAGGTCCGCGCGGCGGTTGCTGCACACGGGGGTCGACACCGGCGTAGTCGCGCCAGACGTACGGCGGAACCTGCTCGACGACCTGCTGCAGCAGGGCGAGCCGGTTCATCACCTCGTTCGGATTGTGGGCGCCCTTGTCCCAGCCGACCAGCGAGTTGCCCTCGACCCGCCAGCCGATCTCGCCGCGGGCCAGCAGGAGCTCCATCATCCGGGGCGTGACCACCGCGTGGCCGAAGCGCTCGTCGTCCGCCTTCACCCGGAACGCACGATTGAACTGCTCGCTCTCGAACTGGATGTCCCGGAACCCGAAGGCGTTCGCCACCGCGCCGCCGAAGATCCCCTCGTGGGTGACCTCCAGGTGCGGCAGCGCGCCCGGCAACTGCAGCACGACCACGCCGAACTTGTGGGTGGTCGTCGTACGACGACCCTTCGAGTCGGTCGAATGGGTCTGGTAGCTGTAGTCGAAGGCAACCATCTGGTGGCCGTTGAACGCGCCGGAGAGCACGTTCAGGACCCGCCAGTTGTCACCGGTCTGGAACGGCGTACCCGACCACTGGCCGGCCAGCGTGTTGTTCGACGGCAGGTACGACCAGCCCTGTTGGGCGGCGAACCCGGCGAACAGCTCGCGCCGCTTCTTCGCCTGCAGATAGCTGAAGTAGAAGATGCCGCCGCCGATCAGGACGGCGACGAGGACGAACAGGACGGGGCCGGCGTTCATCAGCCGAGGCCCAGGTCCTCGAGTCCGAACACCGTCCGGTACTCCAGGCCCTCCGACTCCACCTTCTCGCGCGCGCCGGTCGAGCGGTCCACGATCACCGCGACCGCGACCACCTCGGCGCCGGCCTCGCGCAGCGCCTCGACCGCGGTCAGCACCGACCCGCCGGTGGTCGACGTGTCCTCGACCGCGAGCACCCGGCGGCCCTTCACGTCCGGACCCTCGATCCGCCGCTGCAGGCCGTGGGTCTTCTCGGCCTTGCGTACGACGAACGCGTCGAGCGACCGTCCTTCCTGCGCGGCCGCGTGCAGCATCGACATCGCGACCGGGTCCGCGCCGAGGGTCAGTCCACCGACAGCGTCGTACTCGAGGTCCTTGGTCAGCTCGAGCATCGCCGGGCCGATCAGCGGCGCCGCGGCCGCGTCCAGCGTGATCCGGCGCAGGTCGACGTAGTAGTCGGCTTCCTTCCCCGACGCCAGCGTCACCCGGCCATGCACGATGGCCTTGGTCTTGACCTGCTCCAGCAGTCCGTCCCGGTCATAGCTCATGAGCGTTGAGCTTAGAACAAGGGCCAGCTCAGGACTTCTTGCTAACCCTCACCAGGTGACCGAAGGCGACGGAACGGTCCGGGGAGTGGAACAGGTCCTGGCAGGTGGTCAGGGTGATCGTCGACTTGGCGGGAGTCTCGCGGGGGTTGCCGGGGACGGGGTCGAGCACCCAGGTGTCGGTGGGCTTGACGGTCAGGTCGCGGGGTGAACCGTAGAGCTCGTAGGTGTAGACGGCGTCCGCGGTCTCGACGAGTTGCGTCTGTGGGTAGTGCCCGATCCCCCGCGACAGGTCGTCCTTGCCGCCCCACCCACCCGAGCAGCCCCAGTCCCGCCACCAGCAGAACGATCCCCAGTCCCCGTGCCGCTCCTCGCATGCGGAGAGGGTATGTCTGCCGATCCCACGCCGTAGCGAGCTACCGTGCCGAGTGCCGCGCAGTAGGCGTGGGATCGGGAGACATGCCCTGGTGTGCAGTTCAACTGCAAAGGCTGTGCACGACGTGTCGATGGACGCCGGTGGTTGCCCGGGACGACGATGTGGACGATCGTCGAAGGTGGAGGTGTGCCGTGAAGGCACTGGTGAAGGCCGAGGCCGAGCCCGGTCTGTGGTTGCAGGACGTTCCGGAGCCGAAGATCGAGGCCGACGAGGTCCTGATCAAGGTGCTCCGGACGGGGTTGTGCGGCACCGACCTGCACATCCAGAGCTGGGACCACTGGGCTCAGAAGAACGTGCCGGTGCCGATGGTGACCGGTCACGAGTTCTGCGGTGAGGTGGTCGAGATCGGCGTCGGTGTCCGCGACGTCGCGGTGGGTGACCTGGTCAGCGGCGAGGGCCACCTGGTCTGCGGCCGCTGCCGCAACTGCCGCGCCGGCCGCCGGCACCTCTGCATCAAGACCCGCGGCCTGGGTGTCCACGTGCCGGGCGCGTTCGCGGAGTACGTCGCTCTGCCCGCGAGCAACGCGTGGGTCCACAAGGACCCGGTCGACCTGGATGTCGCCGCGATCTTCGACCCGTTCGGCAACGCCGTACACACGGCTCTGTCGTTCCCGCTGGTCGGCGAGGACGTGCTGATCACCGGGGCCGGGCCGATCGGCGTGATGGCCGCGGCGGTGGCGCTGCACGCCGGTGCGCGGAACGTGGTGATTACGGACCTGTCGGAGTACCGGCTCGACCTGGCCCGCAAGATCGGCGTCACCCGGGCGGTCAACGTCGCCGACGAGTCGATCGCTCAGGCGCAGCAGAGTCTCGGCATGCGCGAGGGGTTCGACGTCGGCATGGAGATGTCCGGCCAGCCGGCCGCGCTGCGGGACATGCTCGCGAACATGACGCACGGCGGGAAGGTCGCGATGCTCGGCCTGCCCGCGGACGAGATCGCGATCGACTGGAGCACGGTGGTGCTCAACATGCTGACGATCAAGGGCATCTACGGCCGGGAGATGTTCGAGACCTGGTACTCGATGTCGGTGATGCTGGAACGCGGCCTGGACCTGACGCCGGTGATCACCCACCGGTTCGGGTACGGCGACTTCGAGCGCGCATTCGACGTGGCCCGGCAGGGGCACTGCGGCAAGGTGATCATGGACTGGACGACGGAATCCCTGGAGGAGAAGCACTGATGTTCGGGCGGATGCGGGACGACCTGACGGCGACCATCGGCGAGATCCGGGACGCCGGGCTGTACAAGTCCGAGCGGGTGATCACCTCACCCCAGCAGTCCTTGATCTCCGTTGCCTCCGGCAACGAGGTGCTGAACTTCTGCGCGAACAACTACCTCGGCCTGGCCGACCATCCTGAGGTCATCGCGGCCGCTCGGGACGCTCTCGACCGGTGGGGTTTCGGGATGGCGTCCGTACGCTTCATCTGTGGGACGCAGCAGGTCCACAAGGACCTGGAAGGTGCGCTGAGCAACTTCCTCGGCACCGAGGACACGATCCTCTACAGCTCCTGCTTCGACGCGAACGGCGGCCTGTTCGAGACCCTGCTCGGCGCCGAGGACGCGATCATCTCCGACGAGCTCAACCACGCCAGCATCATCGACGGCGTCCGGCTGTCGAAGGCTCGCCGCTTCCGCTACAAGAACCGTGACATGGCGGATCTGGAGGCCCAGCTCAAGGACGCCGCCGACGCCCGCTACCGGCTGATCGCCACCGACGGCGTCTTCTCGATGGACGGGTACGTCGCTCCCCTCGACGAGATCTGCGACCTGGCCGAGCGGTACGACGCCCTCGTCATGGTCGACGACTCCCACGCGGTCGGCTTCGTCGGCGCGGACGGAGCTGGTACGCCGTCGCTGTTCGGCGTGAAGGACCGCGTCGACGTGGTGACCGGCACCCTCGGCAAGGCGCTCGGCGGCGCGTCCGGCGGTTACGCCTCCGGCCGCCGTGAGATCGTCGAGCTGCTCCGCCAGCGCTCCCGCCCGTACCTCTTCTCGAACTCCCTGGCCCCGTCCGTCACCGCGGCCTCCCTGAAGGCGCTCGAACTCATCGGCGGCTCCAGCGACCTCCGCGACAAGCTCAAGGCCAACACCACCCTCTTCCGCACGAAGATGACCGAAGCCGGCTTCGACGTCCTCCCCGGCGACCACCCGATCTCCCCGGTCATGATCGGCGACGCCGCCGCAGCCGGCCGCCTCGCCGACAAACTCCTCGACCTCGGCATCTACGTCATCGGCTTCTCCTACCCCGTAGTCCCCCACGGCAAGGCCCGAATCCGAGTCCAACTCTCCGCCGCCCACTCCACCTCCGACGTCGAACGCGCCATAGCCGCCTTCATCGAAGCCCGCGCCGCGCTCGCGGGGTAGCCGGCGTCAGTCGGTTGGGGGTGGTGGGGCGAGGGTTTGCTCTAGTTGGGTGGCTACTGCGTCCAGGTTCTGCGGCATCGTGGCCGGGGTGCTGGATGCCAGGAGGTTTTGGATGTCGGCTCGGGCTGTTCGTACGGCGTCTCGGAGGGTGCGGGCCCGGGTTGCGGTGGCTTCGTCTGGTGCCGACGATTCGAGAGCGGTCAGGCTGTCCTCGGCGGCGATGACTCGGCTCTCGGCGACGTTCCAGCCGCCGGCTGCCTCTGCGGGCGAAGTCTGCTGGCGGAGCTGCGGGATGAGTACGCGCGCGAACCACGCCACCTCGTCTTCCGCGGAGGCGAGGTTGTCCCGCCATGTCCGGCGGCGGCGCGCTCTGACAAGGAGCGGCACACCTACGGCTAGTGCGAGCACTATCGCCAACAGCACCCACCACAACCAGGAAGACGTTCCGTCCGTCTCGGCCGAGGAGGGCTGTACCGACGGCGAGGTCGTCGGGGATAGCGGCGCCGTGGGCGTTGTCTGGGTCGGCGCGGTGGTCTGCGTCTCCGTAGGCGAGGTGGGCTCCGTGGGTTCGGATGACTTGGTGTCGGTTGGCTCGGCTGTTGTCTGGGTCGGCTCCGCGCGTACCGATGATTGGGTGGGGCTTGGTACGGCCACGGGCTGGGACGAGTTCTCCGATCTGGTCGGGCTTGGTTCGGCCTCGGGCTCGGAAGGGTTCTCCGAGCGTTCGGGCGAGCGGGTCGGGCTTGGTTCGGCCTCAGACTCGGATGAGGACGAGCTCTCCGGGCGCTCGGGCGACCGGGTCGGGTTCGGGAGCGACGCCGTCAGGGACGGCAGCGAGGATGGCGTGCGCGTCGACGATGGAGACGGCCGGTCAATGGACCCGGACTCTCCGCAGGAGACGAGGAGCACTACTGCCAGTGCCAGACCAGCGGCACGCACCATCCGGGGCACCGGGGCGGACCCCGCTCTCCTGGTCACCCGCTCACGCGCCCTACGTGCCGGCATCACTGTCGACGTTGCTCGCGGCTCGGGCGTCGTGTTCGATCTCGGCGGTATCGGCCTTCAGTTCCTTGGCCTCGGTCTTCTTCGCACGGCGCATCGCCTGCTCGATCTTGGCGCCCATGTCGGCCACTCCGACGACCACGAGTCCCACTTGGCCGGCGTCCAGGTGCTCACCGAGCTCTTTCAGGTCGCCACGGCTCATCCCCATCGCGGCATGTCCCGTGACCGCGCCCAGGACCGCTCCGCCGGCAGTCGTGGCCGCGAGCAGCCCGCCGCCGATCGCGGCGAACGGGAACAGCGCGACGACCAGGCCGGTGGCCAGGCCCACACCGCCACCAAGCACGCCTCCCACCCGCGTCGGCGTCTCATGCTTGTGGGCGATCTTGACCTTCCCGTCGTCGCGGTGCTCGACAACAGCCGCGTCGTAGGCATCGATCAGTCCGGCTTTGGTGTGCAGTTCTTTGACCACCGCGTAGTCTGCCTCCGCGTCGGCCAACTCGTCGTACACCCCGACGTAGACGATAAAGGTGTCGATGGCCATTTCAAGTTCCCCTCGTCCTCGCTGCTTGTCAGGACGAACATCGCACCTTCAGCCCCTCCTCGGATTCATCCACCCGGGGCGATATTCGGACGCCCGGGCTAGGGTGAGCCGTTTCGGTCTGGGTGAGGGAGAATCGTGCGTCAAGTGCTGTCGGTTGTTGGTGTCGTCGGGTTGCTGGGTGTCGCCGGGTGTGGTGGGGGTGAAGAGCAGCCGGTTGATGCCGCACCATCGAGTACGGCGCTGTCGCCGAGCAGCACCCCCGCCCCGGTGCGGAGTGTTCCGGTGGTGAGGGCTACGCCGGTGCCGATGAGTCTGGCTGCCGCGGGTCAGCGGTACCTGCAGGTGACCCGGCCGTACAACGTCGCCCTCGAACGCTTCGAGAAGGCCGCCAACAACGGCTCGTCGGCCGCCACCCTGCGAGCGCGGGCCCGGGCGGTAGCCGCGGCCAACCTCGCCGAGTCCAAGCAACTCCTGGCCAATACCTGGCCGCCGAAGGTCGCCCAGCAGATCCGAACCTTGGCCCAGGCCGACACCGCCGCGCGCCCGCACTGGCTGAAGGCCGCCGAGGCGGACAACCTCACGGAGATGGCTAGCCACGTGAAGCTCGCCTCGGCGGAGAGCGGCAAGTCGCCCGCCGCCGAGATCCGCCGCCTCCTCAACCTGCCGAAGTACGACGAGAAGGACTACAGCTGACTTTGTCGGAGCCGCCGGGCAGGATGCCTGCATGGTGGTGATCAGTGGGCGGGCGGTCAATCGGGCGACGCTGGCGCGGCAGTTGCTGCTGGAGCGGGAGAGTGTGTCCGCGGTCGACGTGGTGGGGCGGCTGGTGGGGATGCAGGGGCAGGAGCCCAAGCATCCGTACGTCGGTTTGTGGTCGCGGATCGGTGGTTTCGAGGAGGCGGAGCTCGATCGGGCGGTGACTGATCGGGAGGTGGTGCGGGCGACGATGTTCCGCGGGACCTTGCATCTGGTGACATCCGCCGACTATCTGCGGTTTCGGACGACAGTGTCGCCGGTGCTCGAGGCGGGCTTGAAGGTGCTCGGGGATCGAGGGACCGGGCTGGAGCCTGCGAAGGTAGTCGCGGCGGCGAAGAAGCTGCTGGCGAAGGAGCCGTTGACGTTCACCGAGGTGCGGGATGCGTTGCAGAAGCAGTTCCCGGACGTGAACGAGCGGGCGCTCGGCTTCTGCACGCGGATGCTGGTGCCACTCGTGATGTACCCGACCGACGCCCGCTGGAGCTGGTCCGCGAACGCGCGCTTCACACCGGCGGAGGACTGGATCGGCGACAAGCTCCACACGCCCGCCGAGCCGCAGGAGCTGGTCACCAGGTACCTCGCCGCCTTTGGACCGGCCACTCCCGCGGATTTCCAGACCTGGTCCGGGCTGCAGAAGGCGAAGCCGTTGTTCGACGAGCTCGAGCTGGAGACCTTCACGGACGAGGCCGGCAAGACGTTGTACGACGTACCGGATGGGCCGCGGCCGGCCCCGGACACTCCGGCGCCCGTGAGATTTCTCCCCGAGTTCGACAACATCCTGCTCTCGCATGCGAAACGGGAGCGGATCATCGCGGACGAGCACAAGCCGGCCGTGTACACGAAGAACCTCCGGGTCAAAGCGACGTACACAGTCGACGGCTTGGTCGCCGGGCTGTGGACGGCCGAGAAGAAGCGCGGTGTGGCGACGCTCACCGTGGCGCCGTTCGGGCGAACTCTGAAGAAGACGCTGACCGAGCTGGAGCGTGAAGGGACCGCGCTGCTGCGGTTCCTGGAGCCAGATGCGAAAACCCATGAGGTGGTTACGGGGAGTTAATGAGGTTGTTGTCACACGTCGGATGACTGGGCCAGAGCCCTTCGGCCCGGTGGAATAGACAAATGAGCACAGTCCCCACCATCACTCTGGACAACGGCGTCGAGATCCCGCAGCTGGGCCTGGGGGTCTGGCAGATCGAGGACGAGATCGTCACCGACGTCGTCACGACCGCGTTCAAGGCCGGGTACCGGCACATCGACACCGCCGCTATCTACGGCAACGAGGCCGGCGTCGGGCGCGCGATCGCCGCGGCGGACCTGCCCCGTGACGAGCTATTCATCACCACCAAGCTGTGGAACAGCGACCAGGGCTTCGACAGCACGCTGAAGGCCTTCGACACGAGCCTCGAGCGGCTCGGCCTCGAGTACCTCGACCTGTACCTGATCCACTGGCAGTCGCTGCAGCGGGACAAGTACGTCGACACCTGGAAGGCGTTCGAGCAGCTGTACGCCGACAAGCGGGTCCGCGCGATCGGCGTCTCCAACTTCCACGAACCGGCGCTGCGGCGGCTGTTCGAGGAGACCACGATCCGCCCGGCGGTGAACCAGATCGAGCTGCACCCGGCGCTGCCGCAGGACGAGCTGCGCGCGTTCAACGCGGAGAACGACATCGTGACCCAGGCGTGGAGCCCGCTGGCGCAGGGCGAACTGCTCTCGCAGCCGGCCCTGAAGACGCTGGCCGACAAGCACGGCAAGACGCCGGCCCAGGTGGTCATCCGCTGGCACCTGCAGCTCGGCAACGTGGTGATCCCGAAGTCGAAGACCCCGAGCCGGATCCAGGAGAACTTCGCCGTCTTCGACTTCCAGCTCGACAACGACGACATGGCCACGATCGCCGACCTCGAAACCGGTATCCGCACCGGCGGCGACCCCGACATCTTCGGCTGACCCGCCCGCACCCATCCCGCCCGCCCGGCCCCACCCGCCGCGCCATCCCGCCGGCCCGGCCCCACCCCGCCGCGCCATCCGGCGAACCCTCCAACTCAGTGGGCAGCCCCTCAGCTGGAGGGTTGCCCACTGAGAATCTGAGGGGGCAACCCTCCAGGTCAGGGGGCAGGCTCAAGGAGTTCGAGGAAGCGGGCCAGGGCTGGGGAGCGGTTGTCCGGGGACCAGGCTACGGAGAGTTGCCAGGGTGGTAGGTCGTCGGACAACTCGCGGTAGACGACCGCTTCCGGGTTGGTCAGCGGGGTCGGGCTGATCAGCAGCGAGACTCCGAGGCCGGCGGCGACGAGCGACACGATCGTCTGTACGTCGGCCGCCTCCTGCTCGATCCGCGGTATGAACCCGGCCGCCCGGCAGAACCCGACGATCGTGTCGTGTACCGCGGGACCGCTGAGCCGCGAGTAGAAGACGAACGGCTCGTCCGCGAGCTCGACCAGCCGGATCCGCTTGCGCCGCGCCAGCCGATGCCGCGCCGGCAGCACCGCCACCAGCGGATCCGCCGAGACGGCCCGCGACGCCAGCCCCGGCGCGAGCTGTACGACGACCGTCCCGCCACCCGACGAGTCGTCCCCTCCACCACTCGCCGCCACCCGCTTCCCACCCCCTCCACCGCTCGCCGCCACCCGCTTCCCACCCCCTCCACCGCTCGCCGCCAGCCGCTTCCCACCTCTTCCTCCGGTCGAGGCGGGCGCGAGCCCGGTGATCGGATCCCGGCCACCGACCGTCGCCGGAGCGTTCGGCCGGAGCAGGCCGACATCGATGCGGCCGTCCCGCAGCGCCTCGGTCTGTTGGAGGGTCGTCATCGTCTCCAGATCCAGGACCACGTCCGGATAGGCGTCGCGGAACGTACCCAGCAACCGCGGCAGTGCCTCATGGGTCGCGGACTGGACGAACCGCAGCCGCAGCGTGCCGAGCTCACCCCGCTGCGTTCGCTGCGCCGCGCGTACTGCCTCGTCGGAGCGCCGGAGCAGATCCTGCGCATCGGCCAGGAACGTCGCCCCGGCCGCGGTCAGCACGAACCGGCGGCGGACCCGGGCGAACAGTTCCACGCCGAGATCGTGCTCGAGCGCCGCGATCTGCCGGCTGAGCGACGGCTGGGTCAGATGCAGCCGGGTCGCCGCCCGGCCGACGTTGAGCTCCTCGGCCACCACCACGAACGATCTGAGCTGCCGTAGTTCCATACCAACGATCATGCACCACATGCATCAACTCTGCGAAGAACTTTCATTGGACGTATCACCGTGCCGGTTCTTACTGTCGAAGAGACGAAAGGAACTACCGTGCACTACGTCCCGTTCTCCGTGATCAAGTCGATCCACGAGCAGACTCACTCCGCCATGCCGAACGCACCGGTCCGGCCCTATGTCCCGCAGCGTCGTCCACTCCGCGCCGCCGTCCGACGCCTGCTGCAGCGGCAGGCACAACCCGCACCCGCCCCGCAGCCCGCACCGACGCCGGCATCGGCGCCGCGCGCTGCGCTGACACTGGTCGCCTCGGAGCTGTCCGCCGACCAGCTGTGCGAAGCTGAGGTCCGTGATCGAGGTACGACGCCTCCGGGTGTTGCGCGCGCTGGCTGACCACGGGACCGTGACGGCGGCCGCCGAGGTGCTGCATCTGACGCCCTCGGCGGTCTCCCAGCAACTGGCCGCCCTGGAATCCGAAGTCGGCCAGGAGTTGCTCGAACGCCGCGGCCGGCGGGTCGCGATCACCTCGGCCGGCCGCCTGCTCCTCGCCCACACCGACACGATCCTGACCGAGGTCGAACGCGCCGAAGACGCGATGCGCCTGCACGCGAACGGTGCGAACGGCGAGGTTCGCGTCACCGCCTTCGCGACCGCGATCAGCCTGCTCGTCGCCCCCACTCTGACCCGCCTCCGGGAAACCAACCCCGGCCTCGACCTCGTCGTCCGCGACGCGGAAGGCCATCAAGGCATCACCCAGCTGCTCGACGGCGACGCCGACATCGCGATCGCGGTCGAGCACCGCGGCTCACCCCGCGCCGACGACCAGCGCCTGATCCGGATCCCCTTGTACGCCGAGCCGTTCGTCGCCGTCCTCCCACCAACACACCCGGCAGCGGCCGACGACACCATCGAGCTCTCCCAGCTCGCGGCCGACGACTGGGTGATGACGGCTCCCGGCAACCCGATCCGGGACGTCGTACTGCTGGCGTGTGAGCAGGCCGGCTTCCAGCCACGCGTGGTCCATCAATCCGACGACTTCCGGGCCGTCGCCGCCCTGGTTGCGGCCGGCGGTGGTGTCTCGCTGGTCCCGCGCCTCGGCGTACCAACGCCGACTCTCGCGGTGATCCGCCCACTGCCCGAGCCGATCCCGACCCGACGCGTGTACGCCGCAATCCGCTCGAGCCGAGCCGATCACCCGCTGGTCTCCGCAACCCTCGCCGTACTCACCGAGGTCGCCGAGAAGCTGTAATCGGCCATCACGGTTGGTTCTCAGCGGGGAGCTGCTGCTGGGGAACGGCGACCCGTACCACGGCGGCCGTGTCCACCGGCGGCTTGATCGTCCCGCGGCCGACCCAGTCGGTGATGTTGTTGACCATGATCGTCACGACCTGCTGTGAGGCCGCCGACGGTGTGGGGATGTTCCAGTTGGACGGGCAGCGGCGTACCAGGAAGCAGCCGTAGGCGAAGGTGGAGCCGTTGAACACCCGGGCTCCCGATGGTGCGACGAACGCAGTCGCGTGCATCGGAGTCTCGCGGCCGTTCGTCCGGCAGATACCGGTGCCGCTGGCAACAATGGTCAGCCCTGGATGCCTGTACAAACCCGGCCAGACGAAGTCGACCTCGCCGGCGAGGAACCCTGGTACGGCGGTGCCGGCCGAGGTGCCCTGGAACAACCAGCCGCTTCCGGTAGTGAGGGTGTGGCCCAAGTCGGCGCAGAAGTACTCGGCACCAAGCAGCGGCTGCGACGCATAGGCATCACCCAGGTAGCGCCAGGTCGTCGAGTCGAAGCCGGCCGTGTACCGGTCGACGTCCCATGCCCGCCGACTGCTGTCCGTGAACGCAATTCGCCGGTACGCCGCGTTCGCTCCGAGACTGGCCACGTTCACGCCTCGCGTGATCGCCTGGCTCAGCGCCGCCCGCATAGGCAGCGAGTAGTACTCGTCGTGCCCCGGCAAGAAGATCGTCCCAGCCCGCAACGGCAACTGGCCACCGAACTCGTCGAGGTCGTTGTCGGTCCAATAGGTGACGTCCAACCCCATGGATTCGGCCCAGAAAACCAGCCCCTGCTCCAGAGGCAGGAACTGACCGGACCCCTGCCCCTCGTTGTACGGACGATCGAAGGTCAGGCGGCCCGATCCGGTGTCCAAACTGGTGTAGAAGCTCACGCCGCCGTACTTGTTGTACGCCTCCCACGTCGTGTTCGCCTGCTGGATCAGCAGATCGTGCTTGGTCCCCGTGTCGTCCCGGACCGTCAGCGGAGCGTACGACGCAAACCGGCCGTCGCTGACCCGGATGAGATACGTTCCGGGCACCCAGTCGCTCGTCACCGGAATGCTCAACGTCTTCGACCACGACGCGGCCGACGTCATCTGCAGCGGGTGACCGTTGGCCGTACCACCGGTTGTCGGGGCGGGTTGCACCACGGTCGGCGCGTTGTCCTGGCGCCACACTTCACGCGCTCCGAGGCCGGCGTAGTACCCCATCCGGTAGGCCACCACGCTGACCGGATTGCCGGACGTCACCTTGATATCCACGGTGTCACCGCAGCTCGCCGAAACCTCCGTGAGGTACGCCGCCAGCGTCCCGTTCATACTGTCCGGAATGACCCACGCACCGGTGCCCGCCTTTGCGTTCTCGGCGGTCGTCGTCGGCCAGGCGGACGGGCAACCTGCCGGAACCGGGCGGAACGGGGCGACTGCCACCGCCGGCATCGGTGCGGGTGGCGCGATCAGGGCCAAGGTTCCCGAGCCGGACATCATCAGGCCGCCGGTCGAGCTCGTGGCCGAGACCGCCAGCGTGAAGACGCCGCCGTACTTCGACAACACCGCTCCGTAGATCGGGATCGCCAGTCGCGCTCCGGCCGCATAGCTCCGCAGAGTAAAGGCCTTCCAGGTCGCGTAGCCACCCGAGGTCGTCAGCGTCCCGTTGACGCTGGTGACAGCCCCCGAGGTGCCGGCCGGCAGCTGCATCCGAACGGCAGAAAGGATCCCCGGGCTCGTGAGTGTGCCGTAGTAAGACAGCGTGGTCTTCTGCCCCGGGATCGGGTTGCTCGCGGTGATGGCCACGTTCGGAGAGATCGTCACCGGCCGGGTCAGTGTTCCGGTACCGGACGAGAGCACCGCACCCGTGGTACCGGTCGCCTTGAAACTCAGCGTCCACGGTCCACCGCTCGGCAGCCGGAGGCCGTAGAACGGGATCACGAAACGGGTGCCTACGGCAACATTTATCGTCTTGGTCGGTGTCCACCGCAGGACGCCGGGCGAGACGGTGCGGACCGTGCCGTTCACGGAGGTGACTATCCCGGTGGAACCCGTCGGGATCGTGACGACGATGTCGCGCACGGTTCCCGCTGCGGTCGCGGAGGCTCGGTACGTCACTGTGGTGGTGCCATTCGAGCCCGCGGTCCCCGTGATCGTGACGTTGGCCACGACCGCCGACGCCGGTCCGGCGGCAACTGTCAAACTTGCTGACGCCAGCAGGACTGCCACGGCCACCGCGGTCCAGCTCCGCCGAACCGACGAGAATCTCCTGCCCATCCGGCGTCGTACGGCGTCGCTGATGTCCATGGTGCCTCCCCCTGCCTCCACGGAGGAATGCACGCCCGGATCCGTCAATCCCCCGCTCGCACTCCTCCGCTCACCCGGGAGGCCCCTTCAAGTGCGAACTAGCAGCAGGATCGCACAAAGTCAGCAATGTCCCTAGGGACTCATAGCCACGCCTACGCCGAGCAGCACAGGCGTCGCGTTCGGTGGAGGAATTAGTTGGCTATGCAACGGTCTCTAGTTGGCTATACCAACGGCCTTCCGAACGACCGCCGCGTCGTCGATCGCGCTGGCCAAGACTCGCTACGAGTCGCTTCGGCCAGTCAGGCGCGGCGCCGACCACCGTCCAGGCCCACGGTCGACACCCGTGCGATCAGTGCGCGCGGGGTGTAGCGGGCGGCGGCGACGATGAGTTTGTAGCGGCGGGTTGGGATCGAGATCGCCTTGCCGCGCATCAGGTCCTTCCAGGCGGCGTCGACCAGGTCGCCCGCGTCCAGCCACAGGAACGACGGGATGAGCGACTTGTCCATCCCCATCCGCTCGTGGAACTCGGTGTGCACGAACCCCGGGCACAACGCCATCACGGCAACGCCCTTGGAGTGCAGCTCGACCGCCAGCCCGGCCGAGAAGTTCGTCACCCAGGCCTTGTGCGCGCTGTAGACGTTGCGCTGCAGGAACCCGGCCACCGACGACACGTTGATCACCGCGCCCGACCCGCGCTCGATCATCGGGAGTACGGCGGCGTGCGTGAGCCGCAGTACGACGCGGACCAGCAGATCGAGCTGGTTCTCCTCGGCCTCGATCGTGTTCGCCCAGAAGGGCTTCTTCTGCCCGAAGGCGGCGTTGTTCACCAGCACCTCGACCGGCCCGGTCCGGAACCGTTCCTCCACCCGGGCCAGGTCGTCCGCGTCGGTCAGGTCCGCGGCCAGCACCTCGCACGCGACACCGTGCAGGCGGGAGATGTCGGTCGCGACCTCCTTCAGCCGCGCCTCGTCCCGCGACACCAGCACCAGGTCGTACCCCTCCAGCGCCAGCTTGTCCGCGAACGCTCGGCCGATTCCGCTCGCCGGCCCGGTGATGAGCGCAGTCGCCACGTGTCAGTCCTCCCGTCGGTGACTCACCCCAGTCTGTCACTACTCTGGTCTGGTGCTCACGGACATCGACACCTGGGTGCTTGACCTCGACAACACGCTGTACCCACCCGGCTCCGCCTTGGCCGGCCAACTCACCCACGGCATCCTCTCGACGATCGCCGAGTACTACGACACCGATGTCGCCGGCGCTCGCCAGATCCAGGCCGAACTGGTCGCGCAGTACGGCACGTCGCTGCGGGGAGCGATGGTGACCGGCACCATCGATCCGCACGACTTCCTCAGCTTCGAGCGCCGGATCGACTACTCGGTGATCGCCCCGGACCCGACGCTCGCCACCGCGCTCACCGCACTGCCCGGCCGCCGCTACGTGTATACGAACGGGTCGGCGTACCACGCGGAGCAGGCGCTCGGGCAGCTCGGCCTGACCGCCTGCTTCGACGGCATCTTCGACATCCTCGCCGGCGAGCTGATCCCGAAGCCGTACGCGGAGAGCTTGGACGCGTTCCTGAATCTCTTCGGTATCGAACCCACCCGGGCAGCCATGTTCGACGACCTCGAAGTCAACCTCACCCTCCCACGGGAGCGCGGGATGGCCACGATCCTGGTCGACGGCAGCGGTACGCCGTACGAACAGCTCGACCGGCGGCACTGGCGGGTGCGAGATCTGCCGGCCTTCCTGCAATTGATGGTTGGGGACTGACGTCTGAGGAATTGGTCGAGAGTTCGTGGCGTCTTCGCGATCAGTAGGCGAGAACGACCAGAATGTGACGGCAAATGGTCTGAGGACTTACCCTTCACGGGGGACATCGAGGAGGGTGGCGAATGGCAGCTACGGACAAGGCACTGGCCGGCCTGCGACAGATGATCGCGTCCGGCGAGCTCGGCCCGGGGGCCAAGTTCCCGCCGGAGCCCGAGCTGTGCGACCACCTCGGCGTCTCCCGCAGCTCGTTGCGCGAGGCGGCCCGGTCGCTGGCCGCGCTCGGCGTGATCGAGTCGCGGCACGGCTCGGGTACGTACGTCTCCGCGCTGGACCCGGCCGAGATCATCAGCCGGTTCTCGCTGTCGGTCGAGCTGATCCCGCTCGAGGGAGTGCTCGAGCTCCTCGAGGTCCGCCGGGTGCTCGAGTCCCACGCCACCGCCGCGGCCACGGCCCGCCAGGACCCCGAGCTGCAGGCACGACTGAGCGACATCCTCGACCGCCTCGAGGCGACCACCGACGCGACCGAGATCCAGCAGCTCGACGCCGAGTTCCACGGCGCGATCTGTACGGCGGGCGGCAACCCGACCGTCACCGCGCTGACCGGCGTGATCCGCGGCCGGGGCGGTCACTACCGCATCTTCGAACCCGGGGCGGACTTCGACGCGATCAAGCGAACCAGCGACCGCGGCCACCGCGCCATCCTCGACGCCATCGCCACCCGCGACCCCGCGGCCGCCGCCACCGCGGCCTCCGCCCACATCGCCCAGACCGAACTCTGGCTCCGAGCCATCCGCCCCGAACCCCAGGTAGAACTACCCCTCGAGTAGCAAGAATTTTCTTCTTCTTGTCGAGATCTTGCGGTGAGTTGGTTGGATGCATAACCTCCAGACACGTTCGTCCGGAGGGGATCCGCCAATGTCCCGATCACACCTGCGCCTGACCGCGGTCGCACTCTCGACTGCCCTGTTCGGCAGCCTGCTCATCAGCCCCGCGTCAGCTCACCCGGCCCCGCGGATCACCCGCGCCGGCCTCGATCCCGCGCTCGTCGCCGGACGTGGAGCCGACGTCCCGTTCGTCGAGCAGGAGGCCGAGAACGCCTCCTTCACCGGCGAGAAGCTCGGCCCGAGCCGGGAGGCCTACACGCTCCCCGCCGAGGCTTCCGGGCGGACCGCCGTACGTCTGCAGCCCAAGCAGTACGTCGAATTCACGCTGACCCGAGCCACCAACGCACTGACGCTTCGCTACAGCATTCCGGATGCGCCGGGCGGTGGTGGGATCACGGCGCCGCTGGACGTCACGGTGAACGGCAAGCACAAGCAGACGATGACGTTGACGTCGCAGTACGCCTGGCTCTACGGCATGTATCCGTTCTCCAACGACCCGAACGCCGACCCGATCCCGGGCTGGTGGAAGCCCGAGCCGGACCCGGTCGCAAAGCCGTTCCGGCCGAACCACTTCTACGACGAGCAGCGCGTGCTGCTCGACCACACGTACAAGGCCGGCGATCGCGTCCGGTTCGCCGTACCGCGCAACTCGGCGGCGGCTTGGACCGTCCTCGATGTCGCCGACTTCGAGCTCGTCAACGCACCGATCCGGCAGCCCGCCCGGTCGCTCGACGTCCGGCTCTTCGGCGCTGACCCGACCGGCCGGCGCGACGCGGCGCCCGCGATCGAGCGCACCATCGCGGCGGCGCAGAAGCTCGGCTGGTCGGTCTTCATTCCGGCCGGCACCTTCCAGGTCAACCGGCACATCATTGTCGACAAGGTGACGATCCGCGGCGCCGGCAACTGGTGGACGATCATCAAGGGCAAAGTGCTCCCGCTCCCTGAACCCGCACCAGACAAGTCCGTGCACAGTGCTCCCGGCTTCTATGGCAAGTACGCCGCCGACGGCGGAAGCACCCGGGTTCACCTGGCCGACTTCGCGATCGAGAGCGACGTACGCGAACGGATCGACACCGATCAGGTGAACGGGATCGGTGGCGCGATCGGTGGCGGCTCGACGATCGAGAACCTCTACCTGCACCACACCAAGGTCGGGATCTGGCTGGACGGTCCGATGGACGGCCTGCTGATCCGCAACAACGTCATCACCGACGCGGTCGCCGACGGGATGAACCTGCACCTCGGCGTCTCGAACGTCCGCGCGACCAACAACTTCGTCCGCAACAGCGGCGACGACGGCCTCGCGATGTGGTCGGAGTCGAACCCTTCCGGCTCGGTGAACCACGACAACGTCTACGACCACAACACGGTCCAGACGCCCGTACTCGCGAACAACATCGCCATCTATGGCGGTCGCGACAACGCGGTCACGGACAACCTGGTCGCCGACCCGATCCGCGAGGGCAGCACGTTGCACGCCGGATCGCGGTTCAACGCGACGCCGTTCGAGGGAACGCTGACGTTCGCTCGCAACACCACCGTCCGTGGCGGTCCGCGGGATCTCAACTGGGACATCGGGCTCGGCGCGATCTGGCTGTACGCGTTGCAGTCCACGATGTCCGGGACGATCGAGATCACGGACAGCTCGTTCCTCGACTCGACGTACAACGCGATGATGTTCGTCGTCGACTGGCCGGTCAAGGACGACTACGCCATCACGAACGTTGCCGTGCGCAACATCAAGGTCGACGGGGCCGGGACGAACGTGGTCAACGCCCGGGTCGGCGGCTGGGCGACGTTCGAGAACGTCGACGCCCGCAATATCGGCGCTCCGTTCGTCAACAACTGCGGCACGTTCCACTTCAACGGGCCGCCGGAGTTCGACGTACGGCTGCTGGCCGGCAACGACGGCGGCTGGACCGGCGCGACGTGGTGCGAGGACCGCCCTGCCGTCGTACCGCCACCGCCGCCGTCACCCTGGAACTAAGGCGCGGACCGTCAGCCCATCACAATCGCCCGGTGCCGGCGCGCTCCCGCCTGAGCGGCCGCGGTTCCGGCGATTGTGATGGCGTGGCGGTCCGGAACGCCAGCACCAGAACGACCGCGCCGACCAGGACGATGACCCCGCCGACCAGCGCCGCGGTGTGCATGGCGTGGATGAAGGCGTCGTCCGCGGCCTTCACCAGGTCCGGGCGGCCCACCGTGCCCGCCACGTGCCGGGTCGCCTCGGCCGACGTACCGGCCGCGTCCCGGACGCCGGCCGGCAGACCGGCCAGCGAGGGCGCGATCCGATGCTGGTACGTCGACGAGACGATCGTGCCGAGAATGGCGACGCCGAGAACGCTGCCGACCTGGCGAAGGACGTTGTTGACCGCAGATCCGGCACCCATCCGATCGAGCGGCAGAGTCGCCATCACGGCGGCCGTGGTGGGCGCAGTGGTCATGCCGATCGACAGACCGACCAGCCCACCGACCACGCCGATCCACACCAGCGGGGTGTCGACGTCGTACAGCACGTTCAGCCCGGCACACACTGCGAGCGTGAAGACCGCCGTACCCGAGACCTTGGCCACTCCGAACCGGGCCGCCAGCCGGGCGCCCAACTGTGAGCCGACGATCACACCGGTTGCGGCAGGCAACGACATCAGGCCGGCCGACAACGCGCTCATCCCGCGCGCGCCCTGCAGGTAGAACGCGAGGTAGAAGCTCTGGCCGGTCAGGTTGAGGAAGACGACCGCCAGGGTGAAGTTGCCGGCCGCGAAGCGGCGGTTGCGGAACAGCCGCGGGTCGAAGCTCGGCTGCTGCTCGCGCCACTCGGAGAAGATGAACCCGGCGAGCAGGACCAGACCGCCGGCGATGCTCGCCCAGACCTGCCAGCGGTCCCAGCCGCCCTGGTGGCCGCCTTCGATCAGTCCGTACGAGAGACCGAGCAGGCCGAGGGTGGACAGGCCGAGGCCGAGCGGGTCGAGCCGGCGGCGCTGCGGGCTCCGGGGGTTCGGCAGGACGAGTGCGGCGCCGAGCAGGCCGAGCGCGACGATCGGCAGGTTGATGGTGAAGACCGATCCCCACCAGAAGTGGTCGATCAGCAGGCCGCCGAGCACCGGGCCGACGGCGACGCCGACGCCGGCCGACGAGCCCCAGATCGCGATCGCGCCGGCCCGGCGCTCGGGCGGGAAGGTCCAGCCGATGATCGCCATCGACGGCGGCATGATCAGCGCGCCGCCGAGGCCCATGGCCGCACGCGCCAGGATGAGCGCGACCGGGTCGGTGGCCCACGCGGCCCAGGCCGACGCGGCGCCGAAGATCAGCAGACCGAGCATGAGGATGGTCCGGTGGCCGTAGCGGTCACCGAGGGCCCCGGCCAGGAACAGCGCGGTGGCGAACAGCAGCGAATAGATGCCGACGGCCCACTGCAACTGGCCGGGCGTGGCGCCGAGCCCGTGCACCGGGTCGGCGAGGCGTTCGAGCGCGATCCCGAGGACGGTCGAGTCGATCCAGATCGGGACGGCCGAGACGACCAGGATCGCGAGGATGCGGCGTTGTTTGAGCGTGTCTGGTGGGGGGTCGATCGTGGACACGAAGTCTCCTATGATTGTCAGGACCCTGACGAGATTCACATCGTCCTAGATTGACAGGAACCTGTCAATCACCTTTTGGTCTTCCCGTGCCCGCGGGACCGGCAGAATGGGGAGCATGGAAGACGACGGCTGCGTGACTTTTCTCGTCCGGCACGCCTGGCTGAGCATGCGTTCGGCCCTCGCGGAGGCGCTCGACGAGCACGGGCTGTCGGTGCAGCAGTACGGGACACTGCTCTGCGTGCGGAAGGATCCGGGCCTGACCATCGCCGATGTCGGCCGCGTCGTCGGCACGACCCGTCAGTCGGCGAACGAGCTGATCACCGGAATGGAGCGAGCCGGCCTCGTCGAGCGGCAGCCGAACCCGAAGGACCGGCGTACCCAGCAGGTCCACCTGACCGCCGCCGGGGCGCGGCGGCTGGCCGAGGCGGCGCCCGCGATCCGCAAGCTCGAGGACGAACTCGAGGCGTCCTTCACCGCCGCCGACCGCAGCACAGCCCGCGCCTGGCTGACCCACATGGTGGACACGATCGAGGGCTGAGCACGCGGTCCTTGGCTGACGAGGCGAGTTAAGGTCGGGGGCATGCGCGCACACGCTGAGCGGTTGACCGGCCTCGGTACGACGATCTTCGCCGAGATGTCCGCCCTCGCGGTGGCGACCGGCTCGGTCAACCTCGGCCAGGGATTCCCCGACAAGGACGGGCCGGACTCACTGCTCGAGGACGCGATCGACGCGATCCGCGCCGGCGCGAACCAGTACCCGCCGGCCCGCGGCATCCCCGCGCTCCGGCAGGCGATCGTCGATCACCAGAAGCGGTTCTACGGTCTCTCGTACGACCCCGACACGCAGGTCCTGGTCACCACCGGCGCCACGGAAGCGGTCGCCGCCGCGCTGCTCGCGTTCGTCGAGCCCGGCGACGAGGTGATCGCCCTCGAGCCGTACTACGACTCGTACGCGGCCGGCATCGCCTTCGCCGGCGGCCGCCGTGTCCCGGTCACCTTGCGCGCCCCGTCGTACCGGCTCGACCTGGACGAGCTCCGGGCCGCGGTCACTCCGCGCACCAAGGTCCTGCTGATCAACTCGCCGCACAACCCGACCGGCACCGTCCTCACCGACGAGGAGCTCCGCGGGATCTGCGCCGTCGCGATCGAGCATGATCTGGTCGTCATCACCGACGAGGTCTACGAGCACCTGGTGTACGACGGACTCGAGCACCGGCCGCTCGCGTCGTACGACGGAATGGCGGAACGGACCCTGTCGATCAGCAGCGCCGGCAAGACGTTCGCGGTCACCGGCTGGAAGATCGGCTGGGTCACCGGATCGCCCGCCGTGGTGACGGCGGTGACCACCGCGAAGCAGTTCCTCACCTTCACCTCCGGCGCACCGTTCCAGCCCGCCGTCGCCCATGCGCTTGCCCTGGGCAACGACTACTTCGACGCCCTGCGCGCCGACCTGCAGTCGCGCCGCGACCTCCTCTGCGACGGCCTGGCCGACCTCGGCTTCGAGGTCCACCGCCCGCAAGGCACCTACTTCGTCACCACCGACATCCGCCCCCTCGGCCACACCGACGGCATCACCTTCTGCCGCCAACTCCCCGAACGCACCGGCGTAGTAGCCATCCCCCACCAAGTCTTCTACGACAACCAAGCCTTCGGCCGCCCCCTGGTCCGCTGGGCCTTCTGCAAACAACCCACAATCCTCCAAGAAGCGTTGACCCGCCTCCAAAAGCTCTGAGGCTGATCGCGAATGACAACCGGGGGCGCGGTGTGACAGACTGTCACCAGCTCGCGAGCGCTGCTCGACCGAGAAGTGAGGCTGGGAACCCCTCCGGATGGTGGGACCCAGCCTTCGCGCTTTCCTAGCGCACGACGACATCGTGCCGGGTGAGGATCTCGTCCATGGCGAGTACCCAGCCAGGTTCGCCCAAGGTGGCAGCCGTGACCGCCCCGGCAATCGCATCCGGGATCCAGAGCATCGGATCGTCCAACGGCCGGGCGAATCGGACAACCAGGCCGCTCGGCACCAGACCCTTTCGGCGGGCACTGTCCACCAGCCGTACGTCGCGCCGGTCCGGACCCGCGGATCGCGACTCCAGCCAGACATCGCCCACCCCGAACACGGCGAGCTCGTGCAGCAGGCGCTCGACACAGCATCCATGGATTGTGCAGGAGATCCGAGAGCGACCGCTGGCGCTGTCCACAGGTGTCGTGGGGCAGGTTGGGGCAGGACGGGGCAGTTTGTCAGGGGAGGAAGCGGGCGAGGGTTTCGGGGTCTCGGGGGATGGCTGTGGTTGTGTCGTCGGCGGTGAGGATGGGGCGTTGGATGAGGATGGGGTGGGTGATCATCGCGTTGATCCAGTCGGTGCGGTGGGCCTCGTCTCGGGGGAGGTCTCGGAGGGGTTTGGCTTCGGGTTCGTTGTGGCGGACCAGGTGCCAGGGGTCGAGGTCGAGGCGGGTGAGGACGGCTTCGAGTTCTTCGGCGGTGGGTGGGTCGTCGAGGTAGCGGCGGACGGTGTAGTCGACGCCGGCCTCGTCGAGGGCCTGGGTGGCGGCTCGGCATTTCGAGCAGGCGGGGTTGATCCAGATCTCCACGGGGTGGCCCTTCGGTCAGCGGCGGTGGAACCAGAGCTTGGTGGGTTGCTGGAGCATCAGGACCAGCAAGGTGGTGTGGATCGCCAGGCCGAGGATGCTGCCGGGCAGGGCCACCACGCCGCCGGCGATGCCCATCGCGGCGACACCGATGAGCAGGTAGCGGGCCCACGGGCGGCGTTTGCGCAGGAAGATCGCCGGCAGCGTGTAAACGACAGCACAGAACAGGGCCGCGGCCACCGCGACGCCCTGGTTGTCCTTGTCACCCGTGAGAACCTCGGCGACCTGCTCGCCCGCGGACGTCAGCGCGAGGCCGGCGAGCAGCACGCACAGCGCCCCGAGACCGAGCGCGATCATCGCGGCGATGGTGACCTGCTTCGGCGGATTCTCCTGGTAGCTGGACGTGTCCGCACCGTACAGACCGCCGTACGCACTCGGACGATCGCCGTACGGCGCTGAGCCGGGCGGCCGCGAGCCGGGCGACTGCGGACCGGCGGGACCAGGGACTGTCGGACCGGAGGCGGAACCGAATACGCCGCGGTACGGACCGGGCCTGTCCTCGGTCGAGTCGTCGCCGTGCTGCTCGGTCATGTGGTGAAGAGTTCCTTCCAGCTGCCCCCTGCCCCCGATCCTCCCAGATCAACCAAGCGTGACGGTGATATCGAGGTGCGGGAACACCAGGTACGGCTGCAGGTCCTCGGCGGTGAGAGGAGCGGCGGGCCTGAAGCGCACCGTCGTACCGGTGGTTCCATCCGAAGCGATCGCCTCGAGATCATTGACCGGGACGCCGTGTTCGTACCGCTGGGTCCAGGAGCCATTGAGGCGACGGTTCGTGTGCGTCAACGAAGCGCTGAGTGCCGCGACCACCGACATGCCCCGGCGCGGAAGACCATCTGGCAGCAGCGGGGCAGCCGGATCCTGGAAGAAACGGAGGTCCTCGGTCGCCATGATCGGCTTCTTCACGAGGTTGCCGTCCTCGTCGACGCGAGTGTCGGTCCCGCGGCCGTTGTCCGTGACCGAGATAGAGCCGTCAGCGTGGAGAGTGACCAGGCAACTCCCCCGCCGTCCCGCCGCCTCGGCCTCGTCGTCCGGGTAGGCGATGACCTCCAGCACGAGGTGCAGTACGCCGGGCGCGTAGACGTCGGCGTGATCGCGGATCTGCTGCAAGTGAGCGAGATCCACCGATCCGGCCCAGTCGTGCGTGGTGTTGACCCAGTCGGCCCGAGGTTGTGTCACCAAGCCATTCTCCCCGACAAGAAAGCCGGGCCCGGTTGAAGAAACCGGG